>CAZSVU010000004.1:24934-66077 GCA_964610275.1 uncultured Polyangiaceae bacterium | reverse complement strand
ACGTGGATTGGCCGAGCGTCCTCAAGCCGTATCACGAGGCGGTGATCAGCGCGATCCGTCCCATCGACCCGGACAACCTCATCGTGCTCGGCACGCCCCGTTGGTCTCAGCTGGTTGGCGCCGCGGCGGCGAGCCCGGTGCGAGCCCGGAATCTCCTGTACACGCTCCACTTCTACTCCTGCACTCACGGTGGCGACATGCTCCGCCAAGGGCAGATGGCGATCGACGCCGGCCAGGCTGTCTTCGTGACCGAATGGGGAGCCACGGACGCCGATGGTGGAATGGACGGGCGAGTGTGTGCGGAGGCAGCCGAACCCTGGCTGGACTGGATGGAAAGCGAAGGCGTCAGCTGGACCGCGTGGAAGTGGGACGACTGCGTGCCAGACTCGACTTGCATCCTGGCAGCTGGAGCACCGCTAACCGGCAGTTGGTCCGACGATCAGCTCCACGGGCACGCCCCAGTGGTGCGCGACTGGATGCAGCGCTGCGACGGCTTCTCCGTCTGCAACGACGATTGACCCCGGCGCGCTGGGAATGGTCAGCCGGCGGGGGCCCGTGCCCCGGCACGCTGGGTCTCGATCAACGCACGGATGGACGCCAAGCAGTCGAGCTTGCCTGCGTCGATGTCGGCCGCGTCGATCTCCACGCCGTACGTCTCCTCCAGGAAGAGAACGAGCTTGAGCGTTCCGACTGAATCGATCACTCCGGACGAAATCAAGGGCACGTCGGCACCGAGCGTGGCGGGATTCTGCCCCGGAAGAAACTCCCGGATGACGAAGTCGCGGATGGCGTCGAGAATCATTGCAGGCTCAAGAGGTCGATCTTGCCGGTGCTGGTGCGCGGCAACGACTCCCTGACGTCGAAGCTGTCCGGGAGCATGTAGGGGGGCAGGAGCCTGCCACAGTGCAGTTTGATGGTCAAAACGCTCACGTCGGCGTTGGGTTCCGGTACCAGCACTGCGCGCACGCGGCATTCGCCGGGCGCGTCGCTGGTGGCCACCACGGCGCACTCACGGATCCCCGGCAGCAGCGCCAGGGCGCTCTCGATCTCGCCGAGCTCGATGCGGTAGCCGCGGCGCTTCACCTGCCGGTCCCGTCGCCCCAAGAACCAGAGCAGACCGTCGGGATCGCGTCGAACGCGATCTCCCGTCCGGTACATGGGATCGCTGTCTCTCCCCGGGCCGGGCTCCCAGAATGCCGCTCGAGTGAGGTCCTCCCGGCCGAAGTACTCGAGCAGAACCGGTGGACCCGCCACGCAGAGCTCGCCTGGCTCTCCGTCGGGAACCGGATGCCCGTCTGCGTCGAGGATAGCCGCGCGAACGTGGTGGCAGGGTTGGCCGATCGGGATCGCCGGTGCGTCGGGCGGTGGGATGCCGGGCAGAGCGTACCAGGTGCACACGTTGGTCTCGGTGGGGCCAAACAGGTTGAAGAACCGCGCGTGGGGCAGCGCGTGCATGACCTGGCGCAGTGCTGGCACCGGAAATACCTCGCCGGCGAACAGGACGCGTGTCAGGCGGCTCGGCGCGAGCTCGCCGAGCCGCCCCTCGCGTGCCAGGAGCGTGAGTGTGGAGGGCACCGAGTAGGACACGGTGACGCCGCGCTCTCGCAACAGCTCCGACACCCGGTGGGGGCGGAGCAGCAGGCGGGGAGGGATGAGCTGCACGCGCGCTCCACTGGTCAAGGCTGCGAAGATGTCCAGGACGGAGAGATCGAAGTTGAGCTGGGCGTGATTCGCGAGGTGATCAGTAGACGTCAGGCCGAAGCTCTGGATGGCCCAGTCGACGAAGCTCCTCGCGCCACGGTGCGATACGACGACTCCCTTGGGCCTACCGGTGGAGCCAGAAGTGTAGAGCAGGTAAGCGGGGCTCGACGGGTCAACCTGGGGCAGGGAAGGGACACCCATGTCTCGAGCCGCCTGCCACGGCAGGCAAGCGCACGGGAGTTCGATCGGCTCCGAGCAGAAGACGAATTGCAGAGAGTGTGCAAACTCCGGTTCGGCATCGAGCAGCCGCACCAGCGCGGCGCGCGTTGCGACCAAACCGCGTACGTGGCTGTCACGCAGTACGCTGAGCTGTCGGGCTGCGGGTGACTGCTCGTCGATGGGAACGTAGGCACCGCCGGCCGCCAGCACCCCGCACATGGCGATCACGCTCTCGGCCGATTTGGGCAGTAGCAGGCCCACGCGGTCGCCGCTGCGAAGACCAGCCTGCACCATTCGTCCGGCCAGTTGCCGGGCGGCGTCCCCGAGCTCTCGGTAACTCAGGCGTTCGTCGCCACATTCGACCGCCGGTGCCGTGGGCTGTCGCTCGGCCCACGCCGCGAGCTCCCCATGCAGGTGGTCACGAGCCGACAATGCAAGCTCCCCAGGTGAAGCCACTCCCGACCGCGAGCAGGGCTGTGCACTGTGCGGGATCCGGCGTTCCCGTGGGCAACGACGGCGGCAGATTGATCACCATGTCGCTGGCGAACACGTGGCCGAGTTCGCTCGGCCCGGGCCCGCTGAGGCGCTCGGGCGCGATGCCCAGGGCACGGACTACGCTCTCACGGTCGAGGGCAGTGGTGTTCGGGTACACCAGAGCATCGATGTCCTCGACGCGTTTCTGGGCTCGCGCGAGTGCCCGGGCCAGGACACGCTGGGACATGACGAAATGCAGCGGCAGCACCTTGGACTCGAAGCGGTGCCCATCGATCTGCAGCTGGGGCGGGCTGCCGTCGAGTCGAATCACTTCCTGGTATGCGCCGAGCGTGCTGCAGGCCAGTCCGAGAATCCGCGGCGCGGTCGCTGGGGCCCGATCCCCCCGACCCAGCACGATGGCGCTCGCACCGTCCCCGAGGATCGAGATGGGCAGGCAGGCACGACCCCGATCGCCGACGCAGTCCGACGCGACCAGCAGCGCGACGTCGAGCGCGGGGTCACTCTGCATCATGGCCAACGCGACTCGCAGCCCGAGATGTAGGCCCGCGCAGCCCGAGCCGGACGTCGTCAATGCGGCGGCATCGGCGCAGCCGAGGTCGGCCTGGACCTTGTTGGCCAGGGACCACAACCCCGGGTAGTCACCGGCAAGCGTGCTGTAGTCGAGGATGAGTCGGACTTCTTCTGCCGACACCTGCGCGCGCTCCAGCGCTCGACGTCCCGCTTCCGCCGCCAGCGTGGAAGCGACCCGGTCATGGACTCCGACTGATTCGATCCCCAGACCTGCGACGATGCGCCGGCGGAAGTGTGGGCTCAGCGCTTCGAGTTGCGTGCGGTATCGGTCCGACTCCGCCGCGATCACTGCGGAGAGCGGCATGCGCGACGGCGGCAAGACCGCCGCCGCGCTCAGCATGAAGACCGATTCGGTTCGTCCGAAAGTCAAACGCCCCGCACCCGGTGCGTCGCCCAAATCAGCGAGCACAATCCTCGAACGGTTCTACGAGCCCCCAGCGGGTGAGGGCTCGCAGAACCTCAGAGGGCCGCGGCTGTGCTCGAAACAGATTCCTGTTGCCTTCCCGCGGGGTCTTCGCAAGACCCCGCCCCGCAGGGTTCCCGCGCGCCGGGCCCCCCGCGTGCATGCACGCGGGGGTTGCGCGTGGGAGGGGCCCCACCCCAAACGGTCCGCGCTCCGCGCGAATCCGGTCAGTGATCGACATTCGCGCTCCCTGATCTAGACGCCGTCCGCGACGAACTGGGCGACTGCATCACCCACTTCGGTGGTGGTCATCCCCATCTTGCCTGCCGCCATGCTCTTCATCTTCTCGTTGGTCACCTTCATCATGGCGCGCTCGATGGCAGCGGCCGCCTCCTTTTGGCCGAGGCTGTATTCCAGGAGCATGCCGGCTGCGCCGATGGCCGCGAGAGGATTGATGACGTTCATGCCGGTGTACTTGGGCGCCGAGCCACCGATGGGCTCGTACATGCTCACGCCTTCCGGATTGAGGTTGCCGCCGGCAGCGATTCCCATCCCACCCTGAATCATCGCGCCGAGGTCGGTGATGATGTCGCCGAACATGTTGTTGACGACGATCACGTCGTACCACTCCGGGTTCTTGACGAACCACATGCAGCAGGCGTCCACGTGATTGTAGTCGCGCTTGATGTCCGGATAGTCACGCTCCCCCATCTCGTGGAAGGCACGCTCCCAGAGATCGTACTCGTAGGTCAGCACGTTGGTCTTGCCGACCAGCGTCAAGCACTTGTCCTGGTTGCGTCGACGCGTGAGCTCGAACGCATACTTGAGGGCCCGATCGCATCCGACGCGTGACTGGATGGACGTCTGGATGGCCACCTCTTCGGGAGTGCCGTACTTGAGGAAACCGCCGGAGCCCGTGTACATGCCCTCGTTGTTCTCGCGGACCACCACGAAGTCGATCTGCTCCGGCCCCTTGTCCTTGATGGGGGTCCAGACACCCGGGTACAGCTTGACCGGTCGGAGGTTGATGTACTGCTGCAGGTCGAAGCGCAGCTTGAGCAGGATGCCCTTCTCGAGAATGCCAGGCTTGACGTCCGGGTGACCGATCGCGCCGAGCAGGATCGCGTCGAACTGGCGCAGCGTGTCAGCGGCAGTCGGGGGGAGCACCTCTCCAGTCGCGAGGTAGCGGTCCCCGCCCCAGTCGAAGCTCTCCCAGTCCAGTTTGAAACCGTACTTCTCGGCAGCGGCGTCGGCGACCTTCTTGCCCTCCAGGGCGACTTCGGGGCCGGTGCCGTCGCCACCGAGCAGCGCGATCTTGTACGTCTTGGGCATGGTTGTTCGGTTCCTCTCGTCAGATCACAGGCCGGGCTCGGCCGGGACGTCCTGGCGAGTCCGATAAAGGGGGGCGGGGAAGATTGTCCAACCGAAGGCTCGGCGCAAGGGGTCACCCCCAATCCCGGGGGGCAGGCTTGGCCCGTGAACCAAATTGTGCTGCCCGTACCCAGGTGGAAACCGGTTCGTCAGGGTGTCCCCGCGGGCGCTTCGGCGCCCGTACCTTCCAGACAGTCCGGCGCAACTCCAGCGAGCGCCGCCAGCCCGCTACAGTACCCGCTGCAGTCGCTCAAGCACTCGTCCGCGCAGAAGGCACACGCTTCGGCCGAGAAGAACAGCTCGAGCGACGTAGGATTGCCGCAGGCTGCCTGGACACACGTGCGCACGCAGGCCGCTCCCGAGCTGTCCAGATCACACTGCTCGATGAGGTAGACGCAGTCGAGGACCGCGGCACATGCGGGTTGATCGCGACACCTCGCGAACGCCGTTTCGCATGCGCTTTCGCGAGCCGCCCCGCACTGATCGCAGGTCCTCAGGGGAGCGGCGTCCAGATCCACCAGAGCTCCCGCATCCAACTGGGTGCCTTCGGCCCCCCCCGGGTTGATGATGATCAGGCCGGCGTCGGCCGAAGCCCCGCCGGCCCCATCGCCACCGTTCGCGGAAGGGCCCGCGCCAGCAGATCCGGCTGCGCCGGTGCCGGCTGGCGACGGTGCGGAGGCCACTTTGCCGTCCGAATCGACACAGGCGAGCGTGGTGGCCGCCAGCGCGAGGGCGACCGCGGCGCCAAGCGGCCTATGGTGTCGTGCCCGCCGAACCAGCGAGACCACCGGCGCCTCCTTCTGCGCGGCCTGCGACCCCGGCTGTCGCACTGCCGGCAACTCCACCTTGCCCTGCGGTTCCCCCCCGTCCCGCAGCGCCGCCAACCGGGAGCTGGCCGGCGCTGCCTGCGGCGCCGGACGTTCCCGCTGCACCCGCGCTCCCCGCGGTCCCGGCAGCGCCCGCGGAGCCCGCCAGACCACCGGCGCCTCCTTCTGCGCGGCCTGCGACCCCGGCTGTCGCACTGCCGGCAACTCCACCTTGCCCGGCGGCCCCGCCGCGTCCGGCGCTGCCGCCCAGCGCGAGCTGACCGGCGCTGCCCGCCATCCCGGCGGCGCCCGGGGCGCCGGCGACGGCCAGCCCGCCCGCACCCGCAGCTCCGGTCGCACCTGCGCTGCCTCCACCGCCACCCGCAGCTTCCGAACCGCCTGTGGCCGTGGGTTGGCCTGCCGCCCCGTTGCCGCCGGCCCCCCCGCTTCCGGTCCCCCCGCTTCCACCCACGCCTACCGGAACCTCGGGTTGGCAGGTGCCCAAAGTCCCGCGCTCGGGGTGCTCGTCGTCGATGAGCGCACAGTGTTCTTCCACGGCGCAGTCGTCGTCGCTGCAGCACATGTGTGCGCAACGTCCCCCTGCGCAATGTAGTCCCGGCGCGCAGAATGGTCCCGCGACGGGATTGCCACAGAGCTCGCCGAGTTGCTGGGTATTGGGTGGCGGGAAGCAGTAGAGGCCAGGGCGGACTCCGTTGAGCCCGTAGTCGCACGAGTCCCCCTCCGTGCCGCACGAGGTCGGATCGAGCGGGTTACACTCCTTGAACGTGTTCCAACACCCTGGCTCCATCACGACGGCGCTGGCCCCTGCGCTCCCCGGAGGGATTGCACCGCCGCTGTTGCCGCCGTTCTCGTCTGGGCCGCCGAACTGGAGATCCCCCTCCTCCGCACATCCGCAGTCGACACAGCCAGTCCCACCCCACGCGGTCAGCGCGACGGCGGTGAGCAGCGAGCCGAATGCGAAGTATCTCAAGTGACCTCCGACGCGACCTGACTCCGCGAGTCCGTCGCGACAGCGTGGGGATAGCTTAGCAGTCAGTGGGCTGACTCGAAATACCGAGCGAGGGGCGTCAGCCCGAGAAACTGCCACCATTTGCTGCGAATCGGCCCGCTCGCCGCCAGGGCCGGGACGTCATGGCGCCGTGGCCCGACCGCGGTGGTGTTCGAATCCCGACCCCGATATGCTGCCCGTCTGGGTGATGCGTACCGAGCCGAAGCAGCGTGGCCTCCGCTTTCTACTGACTGCCGCAGCGCTGGTGCTGCTGGTGGCGGGGCTGAAACAGGCGGAGTCGCTGGTCGTCCCGTTCGTGGTATCGGCCTTTCTCGCGGCGCTCACGGCGCCCGTGGTGGTCTGGCTCGACCGGCACCGCGTCACCCCCGCGCTCTCCGTGCCGCTGGTGATGCTCGTCGTGCTGGGGGTGCTGTTCGGCTTCGTGGGACTGCTCGTCGGCAGCGGGAACGCCTTCGTGGCAGCGTTTCCCCGCTACCAGGCGCGACTCGGCGAGCTGTTCGGTGGTCTGAGCGATTGGCTGAGGACGCACGGCGTCGAGCTCAATTGGGATCTCTTGCGAAGCGCGGTGAAGCCCGAATCCGTGGTGAGCGTGTTCGACAAGACCCTGTCCGGGCTGGTCGACGCGGTCTCCTACACGTTGCTCGTCATCTTCACCATGGTCTTCATGCTCTTCGAGGTCACCGGACTGCCCGCCAAGCTGCGCTTGGCATTGGGCGACCCAGAGGCAGACCTGGGTCACTTCCAGAAGGTCACGACCGAAATCAAGAGCTACATCGTCATCAAGACCTACGTGAGCCTGGGGACCGGCGTTCTGGTGTGGCTGCTCCTCGCGGTGCTGGGCGTCGACTTTGCACTGCTCTGGGGCGTCCTGGCGTTCCTGTTCAATTTCATCCCCACCATCGGTTCGATCATCGCTGCCCTGCCCCCGGTGCTGTTGGGTCTGGTGCAGCATGGTTTCGGAGTGGCCGCTGCGGTGTTGGGTGGATTCGTGGTCATCAACATGGTGATTGGCAACGTGGTCGAGCCGCATTTGATGGGCAGGCGGCTCGGGCTTTCCACCTTGGTGGTGTTCCTGTCCCTGGTCTTCTGGGGGTGGCTGTGGGGAGCTGCCGGGATGCTACTGAGCGTGCCGCTGACCATGGTCGTAAAGATCGCGCTCGAGCACAACGAGGAGTGGCATTGGCTGGCGGTCTTGATGGATCCAGCACCGAGCGGCAAGGCGCGACGGTCCATCGCCCCGCCACCGAATTCGAGCGAGGCGGAACGTACCCCGCCCGCTTCTGACGCGTGAGCCGGAGTCGAGCAAGTTTTTTGTCGTCCCGGCCCGATTGTGGGCATTGGGGAAGCCGTGCGAGAGGCGGCGCGTTGGGGAGAGTGGCACTCACCGAATCCCCACCGCATGATCTCTGCCGACAGCAGCCGTGATCCGTCGCCGCAGGAGCGCCCCGAAGCCCGTGAGCTGAGCGCTCTGTTGTTGCTGGCGTTGCCCCTGGCGGCCGCGAACCTCGGGCAGGTTCTGATCGGATTCGTGGACGTCGCAGTCTTGGGGCGAATGGGCCCCCTCGCTCTCGGGGCAGGGGGCCTGGGAAACTCGCTCTACTTCACCTTCGCCGTATTCGGCATGGGGCTGATGCTCGGTCTGGATCCGCTGCTCTCGCAGGCCGCTGGCGCCGGCGACGTCCGGCGCAGCCGGCGTTGGCTCTGGCAGGGGCTTTGGCTGGCGGTCGCCGTGGCGGTTCCGCTGGCGCTCAGTGCGCACGCGAGCGCAGCGCTGCTCGAGCGCATGGGCATCGAGGAACGGTCTGCGGTCCTCACCCGCGCCTACCTGCTCGCGCGACTGCCCGGCTTGTTGCCCTACCTGCTTTTCGTGGGCGCGCGCAGCTATCTGCAAGCCAAGGGATCCACCAAGCCGATTCTGTTTGGTGTGGCGCTTGCGAACCTCTTCAACTTGCCGGCGAGTTGGATTCTGGCCATGGGAGACTCCGGGCTCGATGCACTCGGTCTGCCCGTCGTTGGGTTCGACGGGCTGGGTGTCGCAGGTACGGCGTGGGCGAGTAGCGTCAGCACTGCCATACCACTGGCGGTTCTGGCGCGAGCCATTCGCGACGGCAGCTCGGGGACGATGCTGCCCTGTGCCCCTGAGGTGCGCCTGATGTGGAAGGCGCTGCGCCTGGGCGCGCCGGTCGGGGCGGCGATGCTAGCCGAGTACGGAGTGTTCGCGCTGGTCAACGTCTTGATGGGCAACCTCGACGCCATGGCCCTGGCTGGGCACCAGGTGGCCCTGGCCTTTGCGGGCACGACATTCGTGATTCCGGTGGGCATTGGAGCCGCGGCGGCCGTGCGAGTGGGCCGAGCAGTGGGGCGGGGCGACCCTCGTGGCACACGCAGAGCCGGTGTGGTCGGCATCGCCGCGGGCGGAGGATTCATGCTGGTCGCCGCGCTCGTGTTTTGGACCCTGCCGGCGGAGCTTGCCGTGGTGGTCACGGACAACCCTCACGTGGTGGTGTCCGCAGTCCCGCTGCTGCTGATCGCGGCTTGGTTCCAGCTCTCCGATGGCGTCCAGGCGGTAGCGGCCGGCGCTCTGCGCGGCGCCGGCGACACGCAGTGGCCGCTGTGGCTGAATCTGGCGGGTCACTACCTGATTGGGCTGCCCGTGGGGGTGGCTCTGGCGTTCGGCTTCGGCTGCGGAGCGGCCGGACTGTGGTGGGGATTGAGCGTGGGACTCACGACCGTGGCCGTCGGTTTGACGGCACGGTTCTGGCGGCTCAGCGCGCGTCCGGTGGCTCGGGTTTAGTCCGCCCGGGAGTGCAACTCCCGGGCCTTAGGACCTTCCGCCGTCCACCCTTGCTGCTCTACTCCAACGCGCGGCACCACGAGCTTCTGCTTTTCCCTCGGCCGGCGCATTCCCGCGTCTCGCTCGACTTCCCTGAGCGCGGGCGTATCGTCCACGCGCCCGAGGTCGACGGTGGCATCGGTGGCCGCACACCAGAGCAGCGGTCGCTGAGCTCTCGAAGGCTTCACCGCCGCGATGGTTCCCAGGGATCGACCAGCGATTCGTTGGGGAACCTCGCCGTGGGAACCTTGGGCGACCAGCCCTCCCAGGGGTCGATGATCGGTATCCGTGTGGGACTGCGCGAACGAGCCTCCGCCCACGGGTCCAGCACATCCACAGCCTCGGGAGCCTCCCAGCTCATCCTTGCGACGGCAGGGGCGGACGAGCGCGGCGCCCAGGGATCGACCAACCCGTCGGGCTCGGTCGTGAGGGGCTCGCTCGCAGCGGAGCCGGCCATCAGCAGCAACGCGAGCAATGCCGGGGTCGCGGACAGTCGAGTTTGGCGCATTCGTGCCCTTACTGAAAGGATACCTCGTGCAGCAGGCCGACGATGGCGCGAGGCGACAGGTTTCACGGAACGGCTGGCCGGTTACGGGACGATTGAAGTCGGTTTTGACCTGCGGTCAGCGCCCCCGCGCACTCCCTCGATCGGATTGTGCCGGCGCGAGGTTCTTGCGAGTATCCACGCGCCTCGTGGTGAGGACGTTTGTGGGAAGGACGGGGAGAATCGATGCGGGATTCAGGAGGGCGGATTGCAGGGATGCCGGGAGCGTGGGCGAGTGCGGCGGGGTGCTGCGCGCTCGTGTGCTGGACGTCACACGCCGCTGCCCAGTCGGGAACCAGCGGGGACGATGCCCCCATCGTTTGGGAGAACACGCCACCGCCGCCCGCACCGTCGCAGTCGCCGCCCGCCCCGGCCCAGCCTGCGCCAGCGCAACCTGCGTCGGCACAGCCCGCCCCTCCTCAGCCAGCGCCCCCAGCGACGGCTCCGCCAGCGCAGCAGCCTCAGCCGGGTTACCCGCCGCCCAGTGGCTATCCACCGCCCGCGGGCTACGCGGCGCCGGGCTATCCCCCGCCGCCAGGATACGCCTATCCCCCCAGCGACACGCGGCCCGTGCGGCTCGAGTACCGGGAAGGCGCACCGGAGCCCGAGGGGTACGTTCTCAAGAGCCAAATCATCAAGGGGATGGTGATACCGGGCGCCATCATTTTCGGCGTCTTTTACGGGATCTCCGTGATGGGCGCCGAGATCGAGAATGAAGACGGCAACGACGGCGACGCCCTGTACATCCCCGTCGTGGGCCCCATCATCTGGGGATACTCCGACCAGCCCTACGACGAGCCTGGCGACGACACGAGCAGCCGTGAAACGGTCGGTCTCATGCTGGGTGTGAGCCAGGGCATTGGCTTGACGCTCTTCATTGCTGGATTGGCAGCGAGGAGCAAGTACTGGGTTCGAGAGGACCTGGCCGGCGTTTCGGTGACGATCGCACCGACTGCGCTGGGGCCCCGATCATCGGGCCTGGGAGTGATTGGCTCGTTCTGAGCTCGGGCACCCACGGCGGTCGCTGCTATCGTGGCGCCCCCATGCTCCTTCGAGTCCAGGCCGGCCCGTACACGATCCGCGGTGTTTCGGTGGGCGGGCTGTACACGTCCCTGCAGGTTCCCGAGCTCGGTGTGTTGCTCGATGTCGGGATTGCGCCGCGCTCGTGCACGGGCGCGCAACATCTCTTCGTGACACATGGTCATGCGGATCACCTGGGGGCGCTCTTCACGCTGGTGGGCGCGCGTGGACTGAACCGGCTGCCACCGGTGCGCCTCTACGTTCCGGCTGACACACTCGACGACGTCACCGCGGCGCTGGAGGCACTGGGCCGCTTGCAGGGCTTTCGTCTAGACGCAGACCCGATCGCCGTCGCGCCAGGTGCGGAATTCGAGCTGCGCCAGGATCTGGCCGTCCGCGCACTCCCGGTCGACCACGTCGTACCGACCCTGGCCTACCAGTTCTTCAAGCGAGTGAAGAAGCTCCGACCCGAGCACGCACACCTCCCCGGTGCGGAAATCGGACGGCGGCGGCTCGCTGGCGAGGACCTGTTCGACGTGGTCGAGCATCTCGAGCTCGCCTATGTCACGGACACGCTGCTCAGCGTCGTCGACCAGCACCCGTCGCTGCTCCGGACGCGCGTGTTGATCCTCGAGTGCACCTTCCTGGATGAACGCAAGTCCATCGAATCCAGCCGTGCATCCAAGCACGTGCACCTGGACGACCTCATCGAGAAAGCCGAGCAATTCGAGAACGAGGCGCTGGTCCTGGTTCATTTCAGCCAGCTCTACTCACCGGCCGAAGTGCACTCGATCCTGCAGCGCCGGTGTCCGCCTCGGCTCTGGGAGCGGGTCGTCGTGTTCGCGCCCAAGCGGGGGAGTTGGCCAGGATGACCCGACGGAGTTGCCCTCGGCGGACGTGGATCGTAACAGGTCAGCCCATGAGAACGCTTTCGGCCTTACTGACCGCCGCCTCGCTGGCTGGCTGCACGTCCATCAAGCCGCAGGCGCTCCCCGACGGTTCCTACCGACTGCTTTGTTCGTCGACCATGAGCCAGTGCCTGCGGCGCGCCAAGATGTTTTGCGGTGACGATGAGTTCAACGTAGCCAAGAAGAGCGACGACGTCGTCTACGGCGTGGAGGGGCACTCGACGGGCGCAGAGGGCGCGGAAGTGCACTTTCGGTGCGGTCAGCCGCGCGAGGAGGCAGAATGGAAACTCCCGAAGCGCAAGTCGGCGGCGAAGCCTCCACCGGTGTCGGCGGCCAAGAAAGCTTCCGCGCCCGCTGCGAAGACCTGCACTCCGGGAATCACCCAACGCTGCTTCGGACCAGGCGCATGCGAAGGTGCTCAGTCCTGTCTGCCGAACGGCTCGGGTTGGGGAGCATGCGACTGCGGACTGGCGCAGGATGCGGGCGCTGCCGGAGCGAGTGGCGAAGATGCAGGCGATGCCGGAGTGACCGATGCCGGGCAATACGCCGCCGACGGATCCACCCCGACGGAGTGACCCCGAGCCTTCGGTCTCGAGTCCAACCGCTCACGACTGGGCGCTCCGCAAAGCCTCGATGCACCTTGCGGTCAGCACGACCGGACGGTGAGGCAGCGCGGAGAGATCGAACGCGGGAAGGATGTCTGACGGCGTGGATCGTTCGGCGGTGAGCTGACCCGCGCTGCTTGCGGCCCACGCCACGATGGCGCACGGGTCGGTGCCCGCTTCTCGGAGTTGCGACAGGCTGAGATCGTCGCAGCGCTTGGCCAGTCGTCGACCCGTTTCGTCGACCACCAGGGGGACGTGGATCCAGGTCGGGTGCGGGAGATCGAGCGCTCGTTGCAGATGCCACTGCCGGGGTGTGCTCGCGAGCAGGTCATTGCCCCGCACGACCTCCGTCACCGACTGAGCTGCGTCGTCGACCACCACCGCGAGCTGGTACGACGGAGTCTTGTCCCGGCGCGCCACCAGAAAGTCCCCGATCTGCCTTTGCACGTCGCAGGTGTGTGGCCCGCAGAAGCCGTCATCGAGTCGGACCTCGCCGTCGGGAACACGAAAGCGGAGTCCTGCTTCCCGGCCGGTGGCGCGTTCGGCTTCCTCGAGCGAGGCGAAGCGGTCGCGACAGGTTCCCGGATAGCGTGTCTCACTCACCCCTGCCTGCGGCGCGCTTTGCATGGCGCGGATGTCTGCTCTCGAACAGACACACGGGTAGGTGGCTCCCTGTGAGACGAGTTGGTCGACCGCACCGTGAAGACGATCCTGCCCCTCGGACTGGACCAGAACCGGCCCGTCCCAGTCGAGCCCCAACCACTCCAGATCTCGGAGCGCTGCGTCTGCCCCGCCCGGTTTGACGCGGGGACCGTCGAGGTCCTCCAGTCGCATCAGGACGCGCCCGTGTTGGCTGCGCGCGCTCCACCAGGCCAGCAGGAACGTCCGTGCATGTCCCAGGTGCAGCAGCCCGGTCGGGCTCGGCGCGAGTCGCCCCACCACGGGTCGAGGCGTCTTCAGGGTCAGGAGGCGTTCCGGCATGCTCGCGCATGCACTGAATATCAGAGATCGTCGACCGACTTCAGCATCTCCGGCACGAACGAGCCGCGGGGTCGTATCAGCAGAACGCGAGGCGCGCTCTTGCGATGCTTGAACCAGCTGCCGTAGGGCGATGCGCCCCCGCCCAGCAGGTCGTCGTCGATGAACTCGTGATATCCCCCCTCTCGGTCGAAGTCCGACCGTTTCACGTCAGCACTGGCCAGGCTGACCGAGCCCAGCACACCCGCCACGCAGAGTAAGGAGAACAGGCGTATTTGCATCTTCATGGGGTGCTCCTGCAGGGTAGGACCCCACCGCTGCGGCCATCCTTGGGGTGCCGGTGCCAAAGGGACAGTCGTTCAGCTCGACTAGTGCTCTGTCCGACAAGTCGCAATCGATGTCCACTGCCGGGCCGAACGCGGGGGTGGCGGCCCGGCAGTGGACAGCTCCGCTGCGGTGTGGCCAGAACACCCCATCGTCAGGGGCACCTTCGGTGCCGTGTGCTGTGTCCTCAAGAGCGACCGTGAGAGCACGAGATACGCGGTGGCTAGCGATTTCAGCTGGTTACTTACCGGACACAACACTAGTCGCCTTCGGCCCGTGGACAGCTACAGGAGGCCACGCGCTGGGCGTTCTCCTTCACCGATTTCTTTGCGCGCAGGCAGCGAGCGTCCGATTCCCCGGCCAGTCGACAAACGGCCCCTGCCGCTCGATCGAGCGAAGCGAAGGCCCGGCACGCGGAGGCACACGGCGACGGGGGGCGAGAGCGAACCGGCGGCCTGGCAGCGGCACCGGCGCTCGCTGGGCTGGGGGCTCCCGCAGCTCGCTCCTTGCGCTGACTGGCCTGTCCGTAAAACGATTCTAGCTCCTGCTCTGCCCGCGCCAACAAGGCCTGCGCCTGTTCGATCGTATCCAGGTCTTCGGCCTCGCCGATATCCTCTGTCGCCTCGCTGGGTGGTGGGGGTGCGCCGCCGGCGGGGGCTTGGGTGGGCCCCAGCCCCGGTGCGGCCGGAGCCATCGTGGACGGCGCCTCGCCCTCGGGTGCGGCAGCTTCCTCTGGTGCTGGCTCGGCTGCCGACTCTGGCGCCTCTGCCTCGCTCGGCGCCCCGCCACCGCACCCGCATGCGATCCACACCACCGGAAGCACGAGCCAGCGTTTGCCGAAACGCATGAGGTTCAGCCCTTTCTTGCTGAGCGGAGCACGACGAACATCCCCCATCGTCGTCTTTGACGTACGAACTCGCCAGAAGAGCTCACCCGTCGTCCGACAAAGCTATCGGTTGGCCACCAGGTAGGCGAGCCAGCCGGGGTGGTTCTCCGCGCGCTCGTGGGGCCGATACCGCGTTTCGTCGTCATCGTCCGCCTCATCCCAGTACACCGTCACCGTGTTGAATCCGGCCTCGAGCAGCAGCTCACGGAGCTCGGGCAGCGACCACATTCGCCACTCGTAGGTGAAGGCCCGCTTGAGCTTGGAGCCATCCTTGAACTTGAAGTGGATGTGGTTCGTCACGTTCCCGGTGATGGGATCGATCTGGTCTTGGTCCCAGACGTAGGTGAAGCCTTTGCAGGCGCGGCTTTCCTCCATGGGCTGCTCTGCTTCCCAACCCCCGTACGCGTCCAAGAAGAAGAGCCCGTCCGGCTCCAGCGCTCTCAGCACGGTTTCGAAGTAGCGGCGAATCTCGTTGCGGGTCTTGAAGATCCAGTAACTGAAGTTGAAGGCCGCCACGACGTCGTACTTCTCGGGGCACGGGTCGCGCACGTCTTGCTGGAGCAAGCGAATGCGTCGTGCACGTTCTCGCAGTGGTTTCAAATTGTGCTCGCGTCCCCACGCCAGTACTTCGGCGTCGATGTCGACGCCGGTGGCGGTGCGGGCTACTTGCTTGCCGCTCTTCACCCACTCAGCGCAAAACAAGGCTGTGCCACAGAAGTCTTCACGCAGAGACTCGGCCCGGCGCCCCCGGAGCTTCTTGAATACACTCGCGACGAACTTGACCTCCGAGGCAGGGTCCTGGACCGACTGCTGATACAAGCGGTGCTTGTCGGCGGTCTTGGCCGTGAGCTTTGACCGCGACTGCTTTGCCCCCTGCTTGCGGCTACCCTGTTTGTCCTTGCCGTCCTTCCGTCGGGGCGTGTCGTCGTCGCCGCTCCGCCCGCTGCTCGTTCGCCCCCGCTTCCGTGTCGAATCACTCTGCCGTTTCTTGCCCACGCTGACCTCGATCGTTCGGCCCGCTTCTTAATCCATCAGGGCACTGCTTGGCACGGCGCTATCGACGACTGCGCCCAGCCCCGGTCGAGGACGAGTGACCCAACCAGCGCCAAGCCCCCGACGTCGTTGGGGAAAACAAAGTGCAGGCACCTGGACTTCGTGGCTACGGGTGGGGGCCGGCCTCCCCCCCCACGTACGAGCCGAGCCGTAGTGGCGTCGATAGTGACCATCGCTCGTTCTGAGAGCAGCACTCAGACGCCGAAGAGATACGCGTGTTCGTCCAGGTACTCGATGACTCGCCTGGAGCTCTGGGTCGGGGTCTCGGAGTCCGTGTAGAGCACGAGCTCCGGTGCCTGTGGTGGCTCGTAGTCAGCGGCTGGATTCCGGCTGACCGGTGTCTCTCCATTCCAGGCCCGAGGACGCTCGTGTTTCGACTCCCGCAACTCACACACCTCCAGCGGACACTCTGCATACACCTCGACGAAGTCATCGGCTTCTTGCATGACGCGAGCCCGTTCCCGCGCAGCGCGGTACGGAGTGCTGCAGACGACCAGCGTGATGAGCCCGGCTTGGGTGAACAGCTTGGCGACCTCGCCGAGCCGCCGGATGCTCTCCTCGTGCCCGGCTGCGCTGGCGGCGAGGTCACGGTTCAGGCCGTGGCGAATGGCATCCCCATCCAAGAGCTGACAGTGCACGCCCCAGTCGGTCAGTGTCCGATCCAGCATTCGGGCCAGCGTGTACTTGCCCGCACCGCGCGGCCCGGTCAGCCACACTGTTACCCCTCGATGACGCTTCAACGCCTCGCGAGCCGCGCGGGTCACTCCGAGCGCCTCGTCGCTGCGAGTGGGGTCTGCAGTCGTGGACGTGCTCATCTCTTCACCCCCAGGTTCGGGCAAGTGTAGGGCCTCCAATCGCCTCCGGTGAGATCCATTCCACGCCGACTACGCAAGCGGCATCGTCAACGCCGCGCACTCCGTCTCGGAGAGATTGCCTCTGCCGCATGGCAAGATACGCTACACGGCCATGCCGGCGGGGACCGCGCCTTGATGCCGACCCTTCGCGCGAGCTAGTTCCCGGCGCGAGCCGGGGCTCCGGACGACGTGCGCCCCCCAGCGGGTGAGGGCGCACGTCATCCTCCGCAGCCCGAGCTGTCGCCGACCAGCGTTGTCATTCCGGGGTCTTTGACCAACTGAGCATTGATCGGATTTCTCGGCCGGCGACCTGAGTGCCCAGAATCTGGGTGGGCTCGCGCAATGCTTGCGGCCGACGCTCGCGCTTGACCGGCTGCGACAGGTCCGGTCAGAGCCCGCCTTGGGCACTGGCCTCCGAAGCCAGTGCCCGGTAAGGCGGGCGGCGTTTTCCTTACCCCGTTCCGTTGCAGCGCCGTCTTCTCTCCCGGCAGCGCCCCCTGGAGCTTCTACGAGTAGCCCCTCGACGAGAAGCCATCGCTCAAGCTGAACTTGGTGTGGGATCCCGACGAAGACGACGCCGTCTGCTCCATCGACTGGCTCTCCGAGATCGACGCCTGGAGTGATCTCTTGGATGCGGCGATGCAGGGCAGCGACCCGCATCGCGAGTACAACTACGATACTTGGCAGAACGCCGTGCAGGACGTCCGAGATTTCGCCGCGTCGCGAGCCGATGCGGTGCGCGCTGAGCTGAGCGACGCCGGCTACGAGAGCCCCTGACGCTGCCGGGCATTCGTCGGAGGGTCGGATGAGACCCATCCAGTCGGTGGTGCGCCTGCCGCGCAATCCGGCGCAGGGGGCGTCAGCGGAGCGAGTCCCGAGTCCACCGGCGGCAAGGACGACGGCGGTTGCGGCTGCGCGGTGCCCGACGGCGCCGGCACCCACGGCGCGCCTTGGCTAGGGGCCGTGCTGGCGGCGCTGGGGATCCACTGGCGTCGGCTACGAAGACGTCACTCGGGTGCGCACTCCAGCGGCAGCGCCCACGTCCTTCGGTCGGCCACGTAGGCCACCAGCCCGCCACCTGGCCACGGTGCCAGCGACACGTTGACGAATGCGCGGCTGCGCGCCACGACTTGTGACGTCCCGAGGCCGTTTTCGAGCACCGGAGCCAAGTGCAGCTCCTGGGGGGCGTGCGGCGTATCGTCCGCGGGCCGCACGTACGCGACCGTGGGCCGACCGCAAAGCTTGGCGCAGGTTACGGGTGCCGGGTCCAGCCCGTTCGGGTAGGTGCGCCAACTGATGGCTGCATTCATCTGCAGCGGCAGCTCTAGATGAAGCCGGGCGAGCCCGAAGTGCGAAATGTCGCGTTCGATGGGCAAGAATCCCCAGAGCCGCTCATCCTTCGCCGCCACTGCACAGAGCTCGGTCATCCGTTGTGCGCTGCCAGCCACCCACACCACGACGTCCTCCCCGACCTTCACTCCAGTGTCGGCGAAGCGGACCGATCGGGCGTGTATTGGTGACATGCCACTGCGTCCTTCCAGAGCCAGGGCCACCACCGTCGAGCCGACCCGCTCTAGCGCAACGCTGTTGGCGGCAGAGCCTTCCGGGGACAAGAGGTGGGTGCCCTTACCCTCAACCCAGAGCTTCGCTACCGGCGCTTCGCGACCGGACGCTAGGTAGGCGACGGCGGTGGGCGCGGTGGTTCCTGTCTCGGGCGCCGGTGCCGCGGCGACGCGCGCGCCGGTGTGTCCGTCCTCGGCGAGCACCTCGGGCGGCTTCTCCGATCCCAGCTCGCTGCGCACGAGTTTCCCGTCGGCAATCCAGTAGGCGTGCTCGCCGGTCACGGCAGGACCAGCCGCATACGGGAAGAACGCCTCGGCATCCGCCATCACGGGGACGAGCCGGGCGGCTCGAGTGCGACCTGGCGCGAGCGTCCCCCCTCGCGGTTTGGCCACGACCACCCGGTTCTTTCGCGTGACCATGACGACGCCCCCACGCGCCGCCGATGCCGGTCCTGCCGGGCCCACATCCTGCAACTCCCCGGTACGGTAGAGACCGGATCCGCCGGCGTCGGTCGCCGCATCCCGCTGCTCCGGAGGCTCGTCCACCTCCGCCGGCGCGGCCGCGCTCGCCTTGGCCGGTGGAGGTGCAGGCTTCGCCAGCACGGCCGCGGCCGAAGCCCGGGCAGATGCCGAGCCGGTCGCACCGGCCGGATCGGTTCGGGACTGCTTGGAGCAAGCGAGGTGCCCGACGACCGCACCGAGCACGACCGTGCCGCTCAGGGTGACCACGAAGTGGCCGGACCGTCGGGGGGTGGACCGATCCATCACCTGGAAGCTCATGCCATATGCGGCACGGGGACGACAGGCTCAAGGATTCGCAGCAACCCGCTGGAGCCCTGGAGCAGAGCGCGGTATCCGAATGCCCATGGCATCCAGCTCATTGCCGTTGGGCCTGCTGGCCGTCACCCTGACCGCTTGCGCCGCGGCGAGCCAGTCGCCCGAGAACGGGGGCTGTCCGGCGCCGGGGGCAGCGTCGAACACTCTGAGCTCCGGCCCGGCCGCGCGCGACGCGGCGCTGCTGACGGAGAAGGAGAGCACCGGGGCGAGTGACGTCTCCGGCGGGGTCGCGGCCCTGGCGATTCGGTTGGACACCGAAGGTGGCGTCACCGTCGACGGCGCGACCACCTCGGATCTCGGTGCGGCGCGCAATCGAGCCGCGCAGGCGGCGGCCGAAAGCGGCGGTGATCTCCGCGTGGTGCTCTACGTCGACGACGGCGTGCCAGACGACCGCATCCTGGAGGCCGTCAGGGAGATGCGACAGGTTGGCGTCCTCAAGATCGGCATCCTGCTGGCGCCGCCTGTCCAGCCAGCGGTAGCCGAGGCGGCCGCCCCACCCACGAGTGAAACCCCACCCGCCGGATCCCTGCCCGAGGTGACGGTGAAGAACGTCGGACTTCACATTGGAGGCGGCCCCAATGACGACGCAACCAAGGAGCCATTCCGCCAAGCCATTGCGGCCCACTTCGATGACTTTCGCCGCTGCTATCCCCAGGTGTCACGGCCGGGGACGGGTGGGGTCTTTGGCGTCGACCTGAAGATCGGTGCCCGGGGCGGGAAACCCGAGGTGCGGCAGCCGCGGAGCGGCATGGGAGGGCAAGAGTTTCGCGACTGCATTCTCGGGGTCTTCTCGGCGGTAGAGTTCCAGCCCCCGCCTCACGGTGCCACCGTGATAAGCTACTCGATCCGTTTCACTGTCGGCGGGGAGTGAGCCAGCGAGACCGCGTCATCGGAGCTCGACCTGATCCGTGCCAGAACGCCGGCGGTCGCCAGGGTGACGAGCCCCACCAACACGAAGATGATGGGGTAGCCGTGCGCTTCTGCCACGACTCCCAGGACCGCTACGCTGACGCCGACCCCGGCATTGAAGGCGCCGTTGAAGAGCGTCAGCATCACGCCCCGTCGGTCACGCCCGACGTGTTCCAGCGCGAACGCGGTCAAGGCGGGATAGAAGAGCCCATGCGCGATCCCGAACAACGCGCCCAGGGGTTCCAGCCATCCGGGGCGCAGGCCACCCGTCGCCATGACCACCAGCCCGTAGAGCACCAACGAGACGACGCCGACACGCTGCCGACCGAAGCGGTCGGCCATGCTGCCCAATCCCACGCGCATCACCAGGGCGCCCAGGGTGTAGCTGGCAAAGAAGCCCCCGAAGGTCTGCAGGCCTTGTTGCAGCGCGAAGGGTTGGGTGAAGGTGAACATCGTACCCAGCGCGCACCCACAAACGGCGGCCACCAAGAGCACGGCCAGCCGTGGTCTCGACAGTAGCCCGCGGTAGCTGAACCCCGCAGCACGGCGAGGTGGCGCGGGTTCGCGCAGTCGCAGCGCCAATCCCGCCGACGCGGCCGCCGTGATGCCGCCCAGGACGAAGACTGGGGTCCATCCCGCGCGCTCCGCGATGGGCTCTGCCACCAACGGAGCCATGGCGTTGGTCGAGAGGACGGCCACGCCGAAGTAGCCGATGGCTTGCCCGAGCCGCTGCGGCGGAGCCAGATCGGCCGTCAGCGCAGCTGCCGCATTGAACACCAGCGTGAACGCGACACCCTGCAGCGCGCGCAGCACCAGGATGTAGGCACCCACCGCATCGACCCAGATGAACCCAATCGACGACAGCCCCATCAGTACCGCCCCACCCGCGATCAGGCGCGCGCGTTGGCCGCGATCGATCCAGGGCCCCAGCAGCGGGACACACAACACGCCCGCCAGCATGGCTGTCGCCGTGACCTGACCGATGGCTCGGGCCCCGGCCCCCAGCTCAGTGGCGAGGTACTTGGGCAGCAGGAAGAAGATGGAAAACGCGAAGCCGAAGGCAATCATGACGGCCAGCAGCAGCACGAAGCGCCTCGTCCAGAGACGGTCCCGTGCAGGCGCGCGCTCCAAGTGCGCGGACGGCTGCGCCGTTACCTCGATGGTGGACGAAGTGGTCATGACTGGCTCCTGGAGGTGCCCAGCCGGTCAGGAAAGAGCCACAAACGACGAAACCCTCTCCTGCCAGCCGCGGCGGAGAGGGTTTGCGATCATAGGTGGTTCAACGGACGAGCAAGCCCTCTGCCGCCTCGGTGAGGCGGAACATGGTCCACTTGATGGCGTCAGGCTGACCGGTCACGGGCGAGCTAATACTCCCCGGAAAGCAGTCCGTCAACTGGCGAGTGCGCGTCATCGAATCGGTTCCACCAGGCAAGTGCTCGCGATCTCGAGCATCGGCAGACCGAGATTCTCGAATCTGGACGGATCCCGGGTGGCAATCATTAGCGTCACCGTCCGGTCCTCGCGAAAACGTACGAGGATCTTCTCCATCAGGTCGATGCTGGTGGCATCCAGACCAGCGTGCGGGTCGTCGAAGTAGACGAACGTCGGTTCCATCGCCAGCGCGCGTGCCACGCTCACCCGCTTCTGCAGGCCCAGGGACAGGTGGGCGGGAAGCGTGTGGAAGTCGGCCTGAGCGATCTGCATTTCGCCCAACGCTCGTCGGGCGCGCTCGTCGATGTCCTGTGCACTCAAACCCAGGACGTCGGCGTGGTAGCTCAGCGGAAGTGTCACGTTGGCCAGCGCTGTTTGGTTGGCCAAGAGACCCCCGTTGTCGAAGACGAACCCGCGACGCACACCCCGGCGAAACAGCGCGCTGGGGCGGGCCGGATCCGGCAGGTAGCCGTCCAGCAGCACCCGTCCGGTAGTGGGGGGAAACAGGCCGGCGCAGAGCCGAAGTAGGGTCGACTTGCCACTGCCGTTCCCGCCGGTCACGACCAGCGATTGCCCGCGGCGCACGTGCAGGTCGAACTGACTCAGCACGGTGAGGTCCCCGAACTGGAGCGATCCGCCTCTGACCACGATTCCTGCCAGCATGAATTCTCCTCAGTGTACGGGAGGGCCGACGAAGTAGTAGAACAGCGCAGTGATCGCCGTGTTGTAGATGACGCAGCCGAGCAAGGTCATGACTACTGCCTTACTGGCCTTCTGTGGGACCTCGGTGCGCGACGCCTTCACCTCCAGGCCATAGTGGCAGCACAACCACCCCACGATGATTCCCAGCCCGGTCCCCTTGGCGAGGAAGCTCACCAAGTCTTGCCAGACCAGAGCCGCACCAAACCCGGCACGCAGAGCCGAGAAACTCGGTGCGGCGATCAGCCCGCTGACCACGTATCCGCCCAAGATGGCGACCGCGCTGAAGTAGATCATCAGCACGATGACGCTCACTGCTGCGGCGATCAGTCGTGGGAGCACGATGAACCGCGGTGGGTCGATGCCCATGGCGGACAGCGCCGCCACCTCCGAGTTGGCTTTCATGTTTCCGAGCTCGGTGGCGATGGCCGTGCCGGACCGGCTCGCAACGATGATCGCAGTGGTCAGCGGCGCCAGCTCACGCAACACTACCGTGACCAGGATCTTTCCCAGCATCTCGCCGCCCGACCCCGGCATCACCAGGCGCGTCTGGATGATCAGCGTGGCTCCAATCAAGAGCCCCATGATGCTGACCAGCGTCACCGCCTCGAAGCCCGTGAACAGGACCTGCATCAGCATGATCCGGCGGACCGTCGCCCGAGCCGCCGCGCCCGGAGTGAATAGCGACCCGAGCGCATCTCGCAGCGTCACCATCAGTGCGCCGATGGTCTTGAGCATCCCCAAGACGCCACCGCCGACGGATGCAACGAACCCCCCTTGGGGGCCGCTCCGCTTGCGTGGATCATACGCGACGGTGCTGCGCACGCCCATGAGTCTACCTCCGACTCGGCGTCTCAGTCCGCAAAGAAGCGTTCGAAGGGGACCGCCACCGGGGCGCCGTCGAGGGCGACTTCCCAGAGGTGACGCAGCAGGGGCAGTTCGTCGGATCGCAGCACCCCGCGCCGTTCCAAGGCGCTCACCGCCGTGCGCATCACGCGCAGGATGTCGAGGCACTCCAGCGTCGCGCCCTCCATGCGGTCGATGGCGTCGCCGGGTGACAATCCCAGGCCCAGTAGGCGGCCGAATCGTCCGGTGCGTCCGCCATTGCACGTCACGTCGAGGTCGCCCACGCCGGCCAGCGCCGCCGCGGTGTCGACGTTTCCGCCCAAGCGGGCGACGATGCGCTGCATTTCCACCACCGACTGGGCGAAGACGGCCGATTCGTGATTGTGCATGGCCACCGATCCGCGAGCCCCACCCTGCTGTTCGTGGAGCCCCAAGGCGAACGCGATCCCCATGGCGTATGCATTCTTGAGCGCCGCGCAGACCTCGACGCCCACCACGTCCGTGCTCGTCCACACGTGGTAGTAGGAAGTGCGCAGCTCTGGCGCCAGGCGTTCGAGAGCGGCCGCGTCCCGCCCGGCCAACACCACACAGGTGGGGACCCGCCGGGCCAACTCACCCGCGATGCACGGTCCGGCTATGGCCGCCGGATGCACCGTCGCTTCCTGCCCCGCGCCCAGGCAGGCGTGCAGCAGGTCCGGCAGTGGTCGCAGTCCGTCTTCGTCGAGGTCCAGGCCCTTGGTGATCATGACGATGGGGACTTCCGGACGCGAATAGCGCGCCAGTTGCGCTCCGGCCCAACGCACCCCCGCAGAGCTCACACCCACGCCCAGAACTTCCACGCCCTGCATGGCTCGGGCGATCTCATCGAGCGGAAAGGGCTCGATGCCGCGCGGGAGCTCGATGCCGAGCTTGGGATGCACTCTGGTGGCTCGCAAGCTCTGGATGATGTCGTCGTCCAGGTGTGTCCCGACCAAACGGACGTGGTGCCCTCGGTCCACCAAGGGCACGCAGAGCGCGCTACCCATCATTCCGGCGCCGAGCACGGTGATCGTCGTCATGTTGCTTCCTGGTCAACCGGACGGCGCGGGGCGAGCGTTGGTCCGCTCACCCGGTCGCGGCAGGTCGAGCAAGTCCGGGAGCTGGAAGTCGCCCGGGGGAGGGAAGGAGCTCGGGAGTGGAAACGCCGAGGGTAGCGCCGGCAGGCCATCGGGCAGTGCCGGCAGGTCGAGCAGGTCGATCAAGTCCTTCACGGCTTCCAGGGCTCGTGGATCGATGGGCTTGAGCCCGCAGCCCACGCCGATGGTGCGCACCAGCTTGGCGGCGGCGAGATCCCGGGTATCCGCGTCGATCTTGACAAAGACGCTCACGGAGCCCTTCAGTGCTCGCTTGGCGACCTCACCCACCAACGATCCGATGGTTCGTCCCAAGTGGCTCTTGGCGGCCGCGTTGGCCAGCGCCGTGCAGGCCAATGCTCCCTGCAGCCCGAGCTGGATGCGGGCGTGCGGGTCAGCGCGAGTGATCGTACCCCGACCGCGGAGCGCAAATGCTCCGGCCGTGACCTTGCTGTCGGTCAGGGTCACCGTCTTGCGATCCTCGCTGAGCGCCAGCTTCGACTCGAACTTCGTCGTCTTCCCGAACATGAATCCATCGAGCTCCGCCGGGTGAGGCGGTATGTAGCCGTCCAACTGCGCTTGGAGGTTTCCCGTCACTTCTCCCTGCTCCCCGGGCGGCGGAAACTCCAGATGGGCCACACCGCTCGCGGTCACGCCCTCGATGGGCAGGGCGACCCCCAGGGGTCCGGCGAGTTGGTTCAGGTCCACCGGCATCAGGGTGATATCGGCGCTGGGTCGCGCGAGAGCGGGCTTCACGACGACGCGGACCGGCGCTTGGCTGGCGCTGCCGATGCCGAATCCGAGACCCACCACGGTCTCCGACTTGGTCCAGGCCGCGCCGATCTTCCCCAGGTCGATTCCGGCGACGTGCGCGCTCTCGGCTCCGAGCCGTCCTCCCTCCTGCGTGGGGATGATCGTGCCCCCATCGACGGTCAACCACTCCTTGCCCCCAGGGATCGGCGTCCAACGCACCCCCAACTCCCGGGCGACCACCCGCAGTTCGTAGGCCTCAGGGTAGTTCTTCGTCCACTCGCTGAGCTGGAGCAACAGACTTGCGGCAGACCCCACTGCACGGACGTCGATGCCCGTCGCGTCGATGCTGACCGGTTCGAAGCCCTCCAGGCCAAGCTCGGCGCTCTTCACCTCGCCGCGAATGCCGCTCACGCCAATGAGCTGAAATCGCGAGTTGCGAATCGTGATCCACCCGATCCCCCAGTCCAGCTCGCCGACTTCGAGTGCGATGCCGCGTTCGCGCGCCTCTTCCACGACCCGACGTTCGATCAGTGGACCGACCATGCTCAGACCCACCAGCACCAACGCGATCACCGCCACCACTGCCACCGCTCCCAGCAGCAGGACGACGACGGCGGCAATTTTCGCCTGGGACTTCATGAGCGCGCCGGTACCCTCCGAGGTGCGAGATGGTAGCGCCTGCAGCGTGCGCCGTTCGGATTTTTCGAGCCCAGCCTCTCCGAAGGTGCGATAACTGGCCCTTCCGTCATGGCGAGCCCGAACTATTTGACCCGGGAAGGCGCAAAAAAGCTCGCGGCTGAGCTCAACGCGCTCCTGACCCAGGAGCGTCCCCGGGTCGTCCATGAGGTTGCCGAGGCGGCCGCCCAAGGGGACCGGTCCGAGAACGCCGAGTACATCTACGGCAAGAAGCGCTTGCGGGAGATCGACCGGAGGATTCGGTACCTGACCAAGCGGCTGGACAGCGCTGAGGTGGTAGCCGGAGAGCGCGCGGCGACCGATCGAGTCCACTTCGGGGCGCTGGTCGAGGTGGAGGACGAAAACGGCAAGCGCCAGAGCTACGTGCTCGTGGGGCCTGACGAAGCCGATCCAGCGGCCAGGAAGATCAGCTACCAGGCGCCACTCGGTCGTGCATTGCTCAAGCGGCGGGTGGGCGACGTGGTCACGGTGCGGCGCCCGGCGGGAGAGATTGACGTGGAAATCCTCTCCGTCAGCTATCCGGAGTAGCGCGCTCGTCCGGACGCGCTCCGACTGGAAACCGAGGCCCGCTGTGGCCTACACTCGGTGGCCATGGTTCGCGTGTGTTTCGTCTGCTTGGGCAACATCTGCCGGTCTCCTACGGCCGAAGGAGTGATGCGCCATCTGGTGCAACGAGCGGGCCTCACCGAGCAGATCGAAATCGACAGCGCCGGCACCTGTGCCTACCACGTCGGCCAGGCGCCGGACGCCCGCTCCCGAGCGGCGGCGCAGAACCGCGGGATCACCGTCGCAGGCAGTGCTCGCAAGTTTGCCCGAGGCGACTGGCGGCGCTTCGACTACGTGCTGGCCATGGATCGTGACAACTACCGGGACTTGCTGTCATCGGCACCCCACGACGCGCCCGGCAAACAGCTCTTCATGCTGCGCTCGTTCGATCCCGAGGCGGAGCAGGACGCGCCCGTGCCGGACCCATACTACGGCGGAGAGCGCGGCTTCGACCTCGTATTGGATCAGTGCGAGCAGGCCTGTCGCGGGCTGTTGGCGCACATTCGTCGGGAGCACGGACTCTGATGCATCTCGGCGTTCGCGCGGCCCTCGAACAGTCCCTGGGCGAGCCCGTACGGGGTGTGTCCGTGCTGGGGGGAGGCGACATCAACGAAGCCTACGAGGTGCGCCTGGTCGGTGGCGGCACGGTGTTCGTCAAGATCAACCCCGCGGTGGCTTCGGCCGGCGCGATGTTCGAGGCCGAGGCTCGCGGGCTGCGGTGGCTCAGCGCCGCGGGCGAGTTGCGGGTGCCCCAAGTGCTGGCGGTGAGCCGGGGCACCGAGCGGTGCCCGGCCTTCCTGGCGTTGGAGTACCTGCGCCCCGGACGCCGCGTGTCGGACTTCGACGAGCGCTTGGGCCGAGGGCTCGCCGCGCTGCACCGATACGGCGCGGACGGTTTTGGCCTCGACCACGAGAACTTCATCGGCCGCTTGCCGCAAACGAACCAGTCCTGTGATACGTGGGCGGACTTCTACCGTGAGCGGCGACTGAGGGTGCAGCTGCGGCTGATCGAGAAGAGCGGCCTGGCGTCTGGCAGCCTGCTGAGAGGGTTCGATGAGTTATTTGGACGCTTGGACGTTTTGGTGGGTCCGAGCGAGCCGCCCGCCCGCCTGCACGGGGATTTGTGGGGAGGCAATCTGCACGTCGATGACGCCGGCCATCCGTGCCTCATCGATCCTGCGGTGTACGGTGGGCACCGCGAGGTAGACTTGGCCATGATGCGACTGTTTGGAGGGTTCGGCCCGCGGGTCTTCTCCGCGTACGACGAGGCGTACCCCCTGCCGCTCGGTCACGCGGAACGCATCTCGCTTTACCAGCTGTACCCGCTGCTCGTGCACGTGAATCATTTCGGGGTGGGGTATCTGGCGTCCGTGGAGGGAGCACTTCGCCGCTACCGGTGAGGGAAGCGGGAGGAAAAGAGGCTCGGATTTGGAGCTCGCCGTGAATGGGATGATCGCCGTAGAGCTCACCGTCGTCGACGGAGACGAGCTGGTCGAAGCGCTCGCCGACGAGCTGGACGGGCGCTCGGGATGGGTGGTGGCGGTGGGCACGGTGCATGACGTCGAGCTCCGTTTGGCGGACGCCGGCGCCGACGTGGTTCGAGCTCTCGACGGCCGGTTCGCCTTGGTGTCGCTGGCCGGACCGGCCGACGGACCCTACGTGGTGACCCTCGTTGCGGCTGACGGCACTGGCCAGCGACTGGTTGCCGGCGTGCTGGTTCGGGCACGTTGCGAGTCCGTGAGCGCAACCCTGTTTCCCTATTCGGGTGTGGCCGGTGATGCAGATGCGCGGAGCGAACTCGAGCATCCTCCGGCCCCCCCGCCGGGGGCGAGCACTTGGGCAGTGGCGGCCGCCGCGGCGGCGGCCGAGGCCATGGAAGCTGACGAGCCGCGTTACCGCCCCGAACGGGGCGACCGCGTGCATCACTTTGCGTTCGGGCTCTGTGACGTGCTCACCGCCGAAGGGGACAGCCTGCGCATCCGCGAGAGCCAGGGGCCGGGACGAGTGCGCGATATCCGCATCGACATGCTCACGGTACTGCCGCCCAAGGAGAAGGACGGCAGGCGCGTCTTCAAGCTGATTCGCCGGACGTGAGCGGAGCTTGAGGTGTCGGCGACGTCAGCGTGACCCCGGTGCCGTCTCTCCGACGGCGTGGCCTTGGGACGATCCGGGACTGGATGATGGTCGCTAGAACGTGTGCAGGAAGAGCCCGCTGCGCAACTTCGGCTCGAACCACGTGCTCTTGGGCGGCATGAGGGAGCCCGACTCACTGACCGCCATCAGCTGCTCGATGCTGGTCGGAAACAGATGCAGCGCGAGGTCCCAACCATCGTCACGGACGCGACGTTCGAGTTCGCCGGGGCCTCGAATTCCACCCACGAAATCGACGTTCTTGTCGGTGCGAGGATCCTGAATGCCGAACAGCGGAGCCAGGATCTGATCCTGGCAGATGGACGCATCCAGGCGGGCGACGCAGTCGCTCTGGTCGAAGGTCTTGGGGTCTATCGACAGACGGTACCAACGGTCACCGATGAACACGCAGAAGCAGCCGGGCCGATGCGGGATGGGGTCGTTCGTGTCGGCCACGTCGAATCGCTCCCGCAGTGCCGCGAGCAGCTGATCCGGGGTGCGGTGCTGCGTATCGCGCACGACGCGGTTGTAGGCGAGGATCTGCATCTGATCGTGGGGGAACAGGACCACCAAGAAGGCGTCGTGCTCACCAGGCTTCCCATTGCGTAGCGCGTGCACCCGAGCCGCCGCGGCGCTGCGATGATGACCATCCGCCACGAAGAGCGTGTCCACCGCGGCGAAGCACTCGACGAGTCGGGCGCTCTCTTCACCGGTGGCGACCCACAGTGTGTGCCGGATGTCATCGTCGGTGGTGAAGTCGTACTCGGGCGCGGCTCCCGTCACGCGTGCGATGGTCTCGTCGATGACGGGTACGGCGCGATACGTCAGAAACACCGGCTCGTCGTGCGCGCCGAGGGTGTCGATGTGTCGCGTGCGATCATTCTCTTTGTCCGGGCGCGTGTTCTCGTGCTTCTTGATGATGTTCTGCACGTAGTCCTGCACGGCGGCGCAGCAGACCAATCCCGTCTGACGGTGGGAGCCCATCTGCTGAGCGTAGGCGTAGAGCCGCGGCGCGTCGTCCTGGCGCAGCGTCCCACGCTCAATCAGGCTATTCAGGTTCTCGGTGCCACGGGCATAGACCCCGTCCGCATGCTCGTCGGTCCCTTCCGGCAGGTCGATTTCCGGCCGTGAGATGTGGAGGAAGCTGTCCGGGTTCCCCTCGGCAAGGCGCCGCGCCTCCGGCGTGGTGACCACGTCGTAGGGAGGCGACGCCACGCGAGAAACCAGGGATGCCGGGGGACGAAATGCTCTGAAGGGGACTATCTTGGCCACGACGTGGCCCAATCCCCGAATGCGGCACCGACGTCAAACGGTTTCCGTAGACGGGGCGTTTAGTGGGGTTTTCCTAGGGTCTTGTCCGCGATCCTTGACAGCCACTAGTACTATCGATTTTCCTGGGTAGGCTTTGGTTTTGCGTCTCAGGTCGCGGTGAGCCGAAGTGGCGCGAGCGCGTCGCCGTTCGCCGGTGGGGAAAAAACCGATCCCGCTCACAGATCATCCGATGGCAGCTGTCAAAGACTACCTCACACACACCTTCCGCCACTTCAACGCGCGCAACGTGGTTCGGGCCGCTCAGGCGTGGGAAGAACACGTCCGGGCAGGTGGGCGCATGTTCCTCACCATGGGCGGCGCCATGAGCACGGCGGAGATCGGCGTGGTTCTCGCCGATTTGATTCGACACGGCTACGTGCACGCCCTGTCCGTTACCGGTGCCAACCTCGAAGAAGATCTATTCAACCTGGTGGCGCGCGAGCACTACGAAGAGATCTCGGATTTTCGCGCCTTGACCGCGGCAGACGAGAAGGAGCTCTTCGAGCGCGGGATGAACCGGGTGACCGACACGTGCATCCCCGAGGCGGCGGCCATGCAGAAGGTGGAGCAGAAGGTCTTCGTGCTGTGGCGGGAGGCGCTGCAGCGGGGAGAGCGACTCGCTCCGCACGAGTTCCTCTACCGGCTGCTTCGAAGCGGCGAGTTGGAAGCCGACTATCAGATCGATGCGAAGCACTCCTGGCTGCTCGCGGCCTGTGAGCGTGACCTGCCGATATTCGTCCCCGGTTGGGAGGATTCGACCCTCGCAAACATCTTGGTCGCGGATTACAAGCTCGGGAAGGTGGAAAGCCTGGGCATGGTCAAGAGCGGGCTGGAACAGATGTCCGCGCTGGTGGATTGGTACCTGACGAGCGACCGCGAAGCGCGTCTCGGCTTCTTCCAGATCGGTGGCGGGATCACCGGGGATTTTGCCGTTTGCACCGTGCCCTTGATCCTGCAGGACATGAAGCGCGCTTGTCGCATGTGGGGCTACTTTTGCCAGATCTCCGAAGCGAACACTTCCTACGGCTCGTACAGCGGGGCCCCGCCCAACGAGAAGATAACCTGGGGCAAGCTCGACGCGAGCACACCGCGCTTCGTCATCGAGTCCGACGCCACCATCGTCTTTCCGCTCATCGCCGCGTACCTGTTGGACCGATAGCGAACGTCACCGCTGCCGCGGCAGCGGGCACCGCCCCTCGAGTCGCAGCGGTCTCAGCGGCTGCTCGGTAGCTTCACGTTGTCCAGGCGATCCAGGATCTGATCGGTGCCCGGTGGCATCCTGGGTGCCACGTCGCGCACCCACTCGACGTAGTAGCTGAACAAAGCGTGGTCGACGTCGTCGGTCAGCTCGACCGCGTGCGTGAGCTCGGACACGGTCTCGTGTGACATCACCAGCTCCGCCCTCAGGTGGAGCTCCACCGTGTAGTTGATCCACTTCCCGTCGCCCAGCGCGCGAGCCAGCTTGAGAGCGTGGCGCGCGGCGCCCGTGCAGACGGACTGCGGGACGGGCAGGCCCGAGCGAGCGCCGTCGAGGAGCTTGGTCAGATGATCGGCCAGCACGCGTTCGGCGTGTTGGGGGCGGGCATCGGCGAGCATGCGGTCTGCCAGGCGTCCCAGCACGTCGAGGGCCGCAACTCGTTCAGTGGCAGCGGCAGGGGAGGGCGTCGGGGCCGACGTCGTGGCCGCAGGCACGGCCGCATGCGGGCGCACTCCGGGCACCTCGGCGGTGAACACGCACAGCTCGGTGGTGCCCACCAGTATCCGGTCGCCGTCGAACAGCTGGCAGGGCTCGTAGATGCGAACGTTGTTGAGGTAGAGGCCGTTCGCGCTGTGGAGGTCTTCGACGACGACGCGATCCGGAAAGATTCTGATGCGGGCGTGCTGACGAGACACCAGCGAATCGTCGACCACGATCCGGCAGCTCGGATCTCGTCCAATCAGCACCTCTTCGGACTTGAGGGTCGCTTCCCACCCCGGCCCGCTGAGCTGAACCGCGCCTTCGAGCGGTTGTGCCTTGGGCGGTCGAGTCGACGACGGTGGCAGGAGCTCACTTGGGGGGCGCACGCCGGGGATGCGGGGTGTCGTCCTCTTTGGCGACATAACTCATCTTTTTACACTGGCATGTGGACCGGGTCCACTGCGTTCTCCCGCGGGTCCAGCGGGCTTTCCGGCCGTCCCCCGAGGGGGACGCGCCACCGCACCCGCCCCCGGGGCGCGGGGGGATGCTACACTTCCGAGAATGTCTCAGGCGGAGGCGTTCTGCACTCGTGTGCGTCTGCGGAACACGGCTTACGAATGGTGAGGTGGACGGACACCGTTGACTGACGGGCATTCACACGGCGCCGACCGTCCGACACCGATTCCCGCGGGCAGCTCGGGTGTGACCCAGCTCAAGTGGCACAGTCGGTTGTCCGGATCCCGGCTGGGGCGCTACCGACTCGGAGCCCGCCTCGGTCTGGGCGGTGCTGCGTCGGTATATCTGGCGAGGCTCGATGGTCCGCACGAGTTCGAGCGGGTGCTGGCGGTCAAGATCATCCACGAGCACCTGAGCGAGGAGTCGGAGTTCGTGAGCATGTTCCTGGACGAGGCCAACCTGGCCGTGCGCCTGCAACACCCGAACGTCATCCACGTCTACGAGCTCGGTCAGGAAGGGGAAACCCTGTTTCTGGCCATGGAGTATCTCCACGGCCAGCCATTGTCCGTTCTGCTGCGGACGCTTGCCGACCGCGGCATGCGGTTGCCCTTCGAGGTCATTGCCTGGATGGGAGCACAGGCCGCCGAGGGGCTAGCGCATGCCCACCAGCTCACGGACGATGCGGGCGAACCGGTCGGGCTCGTGCACCGCGACATCAGCCCAGACAACATCTTCGTGACCTACGATGGCCACATCAAGCTGATCGACTTCGGCATCGCTCGCGCTCGCGGGCGTGCCACCACCACTGAGCTCGGGACCATCAAGGGCAAGTATTGCTACATGGCTCCCGAGCTGGCTCTCGGGCGCGATTTTGACCACCGCGTGGATCTTTTCGCTCTGGGTGCCACCCTCTACGAAGCGGCCCTGGGGCAGCCCCTGTTTGCCGGGGCTGACGACGCCGACACTCTGGGCAACATCCTGTCCGGCCCAGTGGCGGATCCGCGCACCGTCATTCCCGGCTTCCCGGCGGCACTGGCTCCCATTCTCCTGAGAGCTCTCGAAACCGAGCCAGAGGACCGCACGCCCGACGCCGCGACCATGGCCAAGCACCTCGCGGCCGTACCGAAAGAGCCGGCCGCGGTGCTGCGCGAGCAGCTGGCCGAGCTGATGAAGGAGCTATTTCTCCAGCAACGCGCAGCGGAAGCCAAAGCCATAGCCGCCTTGAAGCAGCTCCGCACCATGCCGCCTCCGGCCCCGGCAGAGGCCCCGGCAGAGGAGTCGGCGACGGGCGCCCCAGCGCGCAGCGGCGGACGCGTGGCCGTTCTGGCAGCGGTGCCCCTGCTCATCGTGGCTGCGATTCTCGGGGGGTGGCTCGTGGTGCGCGGCAACCCCAACCTCCCCCCGCCGGCGGTGAGCGCCGCAGTCCCCGCCCCGGACACGTCGGTGACGATCGACGTGCGGTCCCAGCCGCCGGTGGACGCCACCATCACGATTGGCGGGCGCCTGGTCGAGACGCGGCCGGCACGACTTAGGGTTGCCCGGTCGAGTGAGGTGGTCCCCATCGTCGTGGAAGCGGAAGGGTACGACCCGGCCCGGTTGGAGGTCGTCCCGGAGCGGGATCAGTTCCTCGTCATTCCGCTCACCCGGATGGCACCCAGCGCCAGCGCCGCAGCGGCCACGAGCGCGTCCGCAGCAGCGGCCGTCAGTGTGGCGCTGCCCGCCGGTACCGACCGTTCGCTGCCCGCGGCGCGTGCGACTGCCTCGCGCCCGGGGGTGCCGATCAGACCCGGCGCCGGGTCCGGGAGATCGGTGTCAGACCTGAAGAAGCCGCCGGACTGGTGATCGGCTACCCCTTCTGACGCGGGGCCCTATACTGCCCAGCGGCATGAGTCCCCACCCACTCTCCTTTGCGTCGCTGGATTTTGCCCAGACGCCGTTCCTGGTGATCTGGGAGGTCACCCAGGCCTGCCCGCTGGTCTGTCAGCATTGTCGAGCCGAGGCGCAGGATCGGAGCGATCCGAACGAGCTCACGCTGGAGGAAGGCAAGCGTCTCCTGGACCAGATCCAATCCATGGGGACGCCGGTCTGCGTGCTTTCCGGAGGGGACCCATTGCGCCGCAAGGATTTGACCGAGCTGGTCCGCCATGGTGCGGACTTGGGACTGCGCATGGCGACCATTCCAGTCGCGTCGCAAGAGCTCACCCGCGACCACCTGGCCGCGCTCCAGGACGCGGGGATTGCGCAGGTGGCGTTTTCCCTCGACGGTGCCACCGCGGAGCTGCACGACAGCTTTCGGCAGGTTCCGGAAACCTTTGTGCGCACGCTGCGTGCGCTCGAGTGGGGACACGATCTCGGTTTGGCGATGCAGATCAACACCACGTTCGCGCGCTTCAACCGGGACGCCATCGACGAGCTCATCCAGTTCGTGGAAGGCGCCGGCATCGTGTTCTGGGAGGTGTTCTCGCTGGTTCCGGTGGGACGCGGCACGGTGCTCCAGTCGCTCAGTGCAGACGAGCACGAAGTGCTCTTTGGCAAGCTCTACGAGCTCTCCAAACGCGTCGACTTCATCGTCAAGGTTACCGAGGCTCCCCACTACCGGCGCTACGTGCTGGAGCAGCGGGCGCGGGACGGTCAGGCGCGAGCGGTGGCTCCCAAATCCAAGTCCGCAGTGCCGGCCCAACTGTCCCGGGAGCTGTCCACGCGAGAATCGTTTGGCTCGCACGCCAAGGGGATCAACTCCGGCAAGGGCTTCTGCTTCGTCTCCCACACCGGTGAGGTGTTCCCTTCAGGATTCTTTCCCGTTCCGGTGGGCAATGTGCGGGAGCGGCCGCTGGCCGATCTGTATCGGAACACGGATCTGTTTCAGCAGCTGAGAAACCCGCAGCTTCTCCGTGGCCGGTGCGGAGCGTGTGAGTTCGCCGACGTGTGCGGCGGTTCACGAGCTCGCGCTCTCGCGACCCAGGGCGATTTCCTGGCCGAGGATCCGGCCTGCGTCTACGTGCCCCGTGGCTACCAGAAGCGGGCGGCGGGAGCCTAGCCAGACCAAAGCAGAGAGATTCTCGGCACTTCGGTTTCGGCCGTGCATCGGCGTGCGTTCTGCTATGCTGAAGTCCCGGCCACGGGGCGGACCGAGCGGTTCCCACCTGGCAGGGCGCGTCGCCAGAAGGGGTGCAGCATGCGGATGTGGAAGGGAATCTGGTTGGTCTGGGTCGCGGTGATGCTGCTCGGCGCTCCGGTTTGGGCCCAGGCTGGAGGTGGCGCCGCGGCCGAGGCGCCCGCCGACCCACGCACTGCGGCTCGACAGGCGTACAACGCCGGCAAGGCAGCGGCCGATGCTGGCGACTTCAGTGCCGCACATCGACATTTCACCAAGGCACACGAGCTCATCCCGACGCCCCACACCCAGTACTGGCTGGCCTTCTGCCTGGACAAGCAGGGCAAGAGCGCCGAAGCAGTGGCGGCCTACGAAGAGTTTCTGAGCAAGCCGGACGCGGCGAAAGCGGGTGACGACCGCGTCAGCGCCGCCCGCGAGCGCCTGCAGGCGCTCAAGGCGGGCGCTGCCAACCAGGCCGAGGCAGAAGCCGCCGCGGCAGTGCCCGCGGGTCCGGCCGAAGCCGCACCCGCGGCCCCGCGGCCCCAGCCGGTCACGTCGCTCCGGTTGCACGATCTGCAAGCCCAGATCAACGATCTGGAGAGCAAGCTACGCAACAGCCACTCGCAGCTCAACCTGCTGAGTCAGACCGTCTTGTCCGGTGGGACCGGAGGGGCTCGCGCTCAGATCCAGTTCCTGAACGAGCTGAGCGACGCATTCCGGGTCACGCAGGCCATGTTCGTTCTGGATGGTGCCGTCCAATACAACCAGCGCGATACCAGCGGAAAGTTGGCCGCGCAGAAGGAAATCCCCGTCTTCAGCGGACTCATCCCGCCCGGCGATCACACGCTTCAGGTGCTGATCAAGCTCAAGGGGCACGGCTACGGAGTTTTCTCCTACCTCAGAGGCTACAAGTTCGAGGTGAAGTCGACCCATTCGTTCCGCACCACTGGTGGCAAGACCATGTCGCTTAGCGTGGAAGCGTACGAGAAGGGTGGCGTGACCACGGCATTGGAGCAACGGCCGGCGCTGCGGTTCATCGAGAAGGAAACCGACGGCCTGAACGCACCGGCGCAGTAGAGCCACGTCGCGCATGGCACGCACCAACAACCTCGCCATAGTGAGCCTGATCGCGGGCATCGTCGGCTGGACTGCAGCGCCGCTCATCGGATCCATCGTGGCCATCGTCACCGGCCACGTTGCGCGCAGGCAGATCAGAGACAGCCACGGCATGGAGGAGGGGAGCGGTCTCGCGCTAGGGGGGTTGGTGCTCGGCTACCTCCACGTTGCGGCTTGGATTGTCGGTGTGATCGTCTGGGTGCTGTTCGTCGTGGGAATCGTCGGGCTCGGGTTTCTGGGCGCGTGGCTCTGAGGGACCGGGCCTCGGGGCCACAGCGGTGCGTCGGCGACGCGCGCGAATGACCGATCCCGCCGCTTACTCCACCTATCTGGAGGATCGAGTGATCGTCTGAGCGGTCACTGGGAATTCGTGGCTGGCACCCCGGTCTCGGAGGTTCTCGTGCGTTCACATAGGGTGGAAATTGTCGCTCTGGCTATGATTCTCGCAGTGGGGTGTGGCGATGCCGGGGACGAATCCGACGCGGACGCGATGGATGGCACACCGTCAGGTGGTGTCACCACGGGTGGTGCCACCGCGTCGGGCGGCACAGGCCTGGGCGGCACGGGCATGGGCGGTGTCCCGATCGCCACCGGGGGCTCCGCCATGGGCGGCTCTTCGGTCGCGAGCGGTGGAGTCGCACCGGGAGCGGGCGGTGCGGGAGTCGGCGGTGCTCCGTTTGGCACCGGCGGCGTGGCGCCGGGGATCGGCGGCTCGATGCCGAGCACGGGGGGTTCGGGAATCGGGGGTGCTCCGGTCGGCACGGGCGGTGCCGGTATGGGTGGCACTGGCGTGGGTGGCGCTCCGATCGGCACGGGCGGCACCGGCATGGGCGGCGCTCTGATCGGCACCGGCGGCGACGGCACGGGCGGCGACGGCACGGGCGGCGACGGCACGGGCGGCGACGGCACGGGCGGCGACGGCACCGGCGGCGATTCGACCGGGACCGGCGGTTCGACCTCGGGGACGCCGTCGAGCGGGTGCTCGGAAACGAATGTCGCGACCGGCGCGGACATCGACGCCACCATCATGGCCGGGGGGCTAGAACGCGCGTATCGACTCAGCGTGCCTACGGATTACGTGCCGGGCGAGCCGCTTCCGCTGGTGTTCGTCCTCAACGGCGTCGGGGGTGACGGTGTGAGCGCTCAGCAGATGTTCGGTGTGGAGACGAATCACCGTGGCATCTTCGTGTATCCCACTTCGCTTCCCAACGACGAAGCCGGGGGCGCCATCGCCTGGGACTTCAGCCTCAACGGCGTCGACGTTCCGTTCTTCGATGAGATGGTCTCAGAGTTCATCGGTAGCTACTGCGTCGACCTGGATCGCATCTTCGCGCTCGGCGCGAGCTCCGGAGGCATCATGGCCAACAAGCTCGGATGTTTCCGTGGCGACGTCTTTCGCGCCATCGCGCCAGCGTCGGCCATGACTTGGAGCGAACCCTGTCAGGGCGATGTGGCGGTGATGGTGATCTGCGGCGCGCAGGACACCTACAACCCGTGCGACTCGGATGGTCAGGGGCAGGTGGATTTCTGGACCGGCGAGAACGGCTGCGGCACGCAGACCTCGACGAGCGCGGTCTCCGACCTCTGCGACGAGTATCAGGGCTGCGCGGCAGACAGCCCGGTGTTGTTCTGCACTCATCCGGACGGCCACATGTGGCCCTCCAGCATGAACGAGGCCGTGTGGAGCTTCTTCATGGGGCTGTGATGAGGTGTCGCTGGTGTAGTGGGCTGCACGCATGACCCGGACTTCCGAGAATCGCCGTGATGTTCCGCAGACCATGCGAGTGGGGGAATGGGATGACTGCTTCGGCGCCTAGAATCAAGGAGGCACTCGCACAGCACGTGCGGGTGTCCGGCGAGTCGTTGATCGTTGAGCTCGTCGATGGACGCACCGTGTGGGCTTCGATCCGGTGGTATCCGCGTCTCGTTTGTGCCGCTCCAGAGGAGCGCGACAAGTGGAGGCTCATCGGCCGCGGTGAGGGGATCCACTGGCCCGACCTCGACGAGGACATCCGGGTGGACGCGCTCCTAGCGGGCCGCGGTTCGGCCGAGTCAAGGTCATCACTCAGTCAGTGGCTAAAGGGCAGGAAGCGCTCGGTCTGAATTAGGAAGGCCGGCCAGGTGCCGAGTGAGTGATGCTGCTGCCGATCGGGGGCCGGTGGTCCTCGTGCGCTCAACCGCCCCCTCGATTCACGCCCACCGGAGCAGCGGGAAGGGTTTCTTGGCAGCACAGGCGTGGCACCGGCTTTGCATAAGCGAGACTGTTTCCGGAGTTGGCACAGTCGTGTGCCGCGCCAGTTGCGCGGCAGCCGCGGCCCGAAATCATGACCCGTTCTCGGCCAGATCGATACTGGAAGGTAGAGGCCGCGCCTGGCCTGAAGGCAGGCCCGAGGCCCGCTGGAGTGGCTGGAGTGCCGTCCTGCTCGTTGACCGTGCCTGCGACAGGGCAGGCGTCCGGCTGCCATCCCGAAGGCAGCTCGTCGGCGCCCGAGCACGATGAGTTGGCCGCCGTCGCCGCAGCCGCGAAGCGCGGTGATCCGGTCGCCGCCCGAACCCTGCTGACGACGCTCATGCCCCAGCTGCTGAGAGTAGTTCGTAGGGTGCTCGGTCCGGGGCACCCGGACCTCGAGGACGTCGTCTACGAGGCGGCCTACGCGGTACTGGACGGACTGCCTCGGTTTCGGGGTGAGGGAACGTTGCGCCGCTATGCGTGTCGAGTGGCGGCGTTCACTGCGACCAACAATCGCCGCCAGAACATGACGCAGAAGCGCAGTCACCGGCTGGAGAGCATCGACGTGGAGCTCTGTGCTGCCGGAGGCCCGGGGCCCGAACAGCAGGCATTCACCGCATCGCTCACGCCCATCGTACGTGATCTGGTCGCTACGCTCCCGCAGGCACTGGCAGAGGCGCTCACCTTGCATGTGATCCTGGGCTATACGGTTCAGGAGATCTCGCGAACCTGCGACGTCCCAATGGAGACGGTGCGCAGCCGACTTCGGCTGGCCAGGCAGTCCCTGCGCAAGCGGGTGCTCGGCAATCCGACTCTGCTCGAGGCGCTGGAGGTCGGATCGTGAAGGATGGCTTCGAGGAACTCAGTGCGAGGGCGCGTCGCGGCGAGCTGAGCGATTCCGAGCAGCGCCAGCTCAGGCTGCTGCTGGTAGGCTCGATCGAGGCGCAGCTGGCCCATCATGCAGGCTGCGAGTTCGACGCAGAGGACTCGGTGCTTCCCGGGGACGACGCGCTCGCGGAGCGCGTCACGCGGCGCCTGCTCATACAGATGCAGCCGACACGCTTGGGGCGCCGTCGGACCGGATGGAAGCTGGCTATTGCAGGAGCGCTAACCGTTGTGGCCGCGGCGGCGGGGCCTCGATTGGCCGAACGTCTCGGCGTGGGGCTGCCCTCCGTAGCCGATAGCGCCGAAGTGGTAGAAACGGCGCTGCCAGCGCCCAGTCCAGGCGCGACTCGCAGGGGGAAGCGTGTGCACGCCGGTCCGGTTCCAGAGGGTTCGGCTACTGCGATGCCGTCGAGTGAGCCTCCCGCAGCCGAGTCTCTCGAGCCGGTCGGCCCTCGGCGCGCGGGGGCGAGGGCCGACCGGACGCGCGGTTCGGCCGCCGATGCTCCCGCCACGCTCTTCGCCAAGGCGAGCCGAGTTCGTCGTCAAGGCCAGGTCTCCAAGGCGATCGCCTTGTATCAGGACCTGCAGCGGCGCCATCCGTCGGCTGCCGAAGCACACGCTGCGGATATCGCGCTGGGCATGCTCTACTCCGGGCGGTCGCCGAGGGTGGCCTTGACGCACTTCCGCCAGTATCTGCAACGAGGCGGACCGCTAGCGCCTGAGGCTCTGTGGGGGAAGTCTCAGGCGCTGTCTGCGTTGGGACGCACCGACGAGGCGCGGGAGGTGTGGAGGATCCTGCTGGCTCGTTACCCGCGATCAGCTTATGCCAACGCAGCGCGCACGAAACTCGGTTCGAAACGTTAGGCGGTGCCGGTCCGTGCTCGGGTTGCTCGCGGTCGCGCTGCTGTGCACAACTCCGCCGAGCATGGCTCAGTCGCCCCCCGAGGCCTCCACCGATGCCGTGGAGGTGACGCTGGTCGGCGAGGTCGACAGGGTCCCGGCGTTCTCCGCGCGCGTGACGAGCTGGTTCGACTCCAATCGGTTCGAGGTCACCGTGCGCACGGTGGCTCGACTGAACCCCGCGAGCATTCTCTCTCGGAAGCAGCACCGTGGCGTGTACGTCTGGGTACTCTTACGCGACTCGAACCACGGGCGACTGTACTTTGCGAGCGCTTCGGGTCCAGACCAGCAAACCACCTATCTCGTGCGGGATCTCAGTCTGGAGCAAGGCCTGGACGAGATGGGGGCCGAGCGTGTCGCCCAGGTGCTCCACCTGTCGACCGTGGCTCTGCTCGACGGACAGGCTGCCACCCGACGAGAAGACGTGGAACGCATTCTGCGCAAGGAGCCCGCAGCGCGGCCTGACGCCGAGCCGAGAGCGGCGACCGCGCAACCTCGGCCGCACCCGAAGCCTGACGTCAAGACCGAGTGGCGCCAGAACGGGGAGCCGGATCGCAGGTCGAGCATCAATGCGGAGCTTGCCATCGGCTACGGAGTGAACCTGCGCGGCGACGAGGGCGTCTGGCACGGGCCACGGATGGGCTTCGGAGCCCGGCTGGCCAACGGTTGGGGGCTTCAGGGGGTGGGCCAGGTTACGCTGCCCAGCACCCGAGAGATGGATGTCGTCGAGCTCGAGTTCTCCGGGGGTTTCGTACGACTGACCGGAACCTACCGCCACGCGCTCGCCCGAGGCGTCGCGCTGGAGTGGTTCGCGGGCCCCGGGCTGGAAATCGTTCACTACCGTGCCGTACGAAGTCTCGATCCCGGAGTGACCGCCGGGCGCGGCGACACCGAAGTGCGTCCCAGTGTCTTCGCCGGATTGAGCGGCGTGTTTCGCCGCGGTTCGCCACGGATCGCCGTGAGCGTGGAGTGCATGGCATCGCTGGCGCGGACCCACTACGACGTCGTGGTCGAGGAATCGCGTCGGAGGGTTGGACGAGCGGCTCCCGTGGTACCGGCGCTCGGGGCCGAGGTGCGGTGGTGAACCGTCGGCAGCGGGCTCAGGAGTCACAGCGGCTCAGCGCAAGTGATGACCCGTTATCTACCGGTCGGATACTAGAGAAAGCATGAACCAACGCGCTTCCTTGGGACTGTTTGTGGTCGGCTTGCTGGGCGCCGCTGCCTGCGGTGACAACGGCAACGATGTGGGCTACGTGAACCACGATTCGGGCGGATCGAGCGGCACCGGCGGCACCGGCGGCACCGGCGGCAACCTCGGTAGTGCCGGCACGGCTGGCGACCTCGGCTCCGGC
>CAZSVU010000004.1:0-24834 GCA_964610275.1 uncultured Polyangiaceae bacterium | reverse complement strand
CGGCACCGGCGGCAACCTCGGTAGTGCCGGCACGGCTGGCGACCTCGGCTCCGGCGGTACCGGCACCGGTGGCGACCCGGGCAGTGGTGGCACCGGGACTGGCGGCGACGCGGGTAGCGGCGGCATCGGAACTGGCGGCGACACGGCCAGTGGCGGCACTGGCACCGGCGGCGACCTCGGCACCGGTGGCGACCTCGGTTCTGGCGGCGACCTCGGCTCCGGTGGCGACGCGGGCATTGGCGGCACCGGCTCCGGCGGCGACGTGGGCAGCGGTGGCACCGGCTCCGGCGGCACCGGCGGAACCGGGGGCACAGGTGGCAGCGCCGGCGAAGGGAGCGGAGGGGCCGCTGGCGATGGTTTGGGCGGGGCCGGTGGCATTCCCGTGTGCTGTGGCGTCGATCAGGCCTGCCCGCGAGGTACCTCGTGTCAGGGCACCCCTGACTACCTCGACGGCAATGCCGGCACCTGTGAGCCGACCCCCACCGACGGCGGCTGCTGGAACGACCTCGACTGTCCAACCGACGGACTGTGCATGGGCGGCACCCAGTGCGCGTGCGACGCGTACTGCACCCTCCCACCGGCACCCGGCACCTGCACGTCCATGGGCGAGCCCTGCTGCCTCACCGACGATGAGTGCACTGATTCACTCATCTGTGTGGGCGCCGACGTGTTCACCAAGGGACGCTGCGAATCCGCACCCACGGGCAACGAGTGCTACACGACCGAGGACTGCGACGTCGGCCGTTGCGTCGACGCTGCGGTCTGCGTGTGCGGCGAAAACTGCGCCTCCCGGCTCGGCGTCTGTGTCAGCAGCAGCGGCTGACGCGGCCGGACTCCGTCGCTACAGCGCCTCGATCGTCTCGAGGCTGAACGAGCAGATGTCGCTGCCCGGGGCACATCCAGCAGATGTCGCGGGGCACTCCAGCCCCAGAGTCGGCACTCCCGGCACTCCAGCCCCAGAGTAATCCTGGGCACTCCAGCCCCAGAGTAATCCTGCTGCCGTCGGCAAGCAGGCTCGGTGAGCCGCTTATGGTCGAGGTGTACGGCACCGTCTGGCGCCGTGAGAGCACTCCTCGGCGTCTGGATCAGGTCGGATCTGGACGGCCACTACGACACTGGACGCGTCTATGCCTCACTGTGCGCCCTGCCGGCAGCGCACGTGCCCTTGCGCTAGCTTGTGCTCACTGCAGGGGTGGGCCCTGCTGGCAACACACCAGCTGAAGCTTCCTCAGCTGGTAGGTGCCGTAGGGGAACTCCACGTCGACACTTCCCGTGCGATGGCGCTCGTACGCCCTGCGGTAGCACCGAAGGAAGCTCTTGTTTGCTCGCAGTAACTCAATGCGCCTCCACTTGTTGCGACTTGCCACGCGCGGACGCAGCCCACGGCGTTCGGTGCTCGTCTTCGGACAGGAGAAGGGCGACTGTCGGAGGATGGCTTTCCGCCCGAGGATGCGGCCGTTGCGTCGACTCCGCTCCTCGGCCGCATCCTCCTCCTCGAGCGCCACGGCGGTGAGGACCTTCTCAGCCCATTCTTCCTCGCTGAGCTCTGCGAACTCGGGTGATCATGTAGGAGCGGTTCTCGACCACAGGTCGGGGCAGAGACATGCCCCTGCCTGATCGTCACCAGCCAGCGTTGGTTGCTTGAAATCGATGCGAGCGACCTGGATTGGCTGTCAGTCCGTGGGACAAGCGCCGTCCCTCGATTTCGCGCCCGGACTACTCTGGGACGGGGGTGCGAAGGTCGGAGTCGAGCAGAACCTTGTGGCCCCGTATCAAGAGAATCGACTGCTCGATGCGGTTGGTGAGTACCGCGCGCGACCCGCCTTCTGCTGACTGCGGTTGTGCCGCCTTGCGAGCGGGGCGTCGAGTCCGGGCTCCAACCACGGAACGCGAATCGGTTTGGCCGAGGAGTGAGTTTCCGGAAATCGAACGGCCGTGGAGGGAGCCGGCCCCACCACGCATCGTGGCGCGGCCGACTAGCGCCGGCGAGATTCGCACCGGCTCAGCAGAGTAGGACGAGGCGATCGGAGGACCACCACAGCAGCACGAACAGGCTGCCTGAGGTACCGGAGGCGGGCCCAGCCCGGCAGAGGGCACACGCGACCAACGGTTTAGGAAGTGACACGCACGCGAGGCGTGGCACGGCGTAAGACCGCGGGAACGCGTTGGACTTGGCGATGGCGCTTCGGACCTAGCGAGGCTGTTTCCACGCTGTTGCCACCAGCACTACGAGAGGCGCCGGAAGCCGTCGACGGTGTCGAAATCCGCATCGAACGATGCGACGTCGCCGATTTCGCCCCCTCGCTGCATCACCACCAGCCGAGCGTCATTGAAGTTCAGCTCGCCTCGTGATGCCTCCACGATTCGGAGCGCCGCATCAAAGGTTCCGCCGGTCAGTGCAGGGAAGCGGACTCGGCCGCCTTGGCGCCGCCTGTCAATCCAACCCACCACGGCGCTGAGCACGGGCGGCCTGCGCTTCCGCTCGAACGAGCGCCGGCACAGGGCCGACAATGCCTCTGCCAGGAGGAAGTCGAGCAGCACCGGACGGTGCCCATCGCGCTTCAGCTTGGCCACGAGCTCATGAGCTTTGGCGTGGAGGGAATCCCCCTCATCCAGCATGCCCACGATTACGTTCGCGTCGAGGACGACGTCAGACATCGTCGTAGATGGCTTCGCAGTCCTCAACCGCGTTGCCGCCGATGTTGACGATGCCGATTGCCTCTTCGATCTCGCTCCAAGGTACCGTAGGCAGGGGCTCTGGCTCCGCCTCGTTGGCGGCCTGAACCACCAGCGAGCGCTCTTCTGGAGCGAGCTGCCGAAGCTGCTCGACCAAAGGCTGGAGCCGGTCGGGTACGTGGGACTGCGCCATCGCTCAAGCATAGCGCCTTTCGGAGCGGCCCTGTCCATCCCAGAAACCCGGTCCAGCGCGAAATCGTTGAAGTCTGGGTGAGGCAGGGCAACGGTCGTTGGCCGTGCTGAACCTCCTGCGCGCTTCGCTCTTCGCCGCGCTTGCGTTCTTCAGGACGCGCCGCCAGTTGGCCGTGGAATTGCTCGCTCTGCGCCACCAACTGGGGGTGCTCAAGCGTTCGGTCAAACGTTCTATGCTGGTGAACGTAGACTGGGGCCTCTGGGTCCTCCTCTCCTGCCGATGGACAAGCTGGAGCGAGGCGCTGATCATCGTCAAGCCTGCCACGGTGACTAGATGGCATCGGGCAGGATTTCGCCGGTATTGGACCTGGCGCAGTCGGCCAAAGGGCGGTCGGCCCGCCATCGATCCCGAGGTCCGCAAGCTCATCAAGCGCATGGCCACGGCCAACCTGTGGGGAGCGCCGTGTCGACCGCGATGACGTTTGCAGGAAGCACAAGCCACCCAGCCCCACCCAGGCTGGCACAGCTGGCACAAGGACCAACCCCGTGCCACAATCCATCGGGTGCAGGTTCCCGGAAAAACACGAGTTGAACCTGGTATGTGGATTGCATGATGCCGACTGGACCAGCGGCATCAACGCGAAGGGGAGAACATGAACGCGACAAGCGTGACCCAATGGCTGGCAGGCACGGGGGTCGGCCTGCTTCTCGTCTTGGGGTCGGCAGCGTGCTCGGATTCATCGAGCGGAACCGAGGAGGCCACGGCCGGGGCTGGCCCCGCCACCGGCGGCAGCAGCAGTGGATCCGGCGGGTTTTCTGCAGGCAGCGGCGGCAGCACGGCTGGGTCCGGCGGCTCTTCGGCGGGCACGGGAGGTGTCCCTCCCGAAGCCCAGGAGGCGCGGTCGGAATTGCCCCGCGACACCACCCCGGACGTCGCGGAAAGCGACTATCGGGCGTTCGTCGCCAGCACCAATGACTTCGGCCTGGATGTCTTCGCACAGATCACGGCGAGTGACGCCAACGTCGTCTTCTCTCCGGTCAGCGTGGCCGTTGCGCTGGGGATGACCTACGCAGGGGCGCGCAACAACACCGCCCTTCAGATGTCGGCGGTCATGCACAACGATTTGACCGGCGAAGCATTCCACGCGGCGAACAACCAGCTCGCACTGGACCTGGACTCGCGCAACATCGTCCCACATGAGACCGACGGGGGCGAAAAGAGCTTGCGCCTGCACCTGGTGAACGCCACCTGGGCACAGGAAGGCTTCCCGTTCCTGCAGCCGTTTCTCGACGTTCTGGCGATCAACTACGACGCTGGCATGAAGCTGCTCGACTTCGCCCGTGACACAGAAGGCGCGCGGCAGATCATCAACGAGTGGGTGGCCTACCAGACCGAGGACAAGATCCAGGATTTGATCCCGCCTGCCGGCGTCGACCCGGAAACCGCCCTGGTCCTGACCAATGCGCTCTACTTCTACGGGAGCTGGAACCAGGTCTTCGACTCCAACGTGACCGGCAGCGGCACGTTCCACACCCTTTCCGGCGGGGAGGTGACGGCTGAGATGATGCACCAGAGCTCCGGCCTCCCCTATGCCGAGGGCGATGGTTATCAGGTGGTCGATTTGCCCTACGATGGCAACGAGCTCGCCATGACCATCGTGCTCCCCGAGGCTGGGCGCTTCACCGAGATCCGCAATGCGCTCAGCAGCGAGTGGCTGGAGCAGGCACGCGCTTCCATCTCCGTCACCTATGTCGGGATCTCCCTGCCCAAGTTCAGCTTCACCTGGGGCACCGAATCGCTCAAGGAGCCACTCATGGCGCTCGGCATGACCGACGCATTCGGAGCAGCGGACTTCACCGGCATGGAACCCGATGGCATTCTGTACATCGAAGACGTGTACCATCAGGCATATATCGCCGTAGACGAAAGCGGGACCGAGGCGGCGGCCGCCACGGCAGTGATCATGAACTGGGAGAGCGTCGCCCCTTCGCCGGTGCCATTCGTCGTCGATCGCCCCTTCATCTTCTTCATCCGCGATAGCTCTGGCGTGATCCTGTTCAGCGGCCAGGTCACGAACCCCGCTGCCTGAGCAAACGCAAGGGGATCCCCTCCCCGAACTCGCCGAGACTCTCAGCGACCTCGGCCGCAGGACAGCAGAAGATCGCACTTCGGCGATTCATTCGTGATCGATTATCCGAACACGAATGAATGGCCGTTGTTTCTGTTGATTGTTGAGGGGAATCAAAGGGCGCCCCCGGCGAGATTCGTGCCCCGCGACCAACGGTTTAGGAAACCGTTGGTCCGGGGCGTTCAAGGGGAGTCGAGCGGTGGCGGATGCTGGGCGCACACCGTGCGGTAGGTTGCTTCCAGGAGTTGCCGGCGCCAACCGCCGAGGTGGGGGAGCAGGGCGAGAGTGTCGCCGTTGGCTCGGATGGTATCGCGGGCTCGCTTGAGCAGGCGCACCGGGAGCACGAGCTCAGGGGCCACCGACAGCTGGGAACAGACTTCGGCGCGCACCCACTGCAGCCACCCGTCCAGGCGGATGTCCTCGAAGGTCGCGTAGGGGCATGGGTCGATGGGCACGAAGTCTGCCTCGACCGCTTGGCGGATGGCGCGGTGCAACTCGGTGGCGATCCAGTCACCATGTCGCGCACACCAGCTGCGAGGGACGCCTTTGATCCGACCCAGCTGGCTGGCATTCTCTGGCATCCGACTGGCGATACTCAGCAGCACCTTCGCGTCCGGTGCGCTGGCGCGCTCGGTCGGCGACAGCGTGTTGTACCAATCGATCACGAAGCGAAGACCTGCCTGGCGGCGCGGGTCGAGCTGCCAGGCATTGCGAAACGAGGAAAGGGTCAACTCCGCCAGCGCTTGCTGCTGTGGCAACACCACTTCGAGGGAAGCATCGCGGATGATTTGAGCTCGAGCGTACGGCTCAGCCCGCTGATCCAGAGCGGAACGTAGATCGGGAAGGTGGGCGATGTCGCCGGCCGCGTACCGGAGTTGCGCCGCAGGCAGCGGGCGTCGTTTCCAGTCGTCCGCCTGGTGCGTCTTGGGCAACCTCATCCCCAGTAGCCGAAATTGCAGATATGCCAGCGAGACGGAGCTTTCGGCACTCAGCAGTCCCCAGGCCACCTGCGTGTCGAAGACTCGACGCGGAACCTCGGCACCGAGCGCTTGCACCAATAGGGAAACGTCCTGCTCGCCCGCATGCAGGACCCACTCGGTGGTCGCGTCGGACAGCACGGCGGCCAACGGCGTCGTTCCGCTGAGACGGAGTACGTCGACCAGATAGATGCGTTCGCCGCGGGACACCTGAACCAGGCACAGGCGCACGCCGGCCCGGTTGCCCTCAAACTCCGTGTCCAGGTAGAGCCGAGCGGCGCCACCGAGGTCGCGGCAGGCCCTCTCCAGCGCGGGCTGACTCTCTACGAGGACGAAGTCTGGCGATGTCACGCTCGCCTCATGCGCTCAGCACTCGCAGCATACTGTTTTCCCCGCCCAGGGTGTCGGGGCAGCGTTCGGCACAGGTGGGATCAGGGATCCATTCCACACCATCGACGACGAACTTGTACTGATACATCCCGCGATTCAGGGAGATGACGAACTCGTAGCCGTCCTCGTCGATCGGGTACATGAAGTCGTAGTCCTTGTCCCAGTTGTTGAAGTTGCCGACCAACGCGACACTCTGCACCTGGCGTCCCGGATAGTACCGCAGTGTCTCTTGATGGGGCGGTAGGTACGAGACGACCCGGTTCCTTCCGTCCCCCTTGGCCCGATACAGGCTTTCGTCCGCTCGCTGCACCAACTCGGTTTCGTCGTACGCGTCTATCGGGTAGGTGGCGACCCCGGCGGACACCGAGATCCGTTCGAGGGGCTGCGTGTGCATGCTCTCGAAGTGCGTCTCCCACACTCGGTTCCGAATCCGGTCCGCCATCGCTGTGGCATCACGGCGGGTCGCCTCGGGGAGCACGATGACGAGCTCCTCCCCACCGTAGCGGGCGACGATGTCCACTTCGCGTGCTTCGGCATGCAAGATTTCGGCGATGCGTTTGAGGACTTCATTGCCCGCCGGATGGCCGTGGCTGTCGTTGTATTTCTTGAAGTGATCGATATCGACGATGATGAGCGACAGCAGCCGCTGGTAGCGTTCCGCGCGTGCCTTCTCCTCGCGCAGACGGTCCCAGAAGTATCCGAAGTTGTGTAAGCCCGTGAGTTGGTCCGTGATGGCGATGTGCCGTGTGCGCTCGTAGAGCAGGGCGTACTCCATCGCCAGGACGTCCTGCTCCGCCCCGGCCTCTTCACGCGCGCGCACGTCGGTTTCGAACAGCACCAGGCCGAGCCGGTTGAGCAGCGCGGAGACCTGGCCGGCTCCACGTCCGCCCTCGCCGGGATCGACTTCTTCCCCGGGCTCCGTCGGCACGGAGCGGACGGCTTCGTTCAGGATGTCCCGGATGGAGAAGAGCAGGAACACCATCTCGCTGCTGCTGATGCCGTCCCGGGCCTGCAGCTCCCGCAACTGGGTCAGAATCCCCTGGAGCCGGGAGTCTCCCGCCGTCCCGGCGCTCGTGGGTTGCTCGACCAGCGCGAGCAATTCGACGAGCAGCCCCCTGACCTCGTCGAACGTGCTTTCTCGATGCAGGAACTGAGTGATGCGGCTCAGAAATCCATTCACGGCCGCTTCCCAGCGGCTGCGCACTCGCGCGTCGTAGTTGTCCAACAGGTCGCTGACACTGCCTTCGGTTGTTTGCATGGAACGGCGCGGACCTACGAAAGGGGGGCACGGAGGGGGAGGGTTTCATGCTGCGCTCTGCAGCCGGTCCCGGCAAGGGGACCCAACCCCGGGGGGGAGTCCGGGGGTAGCTGTCGCCGGCACGCGGTGCCAGGTTTTTCGGTTGCCTGGTCTGCCAATCGGGTGCACACCGATGGGGGCCTCGTCCCGGGCAACGCGAGTCAACGCTTGCGCGAGCATGTGCTAAAATACTGAGTCCAAGTCAAGCCCACCCACGGAGGAGCCAGCCCACCCCATGACCCGACACCACGGCAGCGGGACTCGACCCGCGATCCGCGAGCACCAGCGGGTGACTGCGCAGATATCGGCCGAGTGCAAGAGCGGTGGCGCGGTTTTCACCGGTGTGGCGACGGACGTGAGCCTCGGGGGCATCTTCATCGAAACGGAGCAGCGGCCCGATTTTGGCTCGGAAATCAGCGTGGTGTTGGACGTCGGCGGGAAGCTGGGGTCCCTGACCTTTGCGGGTACGGTGCGCTGGAGCAACGCACGCGGGTTCGGAATGCAGTTCGGACTCCTGGGTGCTCGAGAGACGCACGGGCTGATCACGCTGGTGGCAAACCTCAAAGGCCAGCATTCCGGCAACGGACCGGGGCCCGCCAACGCCAGCACCCCGGAGTCCCGTCCGGACCGGGCGTCGGGTAGCGACTAGCCCGATCGGGCGCGATGCGTCTCGGTCCGAGGCAGCAAGGCATTCCACTGGTGCTGGAATCGGGCAGATGGAAACCGGACTGAGCTGAACCGTTCTTGACTTTGCAGCGGCAATACGCCTGGATTCCGCCCTTCCGCAGCCAGGCGGAGTCAGGATCCTGGCCCGCAGAGCCGGGAGCCCGGACGTTGGCAGCCGCAGCTAGGGCTGCGCTTTCCAGCAGCGGACGAATTCCCCGCTCCTGTTCAGCAGCGGGTACAAGCGAAAAGAAGCATTCAACGAGCCGTGGCCGCGAGCTACTTCGACGTCGATGGGACGCTGGTGTCGACCAATCTGGTCCACCCGACGCTCTACTATTTGGTCAACCAGGGCATGCCTCTGCAGACGGCCAAGCGGTTGGGACGCGCTCTGCTTCGAGCGCCGGCCATGGTTCTGGCCGAGCTCGCGGACCGTCGAACCTTCAACGAGCTTCTGTACAGCGCGTACGAGGGCATGAGTGAAGACCGCGTGCTGCTGTTGGCCGAGGACGTTTTCGACAACGTGATCCGTCCCTCCATCTATTCGGGAGCCCGCGAACTCGTGCGCCGCTCTCGCGAGGACGGACGCAAGGTCGTGTTCATCTCCGGTGCGCTGGACATCATCGTGAGACACGTGTCCGCTCACTTCGGTGCAGACGAGATCATCGCCAATCGCCTCGAGATGAAGGACTACGTGGCAACGGGAAAGCTGCTCAAGCCGGTGGTGGCCGGCCCGGAGAAGGCCCGACTGATCCGTGAGCACGCCCGCGAGCGAGGTCACGACCTGGACGAGTGTTACGCATTCAGCGACAGCTATTCGGACTTGCCGATGCTCAGCGTGGTCGGGCATCCCGCGGCGGTGAATCCGGACCGACGACTGTCTCTGCTCGCCAAGGCCTACAGTTGGCCGAGCTTCGAGTTGACCCAAGCACCATGAAGACCAATCCCGACGTCCGGTCGCTCGGCGGCCCTCTCCCTGGTCAGTCATTCCGACCCGTTGTCCCCTACTTGCAGGAGCGCAGCTGATGAGCCACCCGTGCGTCGTGACGTTGGAGCGCGATAGCGCACCACGGGTCGTGTTTTCCGGCGATCAGCTGATTGAAGTCGATATGCCCGCGGGCACCCGGGTCATCTACCCCAAGCCGACCATCGAGCCGCTCAGGGACGTGGACGCGGCCATCCGCTACGCCATCAATCATCCCCTGGGGAGCGATCCGCTGTACGCCAAGCTGCGCCCGGGCATGAAGGTCACGATCCTCATCGACGACATCTCTTTGCCGTTGCCTCCGATGCGGCGTCCGGACTTGCGCGAGCGGGTCCTGACCATCGTGCTCGACCTGCTGGCCGAGCACGCGGTCGACGACTTCGAGATGATCGTCGCCACCGGGATCCACCGAAAAATGCGCGACTGGGAAGTCCGCTACATGGTGGGGAACCGTATCTTCAACGCCTACTGGCCAGATCGCCTCTACAACTTCGACGCCGAGGACCGAGACAATTTGGTCGAGATTGGAACCACCGAGGAAGGGGAGGTCGTCGAGATCAGCCGGCGCGCCGCCGAGAGCGATCTCGTCATCTACGTCAACTTGAATCTCGTGCCGTTGGACGGTGGGCACAAGTCGGTGATCTGCGGCATCACCAGCTATCGGTCGCTGCGCCACCACCACTCACCCCAGACCATCCGCGGGTGTGACAGCTACATGAATCCGCCGCGCTCCGCCCTACATCACGCCATCTGGAGGATGGGGCGCCTTGCCAACCAGCACCTGAACGTCTTCACCATCGAGTCCAGCATCAACAACAAGATGTTCGACGACCCGCTGTGGTTTCTGGCGAAGAACGAGGACGAGCTCACCGCGCGTGAAAGGTTGGCGCTCAAGGCGCTGGTGGCCACCACCGCGCGGTTGCCGCAGCCGGCACGCCAGGCGCTCTTCGACAAGTTTCCCGCACCCTACGGTATCACTGGCGTGAATGCGGGCGAGACCGAGGCAGTCCACGAGCGGACCCTGGCTCGGATTGCCGACCAGTACTTCGTCCCGATTGAAGGCCAGGCCGACGTGCTGGTGGTCGGGATTCCGTACATCATGCCGTACAGCGTTCATTGCTACATGAATCCGCTGTTGGTCTCCTGCTTGGCGGAAGGCTACTTCTTCAACTTCTACCGCGGAGCACCGATGGTCAAACGTGGCGGCACGATGATCATCACGCATCCCTGCAGCGACAAGTTCGACTACGGCCAGCACGCGACCTACGTCGATTTCTTTCATCGGCTGTTGCCAGAGACCCGCGACTCACTGGTGCTGCGGGACCGGTACGAACAGGAATATGCCGCCGATCCGGCGCTGGTTCAGATGTACCGATCCGGGTACTGCTACCACCCGGCTCACCCCTTCTTCATGTGGTACTGGGGTGAGAACGGCCGGCAGCATCTCGGCAAGACCATCGTGGTGGGAGCAGACAACGAGTACATCCCCAAGCTGATGGGCTGGGAAACCGCACCCACCATGGACGAGGCACTGTACCGTGCACGTGGCGGCGAGGCCCGGTCGCTCGACATCACCATGCTGCACATCCCCCCCATCCTCATGGCAGACGTATCGTTGCCGTCGGGCGGCGGAGGAGCCGGATGAGCTCTGACCCCGCTGCACCTGCTGCTGCGGAAGGTCGACCGGCGCCGCTCGATCTCGCCGAGTTGCTGCGTGGCCGTAAGTTGGTGGTGATCGGGGGGACCGGCTTCCTGGGCAAGGTGTGGTGGGCACACCTGCTGTCGCGCTACCCGCAGGTGGGCCGACTCTTTCTGGTGGTGCGGCCCCGGGCGGGACAGGACCCGGAGTCGCGGTTCTGGAAGAAGATCGCCACCAGCGACGTCTTGCGGCCGCTACGTGACCAGTACGGTCCGGCGTGCGACGACTTTCTGCGAGAGAAGGTCGTGCCTCTGGCTGGGGATGTCGTGGAGCCGTACTGTGGAGTGTTGCCGGAGGTCCGGGACGAGCTGCGGGGAGAGGTGCACGCCGTGGTGAACGCGGCCGGGGTCGTGGACTTTGATCCACCCCTCGACGAAGCCCTCACGGTGAACGCTTTCGGCGTGCAGAACCTGGTCAACCTGGCTCGGGACCTCGGCGAAGTCCCGCTGATGCACACCAGCACTTGCTTCGTGGCGGGGTGCCGGACCGGAAACATCGAGGAGCGTGATCCTCGCGAGCATCCGTTCCCGCGTGCTGGTGAGTTGGAACGCGCGCATTGGGATCCCGACCGCGAGATCGCCGAATGCCTGGACGTCATCCAGCAGGCTCGGCAACGGGCCAACGATGCGTTCCGGCAGAGCTTTCTCCTGGATCAGGCCAAGAAGAATCTCAAGCGTCGCCACGAACCCACCCGTGGTGGTGTGCTGGAAACGGAGTTCACTCGAGTCAAGCGCTCCTTCGTGGAAGCCCGCCTGGCCGAGATGGGGATGGAGCGAGCCCAGTTCTGGGGGTTTCCCAACACCTACACGTACACCAAGGCCATCGGTGAGCAGATCGTCGCCTCGAGCGGCCTGCCCTTCACCATCGTGCGCCCGGCCATCATCGAGTCGACGGCGGCCTTTCCGTTTCCGGGGTGGAACGAAGGGATCAACACCAGTGCGCCGCTCATCTACATGCTGCGCGAGGGGCAAATCCACTTCCCAGGATCGGACAACAGTCTCGACATGATTCCGTGCGACATGGTCGCCGGGGGCATGACCCTGTCCTTGGGCGAATTGCTCGAGGGCCGAGCGGTTCCCGTCTACCAGTACGGCTCCAGTGATACGAACCGTTGCACCATGCGACGCTTCTTCGAGCTCACCGGCATCTACAAGCGGCGCTACTACCGCAAGACCGGGCGTGGTGGCCCCATCGTCAGCGCCATCCAGTCGCGGCTGGAAGGCTCGATGCTGAGCCGGCAGCAATTCGAACGCTATGGTCCGACGACCGTGGCCAAGGGGGCCAAGCTCGCATCTTCACTGGTGCGTTCTGCCGCCACGGGTGCGCTGTCGTCGCTCCTGGAGCCCGCGGCGGACGCCCTGGCGGACTTCGGTGAGCAGCAGCGCCGCATCGGCGAAGTCCTCGATTCCTTCGCGCCGTTCACGGCGGAGTATGACTACATCTTCCGCTGCGACAACACCCGAGCTGCCTACGCGCGGCTGGGCGAGGCCGACCGGCAACGCATCAACTGGACTCCGGAGTCCATCGACTGGCGACAATGGTTCCTGGAAGTGCACGCGCCCGCACTGGAGAAGTGGGTGTTCGGGCAGATCGAGAAGCGGGTCAAGCGCGGCATGAAGGCCCCGCGGAGCCATGAGACGCTGACGAGCATGCTCGAAGACATGGCGGACCGCTACGAGCTCAGCATCGCGCTGCAGCGCACTGAAGCACAGGGGCTCACCCGCATCAGCTATCGCGAACTCTGGGAGCGGGCCTGGGCCTGCGCCGCTCGATTGCGTGCGTTGGGGGTTGCCGCTGAAGATCGCGTGCTTCTGGCCGGCAGCAACCATCCGGCGTGGGCGATCGACTTCTTCGGCATCATGCTGGCGGGGGCTACCGCGGTCCCCCTGGATGCTGCTGTGGAAGCACCCATCGCGGAGAACCTGGCGAAAGCCTCGCGCGCCAAGGTATTTTTGGCGGGCGAGGCGGTGCGTGGGCGCGTGCACGAACGCCTCGGAGACCGGGTGTGCTGGCTCGACCTCAGGGAGGCAGCCGAGCCGGGCCCCAAGGGGGAGGCGACCGCGATCAGCTCCGATCAGGTGGCCGCCCTCATCTATACGAGTGGGACCACCGGCACGCCCAAAGGGGTCATGCTTTCGCATGGCAATCTGACGGCACTGGTCGCTTCGCTGGCACCACTGTTCCCACTCGCCAAGGGTGATCGGGTGCTGAGCGTGCTTCCGTTGCATCACACCTTCGAGCTCACCTGCGGTCTCCTCCTGCCCTTGTCGAGGGGCTCGCGCGTGGTGTACCTCGACGAGCTGACCTCGGATCGCCTCGAGCACGGCCTGAAAGCAGGCCGGATCACCGCCATGGTGGGGGTGCCTGCGTTGTGGGAGATGCTGGAGCGAAGAATCGCAGCCCGAGTGGCAGAGCGTGGCAAGCTCGCCAGCAGTGTGTTCGACCTGGCTGTCGACCTCAACCGTACCCTGGGCGCGTCTCTCGGTGTCGACGCGGGCCGGCTCCTCTTTGGTCCGGTTCACCAGGCCCTGGGCGGCCATCTGCGCTACCTGGTGAGTGGGGGCGCTGCGCTTCCCGAGAGCACGCACCAACTGTTTTCCGGATTGGGACTGCACCTGGCGGAGGGGTACGGTCTGACCGAAGCGGCGCCGGTGCTGACGGTGGCACAGGGCGGGCCCAAGGCACGCCCCGGTCACGTCGGCAAGCCGGTGCCTGGAGTCCAGGTGCGCATCGCCGACCCGAACGCAGAGGGGGTGGGCGAGGTGCTGGCCAGAGGCCCCAACGTCATGCTGGGCTACTCCGACGATCCGGACAGCACCTCCCAAACCATTGACCGGAAAGGGTGGCTCCACACCGGCGACCTGGGCAAGCTGGATCGGCGTGGCAACTTGATCATCGTCGGCCGTGCCAAGGACACCATTGTGGCGTCCAACGGGGAAAACGTGTACCCGGACGATGTCGAGGTGCGGTTGGGGCGTATCGACCACATCACCGAGCTGGCGGTCCTCGGCATCAGCGACGCGCGTGGGCGTGAACGGGTGGCGTGTGCCGCTGTGGTGGACCCGGACGACACGCTCGATCGTGGCGCGCGCCACCAGCGGGCGCGTCGCGCGCTGGACAAGGCGATCGCCGGTTTGCCTCCCCACATGCGTCCGGCCGTCACCACCCTGTTCGATGTCAAGCTACCGCGTACGGCCACACGCAAAGTCAAGCGGGCCGAGGTCAAGCGGCTGGTTGAGCGCGCCGTCGCACCCACGCCCACTGCGGTGACGGACGCCGGCAGCACCGGGCTGGACGGCTGGACCGAGACGGTGCGCGCCGTGGCAGCCAGCATCGCCCGACGTGAGCCCAGCGAGATCACGACCGGTTCCTCCCTGCGCGGCGACCTGGGATTCGACTCGCTGATGTTGCTCGAGTTGTTGGTCGCCCTCGAGGGGCACAGCGGAGGCGCTCTCGACGCGGAGCGACTCGCCGGTTGCGACACCGTAGGTGAAGTCGAGTCCATGCTCCGCCGTTCGACGACCGCACGGCGGCTCTCGCGGTCGACTCGATCCATCGAACGCGAAGCAGAGACTCCGCTCACCTTGCCACCACCGCTCCGAGACGCCGCGATGCACTGGCTGGGGCGGGCCCAGATGGGCTTCTACGATCGCGTGCTGCGCACCGAGGTGTCCGGACAGGCGTACATTCCGCACAACCGGCAGATGCTGGTGGCGGCGAATCACGCCAGCCACCTGGACATGGGCCTGATCAAGTACGCGCTGGGCAGCTACGGTCGGGATCTGGTGTCGCTGGCGGCGCAAGACTACTTCTTCGAGGGCAACGAGTGGCGCAAAGCCTACTTCGAGAACTTGACCAACTTGGTGCCACTGGCGCGCAGCGGGTCCTTGCGGGATAGTCTGCGCCAGGCCGGAGAGTTGCTGGATGAGGGCAAGACCCTGCTGATCTTCCCCGAAGGGACTCGGGGACGCGACGACCAGGTGCGCGCCTTCAAGCCTGCCGTGGGGCACCTGGCGCTGCAACACGGAGTCGGTGTCCTGCCGGTGTGGATTGGGGGGACGCACGCGGCCCTACCCAAAGGTGCGACCGTCCTGCGGCGACGGGACGTGCGTGCTCGCATTGGTGCGCCGCTACCGATCGAGGAACTCAGACGTCTGACCCGGGGCCTGGGCAGCACGGAAGCGGCCCGCACCGTGACCCAACTGTTGGAGCGAGCGGTTCGAGAGCTCGCCCAAGGGCGCGTGCTGGATGTGACGCGCCTGGAGCCGGAGACCAGTGTCCCCGCGCCCAAGCGGAAGCCGGACCTGGCCGACGTGTTTCGCGAGCTCAGCGGCCGGTTCCGAGCCGGGACTGTGGCGCAACCCGTCAGCTTCTACTTCTCGTTGGGGAACGGGGAGCGCTGGACGGTGAAGATCGATGCGGAAAGCTGCGAGGTACTGCCCGGGAAGGTCGTCAACCCGGCGGACTGCGTTCTGAAGACCTCGGCGGCTATGTTCACGCGGATGGTGCGCGAAGCCTACACACCGTCGCCGGCGGAGTTCATGTCGGGAATGGTGAAGTCGAACAACATCAGCTTGCTGATGACGTTTCAGAAAGCCTTCCAGCTGTCGGGGGACAACTGATGGCGCGGTTCTGGGTCGGCGGAGCCACCGGCTTTCTCGGTCAGCACGTGGTGCGGGTGCTGCTCGCTCACGGTCACGACGTTGCTTTGGCCGCACTGGGCGGGGGCGAGGTCGAGGGTGTGACGGTCGAGGATCTCGACGTGCTCGACGGCGCCGCCGTGGCGGCGTCGGCCCAGGGCTGCGAGGGAGCGTTTCTGGCCACGGGCAAAGTCTCCCGCGATCCCGCCGACGCCGAGCTGATGCATCGGCTGCACGTATTCGGTACGCGGACCGCTCTCGCTGCGCTGCGCCAGGCCAAGGTCCGGCGCGTGGTGGTGGCGAGCACCAGCGGCACCATTGCGGTCGGCACGGACCCCGATCAGGTTTTCGACGAGACGGCGCCGGCTCCGATGGAGCACGTGGCGGCGTGGCCGTACTACCGAACCAAGGTTTTCGGGGAGCGCGAAGCGTTGCTCGCCAATGCCCCGCCGGAGTTCGAGGTGGTGATCGTGAATCCCACCCTGCTGCTCGGTCCCGGAGACCTGGCGGATTCTTCGACCGGGGACGTTCGCAAGTTCCTCGACCGTTCGATTCCAGCCGTGACTGCCGGTGGTGTGGCGTTCGTGGACGCGCGCGATGCGGCGCACGGCATGCTGCTCGCATTCGAGCGAGGACGTGCGGGCGAGCGGTATCTACTCAATGCGAAGAATCTCACCGTTGTCGCCTTCTTTCAGCGGCTCGAACGCCTCACGGGGGTGAAAGCGCCCTGGCTGCGACTGCCGAAGTCACGCGAGCTCGCGGTGGGTGCCAGTCGGCTCTTCAGCCGTGCCATCGAGGCGATCGGCGGGACCTCGCCGGTTGACGAGGGCTCGGTGGAGATGGGGCAGTACTTCTGGTATTGCGATTCTGCAAAGGCGGAGCGCGAGCTCGGCTGGCAAGCTCGTGATCCTGGGGAAACGCTGCGCGACACCGTCGAAGATCTACGTGAGCGTGGGCTGGTGTCGCTGCCCGATGACTGGACATCCGCCGCTCCGGTCGACGGATGACGCGGATTGCGGTCTGGAGTCGCCGAAAGTCGTTTCAAACCCAATCGCCTTGGTGGGGAACGCTTCCCCCTTGGCGCGCCGCTTCGACCCTGGCATTCTGCAAGGCCGGAGTCTCCACGGGATGTCCCCGTACGACCTCAGCCTTATTGTGTACCAGCCCGCGCCGTATCCCCCTGGCATGGCCCGTCCGAGCTCATGTCGGCCCGGACGGCGAACCGGAGGCCGATGATGAAGACCGGATTGCTGCTGTCGCGTGACGACGGGGCGATTTCCGAGACCGTGGATGTCGACGCACTGGGTCGGGACTTCGGTCACCTGCCCGTGCTCAAGGTCTACGATAGTTTCTTTACCGCCGCGATCCAGCGCGACATCGTTCAGACGATTTCCGACCACGCGCTGGAGGCAGTGGTGTTGGCCGGCAACTCGCCCAGGTACTTCCGCCGGGTTCCGAGTGGGAGCAGCATCCTGGAAGCTATCGTCGCCACCGGCATCAACCCTAATCGGCTCGCATTTGCCAACCTCAAGGAACAGGTAGCGCTTCCCCACGCCGGACGGCGCGAGGACGCGACTCGCAAGGCGCGGGCGTTGATCGAGGCCGCACTGGCCAGGGTGGAGGTGACGCACCCCATCGAGTCAGTGAGTGTGGCGCCACGCCACGTCGTGCTGGTCGTAGGGATGACGGAAGGCGGTATCCTGGCAACGCAGGATCTCCTCAGCAAGGGCTACCGAGTTCATCTCGTCGATACTGGGTCCGAGCTTTCCACCCCGGACGACTTCCGCGAGGCCCTACGTTCCACGGTGGCGGCGGTGGAGTTGAACCCCCGCGCCACGATTCATTTTTACACCGAAGTGACCGACGTCAGCGGGTGGTCCGGCGAGTACACCGTACGTCTCAGCAACTCGAAGGGAGCGGAAGCGCATGCGGTGGGTGGGATCATCCTGGCGGCCGGTGCCGACACCGAGCTCATTCGTCGCCTTCGCCCCCTGCTCCAATTGGACACGGATCACTCGGGACAGATTCGCGGCGATGGCGCCTGCGGCGTTCTGGGCCGCACCAAGGATCCTGGCGTCTGGTTTATCCCACCACGCTGCCGGGGAGGGGACCTGGCGCAGGCAACGGCCTGTGCGAGCGCCGCGGTGTTGCACCTGACCACTCAGCTCGACCAAAATGAGCTTCGCCACCCGGTCTACGTGTCCGAGGTCGACGAGACGGTTTGCGGGGGGTGTGGCACGTGCGTGAAGACCTGCGCCTTTGGAGCCTCAGCCGTGGACGTCCAGCTCAAGCTTTCAACCATCGACGTGAGACGCTGCAAGGGTTGTGGCAATTGCGTGGTGGCCTGTCCCACCGGAGCCCGCGACCTGATGGCGTTTCCGGAGGAGCACGTGGTGAGGAGCATTGGCATTCTGGCCCGAGCTGCGACGGTGCCGGGCGAGCCGAAGGTGCTGGCTCTGCTCTGCAACGGTTGCGGCTACCCGGCGGCAGATCGCGCCGGAGAGCTCGCGCTGCAGATTCGGGCCATGAGCTACTCGCCCAACGTGATGCCCGTTCAAGTCGAATGCGGTGGAAACGTCGACACCCAGTACGTGCTCGAGGCGTTTCGGGATGGCTTTGACGGAGTCGCGGTCACGGTCTGTCGTGATGGTCATTGCCATCACGTGGTCGGCAACACCGACATGGATCGGCGGTTGGGCCTGTTCCGCGAAGTGCTGCGTTCCCGGCGCATCAACCCGGAGCGCCTGCGAGTGATTCACGTGGCGCCGCAGGAGGGTCGGCTCTTCAGTGAGGAGATCCGGGCCTTCTGTCAGGACCTGAAAGGTCAATCCGCTGAGGCCGTGGCCTGAGCCGGAGGAATACCCCATGAGCGAACGCGTGACCGTTGCAACCACCTGGCTGCAGAGCTGTTCCGGCTGCCACATGGCCACTCTCGATCTGCACGCCGAGTTGTTCGACCTAATCGAGCTGATCGACGTCAAGTACTCCCCCATCGCGGACATCAAGGAGGTCCCGGAAGTGGACATTGGCTTGGTGGAAGGTGCGGTGGCCAACGAGGACAATGCCGAGCTCGTGCGCACGTTTCGGCAGCAGGCCAAGACCCTGGTGGCTCTGGGGACCTGCGCCTGCTTTGGTGGGGTGCCTGGGCTCAGGAATCTCTTCGAGCGAGACGAGGTTCTGCGGCGGGGTTACGTCGAGACCGAGAGCACGGTCGACGGCAAGATCCCTAGCGGGAAGGACATTCCGGCGCTCATGGATTCGGTCAAGCCGATCGATCAGCTGGTCAAGGTCGATCACTATCTTCCGGGTTGCCCGCCGTTGCCGAGCGCCATCAAGAGCACCATCGTGGCGCTGGTCAAAGGGGAGAAGCCACCCTTGCCGACGCGAAATCTGTGCGAGGAGTGCGATCGCAAGAAGTCCAAGATGCTGGTGCCGAGTCGCGACTTCGTGACCACCACGGTATTGGCACCCAACGAGCTCGCGACCATAGACCCCGAGCAGTGCTTCCTCGAGCAAGGCGTGCTGTGCATGGGGCCCGCCACCCGAGAAGGGTGCGGGGCGCGCTGCTTGGGCGGCAACATGCCCTGTCGTGGATGCATGGGACCGACCCCGGATGCCCTCGAGCAGGGGGCCAAGATGGTGAACGCGCTCGCATCGATCCTGCCGGCCGGCGCGCTCATGTTCAACGAGGACGTGGTGGGGGTCGGCTACCGGTACTCGATGGCGGTGAGTATCTTCCCCGAGCTCGCGAAAGGAAAGGGCTGAGGCGCATGGCCAGGACCATTGCCATTTCCCCCGTCACCCGCGTGGAAGGACACGGCAAGGTGACGATCCACCTGAACGACAACAACGAAGTGGAACAGGCCCACTTCCACGTCGTCGAGTATCGCGGGTTCGAGAAGTTCTGCGAAGGCCGCCTGCTTTCGGAAATGCCGGTCATCACGACGCGCATCTGCGGGATCTGCCCGGTCAGCCATCACCTCGCTGCAGCCAAGGCGTGTGATGCGGCGCTGGGAGTCGAGATCCCGCGTGCGGCCAAGATGCTGCGCGAGCTCATGCACATGGCGCAGATCATCAATTCGCACGGCGTCCACTTCTTCCACTTCGCGGCCCCCGACTTCCTTCTCGGTCCCGATTCCGATCCGGCAGCTCGCAACATCATCGGCTTGATGCGCACGAGTCCCGAGCTCGCCAAGAAGGCGATTCGGTTGCGTCAGATCGGCCAAGACCTGATCGATCGTATCGGAGGGCGGCCCATTCACCCGGTGACAGCCATTCCGGGCGGGATGAGCAAGCCGCTTTCCCACGAGGATCGCTTCAAGTCTCGGCGGGATATCCAAGAGGCCGTCGAGCTCGCACAGCTGGGGATCAGCGTCGGCAAGGAGGCGCTCGAGAAGCACTCCGACATGATTCCGAGGTTTGCCGTTATCGAAACGAACTACCTCGGGCTGGTGAAGGGCGGCAATTTGGAGCTGTATGATGGTCAGCTCAGGCTGATGGATCGCGGCGGTGAGATCTTGGAGGAGTTCGAACCGAGCACCTACCTCGACCACATCGGCGAGCGGGTGGAGGACTGGTCGTATCTCAAGTTTCCTTTCTACCGGAAGCTCGGCTATCCCGAGGGCACCTACCGGGTGGGGCCGCTCGGTCGCCTGAACGTGGCCGACGCCATCAGCACTCCCCTGGCCAACGCCGAGCACCAGGCGTTCAAGCAGCTTGGGGGTGCCGGCCCGGTGCACCCAACGCTGTACTACCACTTGGCGCGGCTCATCGAGATCCTGTATGCGGTCGAGCGGGCGCGCGAGCTGTTGGACGACGACGAGATCGTCAGCCAAGAGGTGCGGGTGGTGGCCCAGCGGCGAGCGGGAGAAGGCGTTGGAGTGATCGAGGCGCCGCGCGGAACGCTGATCCACCACTACTGGTGTGATGACCTTGGCAAGATCGAGCGCGCCAACTTGATTGTGGCCACCGGGCAGAACAACCCTGCCATCGACGCCAGCGTCAACGCGGTCGCCAAGGAATTCATCAAGGGGGGTAAGATCGAGGAAGGGCTGCTGAATCGCGTGGAGATGGCGGTGCGCTGCTATGATCCATGCCTATCCTGCGCGACACATGCGGTGGGACGTATGCCTCTCGTGTTGCAGACCGTGGCGCCCGACGGCACTATCGTGGACACGGTGGTGCGGGAGAGCTGATCGATGGACGCGGACGGATTGAAGGACAAGGTCATCCGGCCGAAGTTGGCCGAGGTCTTCGGCGAGCTCCTGGCCGGATCGATCGTTACCCGGGCGACCCTGGCCGCGCTTCAGGGACAAAACGAGGACGAGCGCAAGCGTCTGATCATCGAGGCCGTCTGCTGCCACGAGCGCGTACTGGCCATGTGGGGGGAAGCGCGCACGGCGCGCCAGAGGCAGGAGTGGGCCAAGGAGGCCGAGGATTGAGGTGACCGTTTGCCTCCTGGTTGGGTATGGCAACACGGTGCGGGGGGACGACGGACTCGGGCCTCACGTGGCTCGACACTTCAGGGATTGGCCGGCACCGCCCGGTGTGAAGGTCCTGGTCGAGGAGCTCCCCCAGCTCGATCTGATGCTCATCGAGCGGCTTGCGGGAGCGACCCTGGCAATCTTCGTCGACGCACGGCACGACGACCGCAGCGATGCCGTGGTTATCGAACGGCACCAGCCGGTGGAGGCGGGCTGGAGCGCCGGACATAGCTCGCACGCAGTGGGTATCGACCAGCTGCTGCGAGCGGCTCGCGACTGGTACGGGCGCGGCCCCGTCTGCTATGCCGTGTTGCCCAAGGGCTACGAGTTCGAGTTCTCGGAGACCCTCACGGCTCAGGCACGAAGGAATGCAGAAGCCGCCATCGAAGCCGTGGCGACCCTCATCACCCGCTTTGAGAGGGAGGAATCGTGATGACTGGATCTCGACCGGATGAGGCCGTACGGATTCACCCCTCCGCTCGCCCCGAGCTCACCCTCTCGATCGAGCGTGGCGACATTACCCGGGTTTCCGCCGACGCCATCGTGAACGCCGCCAACCCGCGCCTGCTGGGAGGTGGCGGGGTGGATGGAGCCATTCATCGGGCCGCCGGCCCCGAGCTGCTCGAAGCCTGCCGCACCGTGCCGGAGGTGCACCCGGGCGTGCGGTGTCCCACCGGCGAGGCTCGAGCCACACCTGCGTTTCGGCTATCCGCGAAGTACGTCATCCATACCGTGGGGCCGGTGTACCGCTCGGCGGCGGAGTCACGGCCGCTCCTCGATTCGGCATATCGTTCCTGCCTGCGGGTTGCCACCGAGCTCGGGCTCGAGTCGATCGCATTCCCGGCCATCTCCTGTGGGATCTACGGCTACCCGCTCGCGGATGGCGCCGAAACCGCCCTGGTCGCGTGCCTCGACACGGACCACGAGCTCTCGGGAGTGAGCTTCGTGCTCTTCGACGCGGCAGCGTACGAAGCGTGGCTCCACGCGGCAGCGCGACTACTGGGTCCGTGACCCCTCGGTTCGGGGACGGATGCGTGCCGGACCCACGGCCTCGTCCCAGCTCTCACTCCAACCCACGTAGTGGACCTTGTACTCTGGACCTGGCGACACCTGTGTGACCACGGCCTTCCACCAGGCGCCCTTCCATTCGACGTCCACTTGGTCGCCCGGACTGAACACTGCGGCGGCGGCGGGCGGGCTGGTTGCAGGTGGCGTTGCCGAAGCGGAGCCCGGCTCAGCCTCGTCGGCGGACTTCTTCTTACAGGCCAACAGCACTGCCACGAGGAGCAGAAGCAGTGACCCAGCACGAGCGAGGCGGGTCATGTCACTCAGGCCTGCTGCCCACCGCGTACAGGTAGCGCACGATCAACTGCGCGTCGTTGTCCGGGACCTTCAGCCCGTGCTTCTTGCGCATGCGCTCGACGGTGGCGCTCCACTGGCTGGGAGGCACGGCCTTGGGATCTTCCAGGGAGTGGCACTGACTGCACTTGTCCAAGAACAGGGTTCTGCCCACGGTCAGATCTTCCACCGTGGTGGCCGGCCACTTCTTGCCCGCGCGGCTCGCATCCGTGGCCACCGGCTCCGGTGCGCTCGCCCCGCACGCCGCTGCCACCGCTGCCAGGCCCACTGCCAGCATCAGTCCCTTCCTCGACATAGTTCCATCTCCTCGATGTGGTGCGAGTTTCCCTGCTCAACGCCATCTTGCCTGGGGAGCGGGGGTGTGTCCAATTTCGGCTGGTGACGAGCATCCTTGATCCATGTTCCGCCGGCCGCCAGCGGCCGTCGAAACATGGGTGGGTTTCGTGACCGGGTCGGGGGTCCGTGACCGGGTCCGGGACCGCGACCGGGTGGACCGCGACCGATACCGGGACGGGGGTCCGGGTCGGTGGAGCCAGTGACCGGCGCGGCTATGTCAAAGAGCGTGGCGGCGTGAAGCCTGGGTCACGGCTACGTCGGCAGCGGCGGCAGCCGGTGGCGGCGTAGCCCCTGCAATTGCTCCGCCGTGGCGGAGACGAGCACGTTGGTCACGTGACGAAAGAGCTGTTTCCAAGCCACGGCGCGCGCTTCGGCGGAGCGTTGCGTCACCGAGCGAAACAGGCTCAGCAGCGTGTAGGCAATCCGCCGCAGGATGCCGACCACCACCGTGGCACGCGGGCAGGACACGATCCACGGGTGGTCGTCCTCGGCGAAGGCCGTATCCAGAATCTGGTGCGCAGTTTCGACGCGCCAATGCCGACGGATGAGCAGCAGCCACTGGCTGGGCGACAGCCGGCGCAGCGGCAGACTGGAGATGAAGTAACGCTCGTCGCAGCTGGTGAGCCGCCCATCAGCGTCGCGGGTTTCGGTTTGCACCCGCACCACCGTGCGCAGGCTTTCCCAGCCATCGTAGCCGGCGCCGATCTCGCTGAGCCAGATGCGTCGAGTGACGGTGCCATGGTCGAGGTCCTCGCTCTGGGCGTCGCAGTGCGCTGCGGTGCGCGCGGCCAACAGACGCTTGGCCTCGTCGAGCAGCGTGGGCTGGGAGCCTTTGAGACCGAAGACGTAGTGCAAGCCGTGCGAGCGGACGTGTTGTGCGTTGTCCTTGGAGCACGCTCCCGCGTCGTAGGTGACGACCCGAAACAGGTCGGCCCGGCCGTAGACGCTCATCAGCTCGTCGAGCGCCCGCTGGAAAATGCCCCGGCACATTGGTGAACGCCGGCACCGGTGTGACGTGCAGGTAGGGGCGAGCCGGGGAGCTCGTTAGCACTGCGCTGATAGTGCGGACCAGGCCCAGACACTGCCCCTGGTGTTGGCTCTGACGCTGGGCGTAGTACTCGTCGCAGGCCGGCACGGCCGTGCTCTTGCCATCGAGCGACACCACTCCAAAGGGCAACTCATCGGGGACGAGCGCTCGGCGGCGGTGAGCCGCGCGCACCACTCGGTGCAACACGGACAACACCTGCTGGGGTTGCAGCTGCCACAACAGATTGTGGAGCGTGGTATCGGGCAGCCGCCGAGTCAGGCCGAAGCGCTGCCGGGTCGCCGGCGACAGGTCCTCGGTTAGCGCCTCGACCTCGAGCAGACTCCGGCAGCCCGCCACCAGTCCGACCAGGGCCGTGCCCAGCAAGGTCTTGAGCTGCCAGCGGCGCCCGCGCCGGTCACGGGGGTCCTCGACCTCGTCCAGTCGGGCTTCTCGCAGCCGCTTGCTCAGGGCGCCGACGATGCGGCGTTTCAGGCGTGTGTCCGTCATCCTGACCTCCTCATGCTTGCGCCCGAGGCACGAGTCAGTGGATGCTGAACGCACCTCGGGTCGCGTTTCTATTTGCTACCCAGACGAGTAACTGAACGAGTCTGGTCGAGGCACGAGGAAAGCGGTTGCGAGCCAGGCTTCTCGAGCCTGACTCGCAGCCGTCTGTCTATCCACGGCTGAGCTTCCACAGCATGGCGATGACGCGATCGAGCCGGCTACTGGCTGGCTCAGCTTGTGCAGGCGTGAGGTAGCCCCAGGCCACCGCTACGGCTAGTGCCGCGCGCGTCTCGTTGGCACTACCCGCGGCGTTGCAGTAGCGGGCACGCTTCGTACCCGGATCGGAGTACTCACCCTCTCCCAAATTCAAAACCGTTGACGACGCAGCCCGCACCAGCTGTACCGCCAGTGACCGATCGTGGCGCCGGATGCGCGGCACCAGTGGCCGCAGGGTGGCGATGGTTTCCAGGGCGAGGC
>CAZSVU010000003.1:0-68266 GCA_964610275.1 uncultured Polyangiaceae bacterium | reverse complement strand
CGTTGATCGTGCCGATAATGCTGCCGGAAGCCTCGCGCAGTCGCTGAAGCTCGGGTTGCTCCCCCAGAGTACGTTCTTTCTTGGCGATCTGGCGCAAGAGCGGCGCGCAGGTCGCGTCGCGCGCGGCCCTGCAGATCCAGGTGTAATCGTCCGCCGCCAGCAGGTGAATGTACTCGGTCCTGTCGGTGGCCGGCAGCTCGCCATCGCGCATCACGTACTCCGGGTTGGCCATCCACGCATGCACGAACCGGACCGTGCCCGCAGGAAGACCCAGGCGCCGAGGAGCCGGGACTTCACGCAGGTAGCCCAGCTGCGGCAACTCCGGTCCGACCCCCCGGGGTGCCTGGTCCGGTCGACCCCTGCGGGCGTCCCGAGTGCGAACCCGCGAGTACTCCTTGTCGACACGAATCGCCTCACGCAGTGCCGCCACGCGTTCGTCCATCGGACGCGGCGAGCCGTGGAGCGTCCACAACGCCGCGTGCTCGCGCAACCGCTGCAGCGCTGCTCGGTTCTGACTCCCATTCAGAAACCGGGCGACCTCGGTGGCTGCCAGCTCCAAGTCCAACCCGCTCGCGTACACCATCGGCCCTTCGAAGTAGGTGCTCCGGTAGTACGCCTGTGCTGCAGCCTCTCTGCCGGCCGGGTCGAGCACCGTCTCCGGGATGAGACCGGTAAACTCTCTGGCCAACGCCAGAATGTCGGCCGTGCGGCGCCCCGGCGGAATGCCTTGGAGCCAGAAGGCGAACTTCGACTGCTGCGGGAGCCTCCAGAAGGCGTCCGGTAGCGCGCCCGGCTCGCCCCTGCCGAGCATCGTGCTGGTGATGAGCGACTGGGTGCTCTGAAACCCCAGGCGCAGCTCCAGTGCCAGATCGTCCTCGCCCAGGCTCAGCTCGAAGCCCAGGCTACCGAGGTCGCGCAGAAACTGCAGGAGTGGGCGCAAGCCAAAGCGTTCGACCTCCGTCCGCTCGCGAAAGTCACCTTCGACTTCACGTGCCAGCTCCCCGCACGTCCAGCCGGTGACTGTGACATCGACCACCGCCTGATCGTTCGCGTCCGCCGGCTCGCGTGCTGCCATGTAGGCCGCCAGGTGCGGATCGAGGCGTGCGTCGTGTGCACAGACCAGACGACCTTCGCCACCGCGCGGGGCCGGGTGCAGCTCGCACCGAGTGTCGTCAGGAATCGACGCCGCATCCCCTTCGCGTCGAGCCGACCGGATCCGGATAGCCCCCCCGATGCGAACCGTCGTCTCGAAGGCCGCCTCGATGCGCTCCTTGGACGCAGCAAAATCACGGACCGTGAGCACACCCATCAGGTTGGTTGCACCGGCAGCCGTATCGCCGTACACCGCCAACTCGACAGGTCGACCGAGATCCACCTCTTTCGTCAGGGATATGCCCACGAGGCGCTCCGCGATCGTGTCGGGGCCACCCCCGAGAAACGCGACGAACGTCTTGAACTGGGGAACGAGTCGACCGATTCGTTCCCAGTCCCGTTCCACGTTGGGCGCCCGCACGATGGCGCGCAGGTTCTCGGGCTGACGAATCGCCAGGGGCTCGAGCTCCTCCCCGGCGACCTCCACCGCAGCCGGCGCCGGTGGTGGTGGCACGGGTTCACGTGGAGCGGCGGCGGGGCCACACCCCACCACCAGCGCCAACAGCCACATCCAGGCCCGCATCACACGACCCATCGTACGCAATGCGAGCGAGCGTCACAAGGCGCCCCAGGAAACCGATCCCAAGCTCGGGCCCCGGCCTTCCAGGCGAGCGCATCACGCTGACGCTGACCACCGCCTTGACGCCAGGGAATGGTGTATCCTCGGAGATGCCATGCTGGTTCAGGAATCCGAGCGACTGCGTACGGCTGCAGGAAGGTTCGTTGCGTTCTTCAAGGAGCTAGGAACGCACTACATCGAGCGGGAGGACCTACTGACCCAGATCGCCCTGTCGCTTCTGCAGCGCGAGCATACGCTCATGACAGGGCCACCCGGCACGGCCAAGAGCAGCCTCGCCCACGCGGTGCTCGGCCGCATCGTCTACGAGCGCACCGGCGAGCCGAGTCTCTTTGCCCGGCAGTTCACCGAGAGCACGGTTCAGACGGATCTCGTGGGACCGATTGATTTCAAGACCTTGATGGAGACAGGACGCACCGAGCATTTCACCGACGAAGGCATGCTGGGAGCGGTGCATGCCTTCTTGGACGAGGTGTTCGATGGGCGGGACATGCTGCTCCGCTCGACCCTCAACGTGCTCCAGGAGCGCGAGCTCAAGCAGGGCACGAAGACCACTCGCGGCGAGATCGAGTGCGCGCTGATGACCACCAATCGCTACCTCGCCGAGATCCTGGAGACGTCCAGCGAAACGCTGCTCGCATTCGTCGACCGGATTGCGTTCATCAGCTTCGTGCCGCGCGGCTTCGCGGACCCGAGCGGCCTCGAACGCGTGCTGCGCATCCAGGTGGCGGGTACCAAGCCGCCGCCGCTGTCCGCGCCACTCACCATCGAAGACCTCGACGCGCTGCAGGATGCCACCGAATCCGTGTTCGTGTCTGAGCGCCTCACCGACCAACTCGCTGCGTTCGTGGCCAACTTCGAGCGCGAGATCAACGCGGCCCGTCGCGCCGACCCGAGCTTCATGCCCACCCGCTACTTGTCGACACGTTCGATGGTGCGTCTGGGATGCATGCTGCGCGCCATCTGTGCCTACGACTGGGCCTTTCGCGACCGGGAGCGCATCCTGGCCGCGCGGCAAAGCGATTTTGAGCTACTGCGGCTGGGCCTGCTGCTCAGCGGTCCGAGTCGCGAGTCTCTCGACGTGCTGCTGCGCGCCGAAACGGATCCTCGAGAGCGGCGGCAGCTGTCCATCATGCAGACCGAACGCGAGATCTTCGACCGTTGCTTCGCTCGGCTCCCACCGCGCGCGCAAGAGGAGAACATCCCACAGGTCGACACCCAGCTCCTGGCCTCCGCGGCGACGGACGAGCTCGCCCGACACGCCGACGAGGAACTCCTACATCTCGCGCGTCAGCTCGGCCAAGCCGCCACCAGCGGTCGCCTCGGCGCGTCGTTGGCCCGCTCTCGGCTCGCCGCGGTCATCCGTGAGCTGACCGCGCGAGCCTTTCGCAGCGGAATGGGCGGAGGCCACGACTCCGACGCCGGACTGATCGACACCCTCACCCACCTGACCGATCTGGCCGACGACATCGACGAGGCCGGAGGCGATCAAACCGGCGTTGCGCGGTGGCTGCGGTCACGCACCCTCGAGTCGGTGTATCGTGCCATGGAGCTCGGCCCGACGACGCTCGGGTCGGGGCTTCACGCGATGCTCGCCACCCCCACGAGCGCCGCCGGGATCCTCACCAACGTACACGGCCGGCTGCGGCGTCCTCGCGACCTGGCCGCGCTCCGTGCTCGTCTGCTCAGCCACGGCGCGCAGGAACCAGATCCCGCCAAGAGTGCCGAACGTTGGAAGGTCGCCCTCGATCGCGTGCTCGAGGAGGTGGTGTCCATCTGGGACGATGGCCTCCGCGCGGCCAGTGGGCGCGCGCTGGCCAGCATTCCGAGCCACGAGCTCGTGCGTTTCCTGCAAGCGCTGCTGGAGCTGCTGCAGCGTCTACGCGAAAGCGCCACGGCGCTGGACGAGCTGGGGGGTGACGGTGAGGCGCTGGTGAGTCGGGTGGTCGGGCCCCGACTGCGACCCTATGTCGAGGCCAGCTTCGAACGCTTCGATGCCCAAGACCGGCAGCAAGTCGCGACACAGGTGAGCCGTGTCCTGGCGCTGCTCGAGTCCTCCGGAGTGCAGGGCGCGGTCGCTCCGAGTGATCTGGTGGTTTGGTCGGCCGCGGCCCTGCTGCGTGCGGACGCCGATCTACCCGAGCTGCCGGATCACCCGGACCATGAGAGCTACCGCGCGCTTCGTCGTGCGGTGCCGCGTTCGAGCCTGGCGTTCACGCTGGTGGACATCTGCCTGTGTATCGCCCCGGATCTCGGGCGAAAGCTCGAGGCGCCTCCATCGGCGGTGGCGCGCCTCGGTGGCCTGCTCCAGCACATCCCCGCAGCCACGCGGGACGAGCTCGCCGCGCGTGACCTGGCGCGGATGGATTGGGCCATCGAGACGCTGGAGCGTTGGTTCGACACCGTCGCCGCCCAGCTGCCTGCGGACCCGGCCGAAGCCCTGGTGCACCTGGCCAAGTCGCGCTTCTACGAGATCACTCGCGACGAGTCGGCGCTGACGCGGTTCGCGCTGGAAGCGAGGCTCGTGCGCGACGTCTTCTCAAACGCCAACGTGCGGCCCCTCTTGATCCGTCTGGCAGATCTCGAGCGCAAGAGCTGGGGCCTGGTGCAGCAGACGGCCGCGGCCCGAACGCAGCGTGCCTGGCAGCAGACGCTCGAGGCCTGGCAGGACCCCTCGTGAAGGACGAGCTCCGAGAGTTGGCGGAGCGCATCGAACGCCTCGTCAGCCAGCCGGAGCAGGTGGAAGATGCCTGGGGGGCGCTAGCCCGACCCATCATGCGCATGCTCAAATGGAAGCCCACCATCCGTACCAAATGCGCCGAGAAGCTGGTCGACCGAATCGACTACGGACCGGATCATCCGCTCCTCAAGCACCTACCCCTGGAGCGTCTGCTCGAGGACGCCGTCGAAGAGCTGGATGACAACGTCGGCGCCGTCGAGCGAGCCTGCGTGGTGCATGGCCAGATCCCCATGGCCTACACGACCTGGCTCTGGCGCCTGTACCAGGTGCTGGCTCGCGCCCAGACCTGGATCGAGACACCGTCGGACAGCTGGGCGTTTCGCGCCAGCCTGCACGGACAGGACCTCCGCCTGCTCCCGCCGCTCGTGACCGGCGTCCCCGGCGGCAGGAACGCCGTACACGTCGGCGCCATCGATCCGCTGATCGAGGCGGCCCGGAACGAAACCCAGGTGCTGGGGCGCCGACGCCGGCTGCTGGAGGCCGCGCGCGAGATGCTCCTGGATGCCTCGGCAGCGCTCACCCTGGACGACGACGCGGTGCGCCCTCGGCGCCTGTATCTTCACCAGGAGATCGCGCGCATCGACCGCATGCAGGCAGCCGGCCTTTCCCCGGATGTCGCTCTCGCGCACCAACTCCGTCAGGCCGCGACGCGCGGGGACATTCAGCGCGTGCACGCCGCCGTGGTCGCTCTGGACGATCTGGCGCTGCGCTCCGCCAACGAATGCGTCGGCAGGTTGACGTCCAGTGCGCTCGACGATCTCTGGGGCCACGACGACCGCTTTGCCCCGGATGCGGCCGCCGCCTCTCTGGCTGCATCCGGCGTCGAGACGTTCAGCGAGTCCGTTCGAGATGCGGTCGCAGAGGGCTACCAACTCGGCACGGAGCGTGTCCGTGCGTTGCGCAGCACGCACGCGCGGGACCTCCCCGAAGGCTTCTTTCAGGAAGCGGAAGCCTACCTGAAGATCGGGGCCGTTCCCGCGACTCTCGCCGCCACGCTGGCAGTGGACGGATGCTTCGACGTGGGCGGGGTGCTCACTCCAGTGCGCGCCGTGGAGGAGAACCGACGGCCCGTGGCGGTACGGTATCCCACCCGCGACCTGGTGCTGTTGCCCGCTGAGAGCGTGGACGACATCCCCGCATCCGTGGTCGATGATCCCCGCTCGGTGTTGCTCCAGCTGGCTACGGGCCGTCTGCTGACCCGGCGGTTTCTGGGAGAGGTCACGGAGCGGCGAACGCGCACCGTGCTCCGGGGCGAAGCACGCATCTACGTGCTCGACGGCTCCGCATCCATGCTGGGTCCGCGCGCTCGCATGCGGGACGCGATCCTGGTCGCGGAGCTGTCCACGTTGACCATCCGCCTCAACGACCCGCTCCGCCAAGTGCGGCCCATCTTGTACTACCGCTATTTCAACGAGAACGTCGGCCCCACCGAGCGCGTCGCCACGCCGGACGAAGCGCTGGAGTCGATCCGCCAAGTGCTCGGCACGCTGCGCTCGGGCGGCACAGACATCGAGAGGGCGCTGCTCGCGAGCTTCGAGCAGATCCGTATGGCGCAAGCCGAGGATCCCGATCTTTGCCGCGCCCAAATCGTGCTGGTAACCGACGGGGAAGCCCCGGTCGACGAAGCCACGATACAGCAGGCTCGACGAGCCGTCGGAGATCTGCCGGTGGGCGTCAGCATCATCGCGCTCGGGGAAGAGAACCTGGCCTTGAGGCGCCTGGCAGCGCGACAGCGAGCCCAAGGCGAACGCGTCTTCTATCAATTCATCGACGATGCCGAGCTCGCGGCAATCGTACACGGCAAGACTGCGGGACTGCCCATCCACCTCCCGACCACGAAATGCTCTCGGGCGCTTTCCGAGACCGTGCTCTCGGTCGTGGATGAGATCGAAGCGCATCAACGCGGCCTGGATCTCGAGCAACTGGAGAGTTACTCAGACCAGCTAGTGGCGCTCGAACAAGTGGGGCTCTCGCTGGACCACGGCTTCCGCGAAGCCGCACGAGCGCGCTTCGAAGCCCTGAATCGCGATCGCCGAACGCTCCTCCGCCGTTTCTATCGCTGGTTCCCGGAGCCCGAAGCAGCGGTGGGCCCGGACCGAACCGTTCCCGGCGACACCGACCAACAGGATCTCGACCTCCTCCTCACCCTGCTGGGCTCGGTCGCGGAGGTCGTCGACCTGGTCGGCAGCCCGGGACTGCGGCGCCAGGCCGACGCCATCGAAGTGTTCGAGCACCTGCTGCTCGACGCGGGCATGCCGCCCTGGAGGGTGGCGGAGCTGTTCCGCCGCTACCCGTCGCGCGTGGCTCCAGCGCTGCGCGCAGTGCGTTCCGCTGCGGGCGTGGAGCAAGGGTGAGCCGCACTCTGTCGTGCGACGCGGGGTTCGGGTCACGGATCCGACCTCTGAGCTGCACTCGGGTCACGATTGTCACCTGGGATTCAACCGTCGGTCACGCAACCGTCACACAAGCGGTGCCATAAAGCTTCCACCCACGGGGGGTCGGTAACAGGAGCAAGCAGCGGATGACCAGAAAACTCGGAACCTGCGCAGCAGCAGTCACCCTCGCCACGGCCACCGCCTGGGCGCAGCCCGCAGAAGAGCCCGCACAGCCACCAGAAACGCCGGCACCACCGGCGGCTGAGGCTCCCGCCGCGCCCGGCGCCGAGGCTCCCCCGGCGGAGGCCGCTCCCCCACCGGAGCCCACGTCAGCTCCGGAGCCAGCGACTACACCGGCCGAAGCTCCAGCCGCTCCGGCACCTGCGCCCGAGCCCCCGGCGCCCGAGGCCCAGGCCCCCGCCCCTGACGACCCGTCCGAGCCGTCCTGGACCGAGCACATCAAGGCCAAGGGCGATCTCCGCTACCGGCTCGAAACCATCGATGCCGAGGGTAGCGCGCTGCGGCACCGGCACCGCATCCGCGCACGAGCGGCGCTGCACGCCGAAGTGGCACCGGGGCTGTCCGCGGTGATTGGGCTCGGCACGGGCGAGAAGAACGACCCGGTCTCCAACAACCAGTCTCTCGATGACGCGTTCGCCAGTAAGCCCATCTGGCTCGACCTGGCGTACTTCGAATACTCACCGCTGGAGGACTTCGGGCTCGCCGTGTTGGGCGGCAAGATGAAGAACCCGCTCTACGCGGTGGGCAAGAGCGAGTTGCTCTGGGATCCGGACCTGAACCCCGAGGGCGGCGCGCTCATGTTCCAGCACTCGTTCGGCTTGGTGGAGCCCTTTGCCAATGCCGCCGCATTCTACGCCGACGAGCGTTCCGATGACCGCGACGCCTGGGTGGCGGCTGCACAGGCCGGCGTGAAGCTCAACTTTGCCGACGGCGCGTTCTACGTGCTCGCTGGCGGCCGCTACGTGGATTTCCGCAACCTCCGCGGTCGCACGGTCCTCTGGGACCCCACGGACAGTTTCGGCAACAGCGCCACCGCCGATGCCGATGGCAACCTGACCTACGACGAGGACTACGATCTGACCGGCGGCTTCCTGGAGCTCGGCGGCAAGGTCGCCAGCCTACCCTGGAGCATCTTCGGGGACACGGTCCAGAACATCGCCGTGGATGAGGACAACTTCGGTTGGCTGGTGGGCGCCGCCTTGGGCAAGTGCAAGGAGCCCCTGGACTTCTGTCTCCGCTACATCTACCGCGAGGTGGAGGCGGACGCGGTGGTCGGGCTCTTCACCGACTCGGACTTCGTCGGCGGCGGCACCGACGGCAAGGGACACGAGATCAATGCCGGCGTCCAGATCGCCAAGGGCACGCAGACCGGCATCACGTACTTCTACAACCAGCGTCCGCTCGAGAACAGCACCGAGTACCAACGCACCCAGATGGATCTGAAGCTCAAGTTCTAAGGCGCGGGCTCGCGCCTCACCGGGGCGGCGGATGCAACGACGAGGCGGTCACCGGAGTTCGGGTGAGCCCCAGTAGCTCGGCCAACTCCCGGCTGGTCATCACTCCGAGTGCTCCCCGCCCGCTGCTCTCCTCGTCGAAGTCCGCCTCATCCTCGTTGTCGGCCTTATAGGTCGCAAGCAGCAAGGGAACGGGATCGGGCAAGTGAGTTCCCGAGATGCTCGAGGTGGCGTGGTCGGCGGAGACCACCACGCGAAGGTTCCCACTGAGCTCAGGACGCTCGGCGAGAAATTTCCCCAGCGCTACATCGACGGCGCTGATGAAATCGCGCTTCTCCAGCGGACGCCGGTCGTGTCCAGCCACGTCGGTGCCCTTGATGTGGACCACCACGAAATCGGTCTCGTCCAACAGCTCGCCAGCGGCTTCGAACTTGGCATCCAGATCGGTGTCCAGGTTCCCCGTCATCTTGACCGAGTTGGCAGTCTTGAGCCCCACATAGCGCGCCACACCTAGCGCCGTGTGGCACCCCGCCACCATGGCGCCGAGCCAGTTCACCTTGTGCAACAGCTTGGGGGCTGACGCAGCGCCACGGGTGATGACAGCATTGGCCGGCAGGCGGCCCTGGGCCAGACGCTCGGCATTGATGGGATGTGCCGCGAGCTTCGTGGCGGCGATGGTGAGCAACTCCTGCAGGGCGTCGGCGGTACGCCCCGCCTCTGGAGTGTCGTCGAGCGGGCGCGGACGCGAGATCCGTTGCACCGCAACCCGATCTCCCGGGTCGGTGTCGGAGACCGCGGGGGACAACCCGGAGCCGATGAGCATGACCAGCACGCGATGCTCATGACTGGGCACGATGCGCCCGACGATCCCGCCGGAAAGCTCGACCTCCCGGAGATCCGCCAACAGATCGTTCACCCCCTCCCGAATGCGGCCCACCCTGCGGTCGGTGATGGACCCATCGGGCTCTGCGGTCGCCAGGTTCCCCCTCACCAGCACGGCCTCCGGTGGAATGGGCAGCCCCTGGCCCAGGGCCTCGAAGGCACCACGTCGGAGCAGCTTCCACTCACGTTGTCCGCCGAGCAGCGCCAGCATGCCATGATCCGTGGCCGGAGCGTCGACGTCGTCCTCGGTCGTGAGCACCTGGCCCTGCCCCCCGGACGCCGCCAGCCGGCGCAATACCGGCGTGTGCGCGGCGGCGAGCGGGGTCTTGCCCCCGAGCGCCGGGTTGGGCTCGTCACCGAGTCCGTCGAGAATTAGAAACAGCGTCGGGACGTCACTCCGCTTGAGCTCGACATTGACTTGCCGAACGTCCGCGGGCTCGTGTTCTTCCACCGGCAGCTCACGGCTCAGGAAGTCCACCGCGGCGATCAAGGTGCGGCCCCGCTCGACGTTGGTGAGCACCACGGCCTCGGATTCCTCGGCCGTGCGTAGGAGATCGTCGTGAATCCACCGCACTGACTGGAACGAATCCAGGTAGGTCCGTGCCGAGCGCCCGGTCTCACGTCGACTGCGGTGATCGAAGCGCGACCGGTGTGACACCTCGTCGGGCACCGCGAGAATGAAGCCCGCCACGTTCGCCTCGGCCCCCGCCGGCAAGAACTGCTCGAACGGCGGCATGATGTGCGTGCCCTCGATGATGATGTGCGAGTTCTCCAGGATGGCACGCTGGATCACAGCTCGCACTCCCACGGCCACCTGAGCCGCTTGCTGACGGAATCCCGCCAGCACGCGCTCCCGCGGGTCGCTGAGCACGTGGCCGCCGAGCAGAATGCCACGGAAGGAATGGTCGTGCAGCCCAGGCACGAGATCCGCTGGCAGGGTCATGCGCATGGTCTCGCGGATCATGTCCGTGCTGGTGACCCAGACGAAACCGAGTCGGTACGCGAGCTCCATCGCGAGCGTGGACTTCCCCGTGCCCGTGGCGCCGCCGATCAGGATGACCACTGGTGCTGGCGCCCGGCTCACCCAGTCGGTAAGTCGGTACCGGCGCGCGGCGCCGTGCCCGTGCCGGTCATCGAGCATCTGGGCCACCTCGCAGTGCAGACGGTCCTCCGGAATCACCGCCTGCCCCTGCTGGCGCACCCACCGCTCGAGATCCGCCACCAACTCGATGGCCGCATCCAGGCTCAATCCCGAAGTGTCCAGGTGCCGGAGCACCACGCCCTTGGAGAACGGGAACCGCCCGAGCGCGGTTTCCACCAGGGGGATGATGTCGTCCCGTTGTTCCGGGGTAGCCTCCACCTGCCCGGCCACTTCCGGACCGAGCTTCTCCTCGACCAAGCGCGTGATGCGCGCCGCGAGCTCTGCACCGCTGATCTCCTTCAACTCGGCAATGCTGTCGCGAACGCGGCGGGCGATGTCGCGAGCATCGGCCATGCTCAGCCCCCGGTTGATCAGGCGCGCGGTCACCATGCCGGTCTGAAACCGGTGCTTGCCGTGCCGGCTGACGACGAGCGGGCGCCGTCTGCGACGGTCTCTTCGCTGCGGGTCTCGGCGTTCCTTGCGGGCCACGCTCATGACCATAGCGTAGCGCAGCCGCCAGCGTAAGCGGTCTTGTCACGGACGTGTCACCACAATGTCACAGCAACTCACTAGGTTGGAGCCAGGACACTCCAGCCACAGAGAAGTAGGTGAGGAAACGTGAAAACAATCAAATTGGGCGTCTACCTGGTCGCCGCCGTCGCACTGACGACGGCCTGTTCCCGCAACACGCAGCAGAACCGTGGCAAGGACTCCCCTGCCCAAGAAGGCACGAGCCAGGGCCAGCACAAGGTCCTGCAGAACAAGGGCTCTGACACCCTGGTCAACGTGGCCCAGGCCTGGGCCGAGGCGTACAAGAAGGTCAACCCCAAGGTGGCGATCGCCGTATCCGGTGGCGGGTCAGGCACCGGCATCTCGGCTCTGATCAACGGCACCGTGGACCTGGCCAACGCCAGTCGCGCGATGAAGGACAAGGAGATCGCCACCGCCAAGAGCAAGGGCATCAATCCGAAGGAGCACGTGGTCGGGTTCGACGCCCTGGCCGTGTACGTGCACAAGCACAACCCCAACACCAAGGTCACGCTCGAGCAACTCGCAGGCATTTACGGCGAAGGCGGCAGCATCGAGAAGTGGAGCCAGCTGGGGCAGAAGGTCCCCGGGTGCGACAGCGACGAGATCATCCGCGTGAGTCGTCAGAACAACTCCGGCACCTACGCCTACTTCAAGGAGACCGTGCTCGGAAAGGGCAAGGAGTACAAGCTCGGCTCTCGGGACATGCACGGGTCCAAGGACGTGGTGGACCTCGTGTCCAAGACGCCCTGCGCCATTGGCTACAGCGGGCTCGCGTACAAGAACGACGAGGTAACGATGCCCTGCATCATCAAGGGCAGCCAGTGCGTTTCGCCGAGCGTGGCGAGCGCCGTGGACAAAAGCTACCCCATCGCACGCCCGCTCTACATGTACACCAACGGCGAGCCCCAAGGCGCCGTCAAGGAGTACTTGGACTGGATCATGAGCGATCCCGGCCAGTGCATCATCTCCAACAAGGGATATGCCCCAGCTCGGAACCTCACCTGCAGTTGATCGCAAGGCAGGACTAATTCCGTCATGAGCGTCTACGAAGAGCGGCTCGCCGCCGACAAGCACGAAATCCGACGGAGGGTCGCTGCCGTAGGCGACCGAGTGGGTCGGGCGATCGGTACGGCCGTGGAAGGGCTGCTGGGGCGCGACGAGCCAACCTGTGCGCGGGTCGTTCTGGGCGATCTCCCGGTCAACCGCGAAACCCGAGCACTGAACAAGCTCTGTCACGTATTCATCGCGCGCCACCTCCCCTCCGGCTCGCACCTGCGTTTCGTCTCGGCCGTGCTGCAGATGAACATCGCCATCGAGCGCATCGGCGACTACGCCGTGACGGTCGCGCGGGAGGGGGTGCAGCTCACCCAAACGCCGCCGGATGCGTTCGCGCGGGAGATTCGCCAACTCACTCGCCAGGCCACGTCGGTGCTCGAATGCGCGCTCCGGGCCTTCTCCGAGGGGAACGCAGATCTCGCCCGCGCGACCAAGCCGCAAACCGCAGACACCAACCGCGCCTACGACCGGGTGTACCGTGACCTTCTCGAGCGAGGGGACGAGCTTCCGCTACCGGACGCATTCGCCCTGCTCACGGTGGCCTATCGTCTCCAACGAGTGAACGGTCAGGCCAAGAACATCTGTGAAGAGACCCTCTTCGAACTCACTGGCGAGACCAAGCCGCCCAAGCGCTACCGGATCCTGTTCGTGGACGCACGAGATACCCTGGTGGCACCGCTGGCGGTGGCCCTGGCGCGAAAGTCCTTCCCGGAGAGCGGGCGGTACGACAGCGCGGGCTACCAGGCAGGCGATCGTATCGCTCCGGAGCTGGAGGATCTCGCTCAGGCACTCTCTCTGGACCTCGGCGATCTCACTCCGCAGCAGCTGCCCACCGATCACGACGATCTCGATCGCTACCACGCCATCGTCGGTTTGAGCCCAAAGGTGAGGGAACACATCAAGGGACTTCCCTACACGACCGTCTACCTGGAGTGGAAGCTCCCGCTCCTGGCCAACGGAGCCGAAGGCGGAGCGGTGGCGGATCAACTGCGCGAGCTCAGCGTACAGCTCAACAGCGAGATCCACGACTTGATGGTCACCATGCGAGGCGAGGACGCCAGTTGATGGCGGACGCCAGCGCTCCCCCGCCCATGCCACCCGATGCACCACGAGCTCCCCGCGACGAATCCGTCGATCGTCGCGACACCGCCTGGTACGTCGACAAGGCGGTCACCGTGCTGGTGTTCGTGGGCGGCATCTCGGCGATTCTCTTCATCGCCGGCATCTTCGTCTTCATCACCCGGGAAGGGTTGGGGTTCGTAGTCGATGGCTTCGACCCCGCCGAGTTCTTCGGCTCGACCGCGTGGCGCCCCACCTCGGACTCGAACCCCACCTACGGGGCCCTGGCCCTGATCGTGGGCACCGCCAGTGTCACCGGCCTGGCGATGGTCGTCTCGGTGCCCTTCTCACTGGGCGCCGCCATCTACATCGCTGAATTCGCGCGCGGACGGACACGCGAAACGCTGAAGGTGTTGGCCGAGTTGTTGGCGGCGATCCCCTCCGTCGTGTGGGGGTTCATCGGCCTGGCCATCATGAACCCGCTGATCATCGACCTGTTCAACGTCCCCGTAGGGCTCAGCGTGCTCAACTCCGGACTCATCCTCGGACTGATGGCGGCGCCCATCATGACCACCATCGCCGAGGACGCGCTCAAAGCCGTGCCGGACGGGTACCGCGAAGCCGCCGAGGCCATGGGCGCCACCCGCTGGCAGGTGACGTTTCGGGTCGTGCTGCCCGCTGCCCGGAACGGTCTGGTGGCGGCCGTGCTGCTCGGCGTGGGACGCGGCTTCGGTGAGACCATGGCCGTGCTCATGGCGAGCGGCCATGCCATCCACATCCCCACCAGCGTGTTCGACTCGGTTCGGGCGCTGACCGCGACCATCGCCGCCGAGCTCGGCGAAACCGCCATGGGCTCCGAGCACTACCAGGCCCTGTTCACGCTGGGCATCTTCCTCTTTCTCGTCACCTTCGTCATCAACCTCACCGCCGATATTCTCGTCCGCGGCAAGAAGCGTCGGAGCGTGTGATGTTCGAACCGAGCAAGCTCAATCTGAAGAATCAGCGCACCGAGCAGCTGGTCAAGATCCTGCTTCTGATGATGACGATCGTGCTGGTGCTGCCAGTCGTCATCATCCTTTCCGTTCTGGTCGCCAAAGGGGCGCCCGCCGTCTCCTGGGAGTTTCTCACCCAAGACCCGACCAACGGGATGACCGAAGGCGGAATCTTCCCGGCGCTGGTGGGAACGGTCTGGCTGGTGGCAGTGGCCCTCTTGATCTCGGTGCCCATCGGGGTGGCCGCGGCGGTCTACCTGAGCGAGTACGCCCCGGACAACTGGCTCACGCGGCTCATCAACCTGGCCATCATCAACCTGGCGGGGGTGCCGTCCATCGTGCATGCGCTGTTCGGGGTCGGCGCCTTCGTCCTGTTCTTCGGGTTCGGCACCAGTATCCTCGCCGCGAGCTTCACTCTGGCGGTGATGACGCTGCCGGTGGTGATCGTGTCCACACGGGAGTCGCTGCAAGCGGTGCCGCACGCATTCCGTGAAGCCTGCTGGAACATGGGCGCCACGCGCTGGCAGACGATTCGCCGGGTGGTGCTACCCAATTCCATCAGCGGCATCCTGACCGGCATCATCCTGGAAGTGTCGCGCTCCGCGGGTGAGACCGCGCCGATCATGTTCACGGGGGCGGCGTTCTTCCTGCCATTTTTGCCCGAAAGCGTCTTCGACCAGACCATGGCCCTGTCGCTGCACCTGTTCGTCATCTCGACCCAGGTGCCCGGAGTCCCCGAGGCGCTCCCCTACGCCGTGGCGCTAGTGCTCATCGCCGTGGTGCTCATCATGAACGCCACCTCCATCGCGTTTCGCATGTACCTCCGGAGCAAGAAGAAGTGGTAGCCACGGCCACCGTCACGGACCCACGGGTGGAGGTCGCCGTTCGCGACCTGTCGATCCGCTACGGCAACGAGACCGTGCTATCCGGCGTGAACCTCGAGATCCACGAGCGCGAGATCTTCGGGATCATCGGCCCGGCCAACAGCGGCAAGACCTCGTTCCTGCGGGTGCTGAACCGCATGGACGAGCTCACCACCGGTATGGACTTCTCGGGCACGGTGGAGATCGGCGGCAAGAACGTCCGCAGCTGGCGCAACCTCTACGCCCTGCGCCGACGCATCGGCGTGGTGTTCCCCCTGCCGGTAGGGCTGCCACTGAGCGTGTACGACAACGTCGCACTGGCCCCACGCCTGGCCGGAATCCGAAACCAGCGCGAGCTGGATGAAATCGTCGAGCGTTCGCTCACCCGTGCGGCTCTGTGGGACGAGGTGAAGGATCGGTTGAAGGCCCTCGGCAGCCTGCTCTCGGGTGGGCAGCAACAGCGGCTCACCATCGCCCGCGCGCTGTCCCAAAGCCCCAAGCTCTTGCTCCTGGACGAGTTCTCGATTGCCGTAGATCCGGTCACGACCATGCGCATCGAGGATGTGCTCAAGGAGCTCCGCGGGGAGATGACCATCGTGCTGGTCACCAACCTGATCCAGCAGGCCCAGCGCCTGGCCGACCGCACCGCCTTCTTCCTCACCGGGGAATGCGTGGAGATCGGCGCCACCGACGAGCTGTTCACCGGGAACGTGCAGGACCCGAGAACCTTGGACTACTTGCGGGGGCGCTTTGGCTGAACCGACTGACAACCCGATCGCCGTTTCGATCCGCAATCTGGACCTCTGGTACGGTGACTTCCAGGCCCTGCTCGACGTGAATCTCGACGTGAAGAAGGGCCGCATCACCTCCCTCATCGGTCCGTCGGGCTGCGGCAAGTCCACGCTGCTCCGAGCCTGCAACCGCATCATCGAGCGCCTGGACTACGTGCGCATCCAGGGCCAGATCAAGGTATTCGGCAAGAACGTCTACGATCCGGCCAACGAGGTCGTCCAGGTGCGCAAGCAGATCGGCATGGTCTTCCAGCGCCCCAACCCCCTGCCCCTGAGCATCCGGGACAACGTGCTGTTCGGCTATCGCCTGCACGAGCCCGACGCCCGGCGCACCTCCCGGGCCAAGCTCGACCAGATCGTCGAAGAGTCTCTGCAGCAGGTCCTGCTCTGGGACGACGTCAAGGACAGGCTCGACAGCCCCGCTGGCGCCCTGTCCCTCGAAGCCCAGCAGAAACTCTGTATCGCTCGCCTCCTGCCGATCAAACCCCAGCTGCTGCTCATGGACGAACCCTGCTCCGCGCTGGACCCGGAAGCGACCGCCGCGGTCGAGGAGCTGATCTGGAAGCTGCGCGGCGAGTACACCATCCTGATCGTCACCCACAACATGGCCCAGGCGCGACGCGCCAGCGAAGAGTGCGTGTTCATGCTGCTCGGCGAGCTGATCGAGCACGGGCCCACCGCGGAAATGTTCGTCACCCCGAAAAGCCCCAAGACCGCCGACTACATCGAAGGTCGGTACGGGTGAGGATCATTCGGGGCAGACGGTGAACAGCATCGCGTTGGGCCAAGGCACGGGCGGGGGGTCTGCGTCCGGCGGAGACACGAATCGCAGGCGTCGACGCCGAGCGGCGGGGCAATCCGCCACCAGGTCCGGGTTTCCCAGGCAGTCGCAGGCCGCGCTGCCTTCGGCGTAGCACTGCGCGTTGCACTCGACCTCGCCGTCGTCATTTCGGTCCGTCCTGGCGTCCAGGTAGCAGTACCCGGTTGCGGTCTGCTCAGATGGATCGGTCGAGTGCAGGCAAGCTCGGTAGGCTGGGTCGTCGGCGCTTTCGGCCACGGGGGTCAAGCGGCAGAGCGAGAAGTCGTCGCAGGACACTGCTCCTCCCCCGCAGATGGCGTGCTCCCGGAGCTCACCCAAGACCACGTCCCGGAGTTCGTCATCCACGCGCCCGCGCCCGGGCCAAGCGTCGTCGCACGGCGCACCTGCGGCGGCGTTTGTCACTTCGACGACCCGACACGGCACTTGACCCTGTTCGTCCGCGGGAAGTGGCCGCCCGAGGCAGGTGCCACCGAGAGCGTCCTGCACACGGGCCAGCAGGGCTTCGGTGACGGGGTTGTAGCCACAGTCGATACTGGCGGGGTCGTCGCAGACGGGATGCTTCGGGCAAATGGAGGCGACCACCGCGTTTGAGCCATAGTCCTGCAGCACTTGCAGAATGCGCGGACTCGGATACGCCTTGGCAAAGTACTGCACCGTGTCTTCGCACAGGGGCCGATCGAATACTTGGTTGCTCACCTTGCAATCGCAGCCTTGCCCCGGTTGCGCGGTGGCACAGTCCCGCGGCGTGGCCAGCGGGAAGATGCAAGCGTACTGAAGATTGCACTGGTTTTCGATCTGGTACTCGTGTCCGTTGATCGGGTTGCCACCGGCCATCGTCACCGGTGGACTGATGGGGATGGCCGTGCGCGGATTGATACCGCTGCGTGGCCCGATCGACTCGACCATGAACGGATCGGACGGCGGGATGGGTGGACTGGCCGTCGGCTCACCGAGGATGTGCCCCCAGATCCCCTGCTCAGTGATCTCGTCCGCCGACAAGTAGCGCAGCGTCGGCGAGTCCGGGTCCAATGAATCGTCGGTGGCGATGTCCTGCCAGGGCACACCGACAATCCCGACCAGAAAGACGAGCGTGCCGTCGAGGCGCGGCAGCAGATCCGGATAGAATTCCGGGTTGGGTGCGTAGAGCGGATTCCGGACCGTCTCCCCGTTGCGGGTGATGAGCTCGTGGTGAGTCAGGCCCTCCACGTAGCGCGAAGTGGGGTGCAGAAGATCCAAGCCGAAACGGCGCTTCTGCTGCCAGCAGCGCAGGCACAGAGAGTCGTCCTGCCGGTCGACGTCGCGGTGGTAGAGCCCCTGCTGGCAGCTCGAATCGGTCGCTGGCTCCCCGCACTCGCTGGGCCAGTCCTCCTGGATGCAGCTCAGGCAGCAGGGATCGTTGGGGTCGACGTCGCACACCGCCGCCGCCCGCGGCATGGCGCCCTCATCCGTGTTGCCCACGAGGTAGCCGAGCCCGTGGTCGATGATGGAGCAGTCGTTGTCGTCGGTCAGCATGATGATGGCCACCGCTGAATCCGGCCGCAGGAACTGAGCGCGCTGGGTGAGGAGCACGTCGTCCACGCCGGTGGTCACCGTCTCTTGCCGTTCCGGATCGTACTGCACCTCCAGCGGCGGATCCGGATCGATCAGGAAACGGTACCAAGCTTCCAGCGACGCTTCGAAGCCGCATCCCTGCTCGCCGGCCCCGGTCACCAAGTTCTCGAAGTTCGCAACCAGAGTCGCTGGATCCGACTCTCCGGGAACGGCGGCCGCGTTGGCGGCGCCGCCCGCGGGATCCCAGGCGAGGAAGCCCTGGTCGTTCCAAGTGGCCGGTGGAGCTGCGAAGTCCGGGCCTGCACGCGAGATCAATCGACCACGATCGTTGTGGGATTCGTTCCAGTACTGGCTGCCGTGCTCCGGTGTGCAGAGCACGCCCCCTCCCGATCCCAGGCTGGAGGTGACGACGCCAATGTGGACGTCCTCGAAGGTAGGAAACTCCAGTTCGGATCCTTCCGGGCAACCTCCGGCGCTACTGCTGGCCGTCACCTCCGGGGGATCCGTGCCCGGGACCACACAGCGCGGATCGATCAGGCGGGTCACGAGCTGCGGGAGGGCAACTCGCAGCTGTTGCTGCTTGTCGGCCATGCTGATCGAGTTGTCGATCATGAGCAGCAAGTCGAGCTTGTCCGCAGCCGCGACGGTCGTTCGCTCGACCGAGTGCTCGCTCAGTGGCTCGTCCGAGCCGCAGCCCGCAGAGAGCCACCCCGCACACACCGCCACGCCGAGAGCCCTTCGGTACTTCCTGCTTCCCTCCATGCCCGACCCTCCGCGCAAGACGATCACCTGATCCCCTCACCTCTACTAGCACGGGCCCTGCCTGCCCACCACCGCAGGTACGCCAGCTACCGGATCAGCGCAGCCAACTCGCCTTCGAACGCAGCCAAGAGCCGGTCCACTTGGGGCTGGTCGAGGCCATGCTCGACCACCAGCCGTGCCCGCTCGTCTTCCAGGCCCAATAGCTGCAACGTGGGTGCCTGTAGACCCAAGTGGAGTCGCACCCGCCGGCCACCCCCGATCAACAAGGCTTCGGCCGTATCCCGGTTCGGGTCGCAGTGAGCCAACAGCAGACTCTCACGCGCCGGTAGCCGAGCCAGAAGATCCCGGCCGTGCGCGTGCGCGACGGCCACCGAACGGCCGGCGACGGCGTGCACCACGGTAGGGAGCACATCGGCATGGAGGGTCGGCTCGTCCAGCTCCCCGGGCGCCACCCCCGGTCCGACGATGGCCATCGGCACCCGCCCCACCACGTCGGAGAACACACTGCCGTGACCGAACCTGCCGTCGTCGTTGAACGACTCCCCGTGGTCCCCCGTGACGATGATGAGGTTCCGGTCCGGGTCGAGGGCGTCAATCGTCCTTTTAAGCTCGTCGTCGAGAAAGGCCAGGGTGTTGTGGTAGCGGTTCAGCAGCGGCTCCCGGGATTCGGGGCCGAGCACACTCATCTTGGTGGTTTCCCAGGTGAATTCTCGCGTGACGGGCAGGTGCCGTTCGTATTCGGGTGGGTACTGGTACTCGAAGTGAGAAGACATCAGGAAGACCAACGCGAACAGGGGCTTCTTCCCCGGTGCGTTGGCGGCGCGCACCAGGTTGGCAAGGGCGGTGCGATCCCACTGGTTCCAATTGCCCGTGTCGTCGTGCACGAACTCGTCGAAGTTGCGTTCGTTGAGGTACTCCTCGCGACGAAACCACACCTTTGGATGACCAGTGAAGTACCCGCAGCGGTAGCCGGAGTGGCGCAGCGTCTCGCACAGTTGCGGAGGAACGCCGGCATCGAGCACGGCGTGGTAGACTAGAGGAGAGCGTCCATAGACCAGCCCGAACAGCCCGGCCTCCGAGAAGATGCTCCCGGTGTAGTGGCGCCGGAGCCGGAGGCCGCGACGAGACCAGGCGTCGACCTTGGGCATCCACTCGGGGCTCATGCCGTCACGCCGAAAGCTCTCCAGGGCGATGACGATGACGTTGGGAAGGCGATCGGCCCGAACGACAGCGCGGTCGTCGACGGGCTTCGCCGCGTAGATCAAAGGGAACTTCGATCGGTACATCACCCGCAGCCCCTCGCTCAGCCGGGCCAGGACCGGGTCCCCCTGCGCGGCGTCCGCCGTCTCCCCGCCTCCCAGTCTGAAGTCAAAGGGCATGGCGCCGTAGATCCGCTCGCGCACGACCCGATGCCGCCACAGCACCCCCATCCCGTGGGGCAGAATCGCCAGCGCGGTGAACCCGGCGAGCCCCACGGAAGTCAGAAACCCCCGCATCCAGGCGGTGCTGCGCCTCCCGACGGTTCGCGCAGCCACGCGCGCGCCCCAGGCCAGCAGCGCCGAGCCCGCGCCGATCAGCACCACCCATCTCACGGCCATCCAGACCCACTGCCCAAACCCGCCGATCACCTCGCCGTGTCGTGGCAGGCTGAGGAACGCCACCAGTTGGGTCAGATGCCGCCCGGCGCTCTGGTAGACGGTCAGGTCGACTGCGATCACCAGGTAGACCAGGCCATGCCAGCCGAATAGCAGGCCCGCACCCAGGCGAGGCCGTCGCAGCGCTACCGCCAAGCCGGCGCCGGCCAACCCAGGCAGCATCAGCAGCAGCGTCTTGGCCAGCACCGAAAGCGGCGCCAGCCAGCGTTCCTCGTCCGTCAACGGCATGCGCTCGAGGCCGAGCATGGTGCGGTAGCGTGGCCACTCGACCAGGGCGAAGAACAGCACGGCGCTCGCCACACAGAACAGCAAGAGTGTCAGCATGGCGGTCCAGCGGTCGCCAGCCAGGCCCTCGTCGGCACTGGGCACGTTCACCGCATCTTCGGTCGGAGGCTGATCAGGGTCCGCCGGGGCGTTCTCCGGAATGTCGACCAGGTTGGAGGGTTCGTTGGTCACCGCGCGATTCGCCGCGTACCTGGCCCGACCGAGTCCGCCCGGTGCTCGTCCACCCGCAGCGAGGCGTCGGAGCCCAGCAGCCCGCGGCGAACGCTGAGGAGCTCGGCCCGCTGGGCGCCAAGGGCCTCGAAGAGCACCTCGTAGGCCCGCTCGGGCAGGCATTCACCACAGGTGTAGAAGTCGACCGCAGCGTAGCCCTGCTCCGGCCAGGTGTGCACGGACAGGTGACTCTCCTCGATCACCACCACGCCGCTCACGCCTTCGGGCGCGAACGGCTGCAGCACCTCGGCCACCACCGTTGCCCCGGCAGCGGTGGCGGCACGCCGGAGCGCCGCGCGGACCTCGTCGACATCGTCCAGAACCGAACGATCGCAGCCCTGGTACTCCGCCAGCAGGTGCTGACCGGCAGTGCCGACCCGACGGCCACCGGCTGGGCGACAGGGCTGCTCGGGGAGACTCATGCCAACCCAGAACTACCACATCCCAACCCGCCCGCGAACGAAGTTCGCGGGCCGCTCTTCCGCTCCGTATTCCTTCTGCTGCCCACCCGCCCGCGAACCCTGTTCGCGGACCGCTGATCAACGCCCTATCCCTTCTGCTTCCAAACCGCCCGCGAACCCTGTTCGCGGGCCGCTTATCAACGCAGTATCCCTGCTGCTTCCCCCCCAATACCAACTCGGGCGTCGCCGGCTCACCTCCGACCCACCGAGCCCAGCGCGTCCAGCTTGCGCTCAATCGAACGTGCGCTCATCACGCCCTTGTACACGTACAGGGCACCCGAGGCGTCGGTATCCAACACCGATTCACTGACCCGCAACCGACTACTGACGGCAAACAGAATCCGCTCGGCAAGCCCCTGCTCCACCAACTCGACGCGGCGCCACACCGCCTCGCGACTCCAGTAGCCCAGCACTTCCAAGTAGACGGGCGCACCGCATCCAGGGTGCTCGAATACGAGGTCCGGAACGCACACCCCGATTCCTGGCAAATCCAGCACGCGATCGGACACGCTGCAACGCCACTCCGTGTCCAAACGCGCGAACGCGTCCATCAACTTGGCCACATCGTCCGGGAGCCGCTGCGACACCTGACCGGGCTCGGATGAACCATGCGCCTGGTAGCGGAACGTGAGTGTCTGCCGGCGCTTTCCCCAGAGCACCTCGGCTTGTAGATCGAGCGCGTCACACTCTTCCAGAGCCGGGAACAGCAGCGCGAGCTGAAGTCCATACTTGGTGACCGGCCCGAAGAGACTCAGCGGTCCATCGATGTGCAGGCGGTAGCCGCTCCCCTCCCGCTCGGCGCGGTAGAGCAACCGTCGAAACTTCAGTCGCTGGAGCAGTCTTCGGTACCCCGCTGGCACGGAACAGACAACTGTGGCCGTCACGCGAACGGCCCGAAGCAACACGGCCTGCACTTGCGCGCGCGTGTGCTCGTTCACGAGCTCGGCGCTGCCCCACGTGGGTGCCCGGAGCAATCGGTGGGCGCCACGCAGGTCGGCGTAGATGCCTTCCTCGATGACCTCCGGGTCCACTCCCAGGTCGCCGGCCACCGCGGCGACGACCGTCGCGCGCTCGAACGGCTCACCCGCCCGAAGCCGGTAGCGCTGCTCGCTGGCACGAGAGAACAACCGGCGACGTAACTCGACAGGGTCGACCTCCTCCGGGGCGGAGAACTCGCACCCATCCTCGATGAGCTTGCGCAGACCGTCCACCAGGCGCCGTTCACGCGCAAGGCTGTCCACTCGTCCCCAAGCTTCATGCAGCTCTTCGCGGGTGCGCCCCACGTGACTCTGGGCCAACCCGAGCAACATCTCGGCGAGCTCTTCGGCGCGCGCGCGCTGTTTGGCTGACAGGCGACGCAACACCAGCTCGTTGCCGCGGCGCTGTGCCTGGACCAGATCCGCCGTCAGCACGCCGCCCCTCCTTCACGCGCCAGGCCCTCACCGGTACGCATCGTGCTCCCGGCGCCGCGCGCTGGTGTGGGTCTCGGCGGTGTTCGCGCTCACCAGCTCGTACAGTATGGCGCGTTTGCCCGCTTGCCGACGCAGGATCCGACCCAGTCGCTGAACGTGCTCGCGAACCGATCCACTGCCACTGATCACGATGGCCACGTTGGCTTCGGGGACATCCACGCCCTCGTTCAGCACTTTCGACGTGGCCACGGCACCGTAGCGCCCATCCGAAAAGCGCTCGAGTATCTCACTGCGTTCCTTCACTTTGGTCTGGTGCGTGATGACCGGTATCAAAAAGCGCCGTGACACACGGTACGCGGTAGCGTTGTCTTGCGTGAAGATCAGCGTCCGGTCGATGCGGTGCTGGTGGAGCAGGTGCTCGACGCAGTCGAGCTTGCCGGGTGCCGCGAAAGCCAACTCGCGTTGCCGCCGGTACGCCTGCAGGGCACGGCGGCCCTGCTCTCCGCGCGAGGCGCGCATGATGAACTCCCCCCAACCGGTGGGGCTCGACATCCGAATCCCTTGCCGGCGAACGAAATCCAAGTAGATGGAGCGCTCCGCCTGATATTCGGCGCGCTCCTCGGGTGCGAGCTCCACGCTGAGTCGCACCGTCTCGAAATCCGAAAGATAGCTGCCAGACAAATCGAGAATGTCGCGACGGTAGACCGTTGGACCAATCAGCAAGTCGAGTTGCGCTTCACGGCCGTCTTCACGTTCCGGTGTCGCAGTGAGTCCGAGGCGGTAGGGAGCCAAGCATTGCGAAGCGCCAAGGGAATACGTCTCGCCTGGCAGGTGATGACACTCATCGAAGACGACGAGCCCAAACCGCGCGCCGTAGTGCTCCATGTGCAGGTAGGCCGAATCGTAGGTCGTCACGGTGAGTGGCAGCACTTGATGCTCGCCGCCCCCAATGACACCGACGTCGACCCCAAAGCTCGTGCGCAGCAGGTCGTACCACTGTCGGACGAGGTCGAGCGTCGGGGCTACCACCAGCGCGCTGCGGCGACGATCGTCGATGGCCATGACGGCCACGTGGCTCTTGCCGGCTCCGGTGGGCAGCACCACCACGCCACGCCCGCTGGCCTGCTTCCAAGCCTGCAGGGCCTCACTCTGAAACGGACGCGGATCGCGGCGGATCCGCAGACCCGACTCTAGGTCGGCGTAGCCGCGAGCTCGATCGTCGTATTCCAGCCCAGCGGTGCGGAGGCTGAGCACGAGCTCCGCGTAGGCGGCCGCCGGCGCCCTGAAGCTTTGCGTACGGCGATCCCACCGTAGACTGGCAGGCAAACCGGTCGCCTGCGGTTCGGCCCCCCGCAACTCGATGGTGCCTGCACGATAGCCGAGCGTCAGCATGACCCTTCGCATAGCAGCCGAGCACGGACGTGCCCAGCCTCAGCGGGCGGGCGGCACCAGCCCTCGCCACTCCTTCACCGAGGCTTTGGCCGCGTCCAATGGGTCGTCAGGGGCCTTCACCATCCAGATGGGCTCCAAGCTCAAGCGTCGCTGCCAGAGCGCTCCGTCGCGTGCGCCAAACGCGAAGATGTCGTCACCACCACGTCGCGCGCAGGACTGGATCCCTTCCGGCACGCGGAAGAGCGGGAGCAGCGTCCGCGTCTCGGTATCCACGAGCAGCACCCGGCGTTCGGCTGCCACCACCAATCCGCGGCTGTCCCGCGCCCAGAGCAGACAACGAATTGGTTCCGCAGACCGCATGAGCTGCACGGGCTTCGACTTCAGACTCGAAAGCAGGACCACCTGACCGGACTCGCTGGCGGCCGCCACCGCGCCTTCGCGCGCGAGAGCAAGGGCCACCACGGGCTTCCCAGAGAACGCTCGTCCGACCGCATCCGTTTTGCCTTGCGGCAGCTTGACGAGCTGCAGCCGTCCGTCCACGAGTCCCAGCGCTAGACTCCCGTCGTCGGGCGAGAACGCCAACGCCGTAACCCGGCCCGGCACGGACAGTGGGCGCGGTGGCCGCTCGGGCTCCAGCAGGCCGCACCAGGGAGCGCCACCGTCGCCACGACCCGCCACGGCGAGCAACGGCTCGGCGTGGGCGAATGCAAGTCGCGCACCCTTGACCGAAATGTCGAGCTTCACCACACGGTCGCCGTCGACGCGGACCATGGTACCGTCGACGGACTGCCAGGCCACGTGTTGGCCTTCCGACCCCACTGCCAGCGCTGGCGAGACCTGACCCACCGCCGGCACGGCGAGCTCTCGCGCGGCGGGCAATTTCGAGGACGCCGGGTCCGCCGCCTGCACCCGCAATCGACCTTCGGAGGCACAAGCCATCGCCAATGCGTCCCCGGACACCGAGCAGCGCTGGCCCGGGCTCGACGGCCCTTGCAGGACCGCGACACTGGCCTCGTCGAGGGGCCAGGCGCGCACCCCGCCGTCACGAGATGCGGCCACGAGCCACTTCCCGTCCGAGCTCGCGGTGAGATCGGTGATCGCGCCGGTCGCCCCCATCAGTCGCCCCAACCAGCTGCCCGTGTCGGCAGAAACCAGCAGCACGTCCAGCTCGGGGCCAATCATCGCCACGCTGCGACGCCGGGGGATCCATCGCACCAACGCCGCTCCCACGTTCAGCGTGCCCAAATTCTCCAGACCCTCATCCCAGAGAGCCGCACGGTGGCTGGCATCCACCGTGAGCCAGCGCTTGCCATCCGGCGACACCGTCACCTGCTCGATGGCGCTGAGGTGTGGGCTGCGCAGGCGTCGCGGCTCGCTCAGTTGTGCATCGTCTCCCACCTCGACGACGGTCAATCCACCCCGTACGTCGCCAAACACGACGCGGCGGGCGTCCGTGCTCAGACCAACTCGCACGATGGGTGCCGCCTGCGCGCGACGCCGGTGAATCGTTTCGCCAGAAGTTGCCTGCCGCAGCTCCAGCCAGCCTTCGGCATCGGCGGTGACCAGCTGGCGGGTCGCCACCGAAAGTGCCACGGCCGTGCTCGGCTTCGACACCAGCACGGTCTCCGCCCCGTCGCCGACAGTCCAGGCAACGACCCGGGAGATCCGCTGGGTGCCGCAGGCGGCGACCACGGTCTTCGAGTCGAGCCAGCGCAAGGATCGGACCGACTGACGACATCGCCCCAGGCGCCGTATGGTCGACTTCGACAGATCGATTTGGTGCGCCGCACCGCCCTCCAGCGCTAGAGCCAAGCGCTCGCCATCGGGTGAGAACTCGAGCGCCACAGGCTTCTCGGACACCGCGCCCGGGGCGTCAAACAGGCGCACATCGGACGAGTGAACGGCCAAAACGCGAACCGTTGGCTCTTGCCCACAAGTCGCGATGCGACGACCCTTGGGATCAAAGCGCACCAGCCGTGCGCCTCCAGGATGCAAGGGAAGCGCGCGCGGAATGCCGTTCTGGCGCGCCTGCCAGGCAATGGTATCGAGAGCCGGGTCTGCACCCAGCTCCCGACTGCGCAGAGCAGCCTGGATGGCCCGCGCCGGCGCTCTTTCGACCTGCAGTCGCGCCGTCTGCTCGAGCAGACGCCGCGCGTCGGTGGCATGGGCTCGCTGCGCGGCAGACGATTCAGCCTGGACCAACGCGAGGCGAGTCGCCAGGCGGCGCTGCCGCACCTCGAACACGAGCGAAACGATCAGCGCCGCCAGCAGCACGGCTGCTACCAGCGAGCGCCACACGAAACGCCGGCGTCCCACGCGTCGACGCACTGCCTCGATGAACGCCAACTCCCGCTGTCCGAGGGCGATGTCCGTGCGGTCGAACCAGCTGAGCAGGCGGGCGGCCTGTTCTCCGTCCCACAGGGCCCCATCCGCGCGATTCTGGGCCTGCCACTGTTCGGCTCCAGCTGCCACTTGACGTGCAAACACCCGATTGCGGCCGGCAGATGCCAGCAACTCGCGTAGGGCGGGCCACTTCTCGATCAGCGCGTCATGCACCAACTCGACGTCGCCGCCGGACTCGACCAACAGTCGCGCGGCCAGCAATCGTTCCAGGGCGCGCGCGCCAGCTGCACCCGTTGCTGCCGGGTCCTCGAGCGCAGCCCTGGCCACCACGGCCCGCGTGCGGTCAGCCGTCACCAGGCGCACCAGGATCTGTGATCCGGCACGCCGCTCCTCCGGGCTCAATCCGGCCAACACGTCGTCCGCATGGCGAGTGAGCGCACCGACCAGCCCCCCCAGCTCCACCCAGGCGGCCGTGGGCAGGACCCGGCGCTCCTCGTCACGCGCCTGCCACCAGGCGGCCATGGCAAAGGACATCAAGGGTAGCCCGGAACGGGTACCGGCAGTATCCGCGACGATCTCCCCGGCGACGCTCGGATCCTCCAGCTCGTAGCCGGCGGCCTGTGCAGGACCGACGACCGCCTCGCGTAGCGCGTCCCCCACCAGCGGACGCACCGGGTAAAACCCGCGGCTGAGCAGGTGACGTAGGGGCTCGAACACGAACAGGCGGTCCATGAGGTCGGCGCGCACCGTCGCCAACACCCGCACGTTCGCGGAAATGGTCTCCACCAAGGAGGCGACCGCCGAGGAGAACTGCGCCGCTTCGCCTGCGTCCGTGGCCACGGTGGCCACCTCCTCGAGTTGATCCAGGATCAGGAGCAGACCACGGGACTCACCCAGCGCCTGGCGGAGGTCGGACCCCAGGGTGCCAGCTCGTTCGCGCAATCGCTCCCGCAAGTGGTCGGGGTGGCACTGCATCAAGGGTGCCAGCGCCGAGGCGAGCTCGCGACACGGGTGCGTTCGTGGCTCGACTCGGGCAACCGTGAACACCACGCCGCCACCCAGACTGCCGTCTTCCACGGCCGGTCCCACGCCCGCCAAGGCGAGCGAGCTCTTGCCTGAGCCAGTGGGGCCGACCAGCACCACGGCAGCGTGAGTCCGCAGGCGCTCGACGACGTCCGCAATCTCCAGGTCCCGGCCGAAGAATACGTCGCGTTCGCTGGCCGAATACGGCAAGAGCCCGCGGTAAGGCCCGGCCCCTGGCACCCGCCGCCTGCGTGTGGCGGCAGCCGCGCGGATCAATGCCGCCAGCAGCTCCTCGGCACTCGGGAACCTCCGCTCGGGCTGCTTCTCCATCAGCCGATCGACGATCGACGCTACGGCGGGGGGGACTTCGGCACGGGCAGACCGCAGGCTCGGGAGCGGGCCGTCGGAAAGCAACTCGCGGCGCAGGCCATGCACCGTCGTGTCGGCGTAGGGAAGGGAGCCGCAGAAAGCGAAGTAGAAGGTCACGCCCAAAGCGAACCAGTCACTCTTGGCCGTCGCCGCCTGCCCCAGCCACAGCTCTGGTGCCATGAACAGAGGCGTGCCACCCGCCGTGCCGGAGATGAGCGCGGGGTCGTCCACGACCGAGGCGCTCGCTCGGGTGTCCGCTGTGGCCAGCCCGAAGTCGATCAACTTCAGTCCACCGGCCCGCCCCTTTCCCGTCGAGGTGACGAACAGGTTGGCCGGCTTGATGTCTCGGTGCAGCAGCCCGGCTTCGTGCGCTGCGGCTAGGCCTCGAGCCGCCTCCAGCAGCAGGTCCATGACTCGGTCCACCGCCAACCTGCCGCTGTGTGCCTCGACGGCCGACTGCAGTGATTGCCCCTCGAGATACTCCATGGCGAGACATAGCCGCCCCCGCACCTCGTGGGTCGCAAACACCTGCACCACATGTGGGTGCGAAAGCTGCGCCAGCACGCGCCCCTCGCGCTTGAACTGACGAACCAGCTCCAGCTCGCTCTCGAGCTCCGGTCGCAGGAACTTCAAGAGCTCCCAACGGCCAAACGCGTCGTTGTAGCCCTTCGCGACCAGGCCGATGCTGCCCTGCTCGGCCAACACCTCGATGCGAGAATAGGGGCCAAACGGCTCGAACGCGGGCGCGGCCTCGGTCCGCGAGACTGCCGGGGTCGAGTCGTCCAGAGCCACGGTTCGTCCCAACGCGGTTTCCGAGGACGGCGCCAACACGTCACCACCAGGAGAACGCAGCGTCGATCCGGTGGCAGGCGTCGGTTCGGGCCGCGTGGGTGGGTCGCTCTCGCGCGTTTCCGCCTCGGTCGTCGGCGACACGAGGGCCGGGTCCGCCATCTGCGCGGTGTCGTCCAGTGCGCCCTGCGCCGCGGTCCGGTCGGCACCCGAGCGCACCGAGCCCGAGCTGCGGGGGCGATCTGCCTGACCTTCGTCGCTCTGGTGCGGCTCGTCACGCTGCGGTTTGCGCCCACCCATGAGAGACTGCCAGTCAGCGTGCGTGCGGATTGGTTTCGGGATCCACCTGGTAGCCTGCGGCCGTGGCCGTGCAGACCAGCCCCAGAACCCGTTGGACGCATCGCACGTCCACGACGTCGGTCGCCCCCACGCGTCCGGCCACCGTGCGCAGCCCCAACCGCAGGGAAGCCTCCCGGCAGCCTTCCTCGCAGCGCGTGACCACGTCTCCCATGGACACGTGGCTGGGCGGCAAGTAGTCGAGCTCGCGGACCAGATCACCCCGTAGCGGGTTGCGGTTGCGACCGACCTGCGAGGGCGTGAAGTCCACCTGAATGCGCCAGGCATCGGAGACCCGAATCGTCTGAACCCCCGCCGCGACGCGTTCCCTGGTAACCGGCGCAAGCGGTCGCCGCTCGATCAGCAACCGACCGGGACGCCCGACCTCGGCAGCACAGGAGACATCCACCTGACGGAGCGCATCCTTGTGGACCTGTGACCCGCACCTCAGCCCCACGAGCAGGTCCCCGCCCACCGACGCAATGCGTTCCCGCAGAGCCCCCACCAGGCGGGCAGCATTGCAGTCCACGTCGCTCAGCCATGCCCCCTCGAGCCGGGTCTGTCCCTCAGTGGCCCGGCAGCCGGCCGTCACTGTCCCGAGCGAGTCGTACCCGGACGGAAGGGCCTCGACGTCCCTCACCTCTCCAGGTGAAACCAGTGAAGCCTGGGCGCGACCGTCGAAGTGCACCGCGTCACGGTGGCCTGCTGCGCAGCTCACGGCGGCCAGAAGCACCCCACCCGCGGCCGCGACCGAACCAGTTCGCCTACACATCTCGCGCTGCAGCATTCCAAACGCCCGGGGGAGAGCGCAAGAGCGTGGCTCGGGACACACAAAAGTCAAACGCCGAGCCGACCGCGGCGGGCGAGTTCGTTCGCACGCGGCAGCCCGCTCGGCGCTTTGCGTCGACTAGGGTCTCGGATCGTGCGGACGATCAGGCGCCGCCGGCACCGCCGTCCACGGCAGGCGACCCAGCGTCGCCCGTGGCGCCACCAGCGTTGGATCCACCGGTCCCAGTGGCACCGCCAGCCGCTGGCTGCCCGCCCGCGCTGCTGTCGTCATCGTCGTCATCAGATCCGCACCCAACCAGCATCAGGCTGGAACCGAGGGTGATCAGAGCAAGCAGACTCGTGAGCTTCTTCATTACTGTCCTCCAAGCGACCGTTGACGTGCCGGGACGGATCGACCCGTGCGGGGCGGAGCAAAGCACGGGTCATACCAACCCGGCAACATCCTTGCGCGTGAGTGTTTTCCACTAGTTAGCAAATGCACTCTGTCCGCTAGGCCGAATTCTGCTGCGGTTGCACTGTCGATTCTGAGTGACACCGTGATCCGATTGTCGCGCTATTTCGGCCCTCGGCCCGCGCCTCCACGGTCAGCCAACGTCCGAACAACCTTATGGAAGTGCGGATGGGTTCGCGATGCGCTCCCGTCGGTGCATGGGATCGAGTAACGGCCGGTCGGACTGGCCTCTGGTTGCTTTGTTGGGCAACCAACGCCGCTCGGAGCCGGCTTCGCAACTGAGCGGCAGCTGAGGTCAGGTGTCGTCCTGGGCGTTCCGGCCACGCCTGGCCTCCCCGGCCTCGTCACCGATCCGACGCAGCAGCTCCGCCAGCTCCCGGGTGTCCTCGTCGGCGGGACGCCGGGGCGCGAAGTCCGCTGCGGTGCGCAACCGACGGCGCGCGCGCGACCCGGTGGTCGACTTGCCTGAGCCCCGCCTGGCCCGACCCGCCGGGCCCACCCCCAGCTGGTCGAGGAGGCTGCGGCCACGCCGTCGATCCCGCACGCGCCTGAGCAACGACCAGGCTTCGGCGCCGTCCAGCGGCGGGATGGGCAACAGGTTCAGGACGATCAGGATCAGGTTGGTATGAATGAAGACCGAGCTGAGCTCGGCGCCGGTCGCGGTGGCCGGCATGACGCCCAGGAGCAGCGCTCCGAGTGCCACCACGAGCAGTACAGCCTGCGCCAGAACGCCCCCCCATGCGACCTTGGCACGCTCGTCTGCCGTGGCTGCGCCCGCCCAGCGGCACCGGCCCCCAAAACCGGTAACGTCGATACTCAGCACGTGATGCCCGTACCGACGCGCGAGCAAAGCGTGTCCAAACTCGTGGGCGAGCACGAGCACCAAGAACGCCCCCCAGAATACTGGCAGGAACCGAAATCCGCCGAACAGCAACGCGCCCAGTGGGGTGCTCCAGTGCACTCGGACCGGGACGCCGCGCCAACGGGTGACGGTGAGGTAGCCGCGCTCGAACATGGTTTGCCGGGTTGGAGTCCCAGCATAACCATTCCTCGGTCGCCCGCTAGGGTTGGAAGAGAATAGGCTTGGGGGGACGCATGACCGGCCTGCTACAACACAGCGACGATGGTGGTTTCGAGCACTGTGTGCATTGCGGTGCCCCGGCCGTGGGCCCCTGCGCGCGGTGCGAGTTGCCGGTGTGTGGCGACTGCTGCGTGCTCACCGAGGGGGGCACCAAGACCTACGCCATCTGTCTCGAATGTGACCGGCAGCGGGGTCGATCGCTGCGAGCCGGCTGGGCCAGCGTGATCGTTTGGTTGGTCGGTCCCATCGTGGTCCTGGCCGTCGTGGTGTGGCTGCTATCACTGCTCGCACGCCGGTAGGGGCACCTGCCAACGTCGAGGCCGCGGCACCGTCCGACTCAGTCTCCGCGCTTGCGCTGCGTCGAATGGGTGATCTTCTCCGGAACGTCCACTGCTCGCCGAATCGCATCGCGACCGTATCTCTCCTGAATGGCGTCCAACGCCGGTCCCAATCGGTCGCTCCGATGCTGCTCGCCAAACAGCTCGAGTTGCTCGAGCTGCCGTCGCTGCAGTCCGCTCAACGTCACACCGAGCAAACGCACGGGTTCCCGAATACCCGCCGCATCCCACAGATCGATGACGACACGCCGGATCTCGCGCGCATCGTCCGTGGGCTGGGGCAGTGACTTGCTTCGGGTCAGAAGTGGGTAGACGGGTTCTTCCGGTTCGCCAGGGTTGCGCGCTGCTCGGGTTCCTCGACGCCGGCCAAGCTTGATCTTCACCGTGACGGTTCTTCCCCAGTAGCCGTCCCTGCGCGCACGGCGGGCGACGGCCTCGGTGTGGGCCGTGAGTGCACCGGTGATCACCTGGCGATCGTCGACATCGCGCTCGAAAGTGTTCTCCTCCCCATACGACTTGGGAGCCCCGTCACTGACCACCGCGCGCGGATCTTCGGCTCGCGCCAAAGCCTGGAGCTCCCAATACCGATCGCCGACAGCCGAGCGAAGTGCGTCGGGGGAGTGTGCGGCGAGCTCGGCGATGGTCCGAATACCCGAGCGATGGAGCGTCCGCTCCAGCACCGGGCCCACTCCCCAGAGCTTGCGAACCGGCAACGGATCGAGCAGCCAGCGCACTGCCTCCGGTGGCACCACCAGCAGCCCATCCGGCTTGGAGAACGAACACGCTATCTTCGCCACCAACTTGCTGGGAGCCACCCCGACACTCACGGTGAGACCGGTCTCCTCGACGACCCGACGCTTGAGGCGACGCGCGAGCTCCAAGGCACCGGCAAAAAGCTTGACCGACCCGGTGATGTCCAAGAACGCCTCGTCGAGGGCCAGCGGTTCGACCTCCGGTGTGAACTCCGCGAAGACGGCATGCACCTGGTCGGACACCGCCGAGTAGACCGCCATTCGACTCGGCAGGAACACGGCCTGCGGACACAGCTCACGCGCCCGAAACCCAGGCATCGCCGAATGGATCCCGAATGCCCGCGCCTCGTATGAGGCCGCGGCAACCACACCGCGAGCGGAAGCGGCGCCAACAATCACGGGACGCCCGCTCAAGGCCGGGTTGTCGCGTTGCTCGATGGACGCGTAGAAGGCGTCCATGTCGGCATGCAGAATGCATCGTTCGTCAGCCACGATTCGCGTCTGAGGATGCTCCGTCCTGCGGCCTCGCGCCATCCCCAGGCCCGGGGCTCAGATGGGTCTGCGCCAATGCGAGGCTGCTCATTGCCCGATCCAGAGCAGGCGGCACCTCGTCGAGCGCCCCGTCGACCAGAGCACTCCACGCGCGCGCCGCGTTGCGCTCACAACCGGCATAGGCACCCATGAACTGGGCATACCGAACCGTGCCCAGCCGCACGGCCAGGGCAGGCCCCAGTTCGAGCAGTCCCGGAACGTCATGCTCCAGCAACTCGTCCAGCTGCACACGCCCTGCCTGTGTCTCCGGCTGCGGTGGGGCGCCACACAGCCGCTCGAGCCGGTGGGCGCTGCGTGCGAGCAGCACCGACGCGAGTGCGACCGGATCCTCGTCGGTCCTCCCTGAATCGGCACGCCGTGCTCCCGCCGGCTCGTCTCGCCGAGGCAACGGGGCAAGACGCCTGCGCCGTCTCGCGCGCCCCAGCCAGGCACCAACGACCATGAGCCCCACGCCGGCTGCAAACGGCACGCCGGCCACCCGCGCCCAATCGAGCAGTCGGGCCGAAGGGGACGCGCGCTGACTGCCAGTCGTCTCCGCAGTCGGGGCCGGGCGGGCGGCGTAGAGACTCGCCACGACCACCCCAGTGAGGAACACGACCAGCGTCGGATCGAAGCGGTGACGGCTCGGGCCGGAATTCGTCATCCTAGCCTCCCCCTCCGGACCCGGCGAGTTGCAGCAGCGTCAGCGTCAGCGCGGTGAGTGCCTCTCCCACGATGAACCCTGCAGCCACGGGGACGACGACGTCGCCGACGTAGCCGCTGCCCTTCCACCTACCCAGCACCATGGTGGTCGCGCAGCCCAACCCGTAACCGAGGGTGATGTGAAACGGTAGATACATTGCCAACCCCACCAGCACACCTACGGGACCTGCAGCCGCGATGGTCAGGCCCACACCGATGACGGCACCCGCCGCATACTTGTCGACCGGGGCATCGCCACCGAGCACACTCGCGACCATGCCTTGGAGCACGGTCGCTTGGGGTGCCGGCAGACACCCGGGAAGCTTCTGCACGCAGGCAGCCGAGTCGGGGCCAAAACCACCACTGCCACCGTCCCCTCCGGACCAAAGTAGCAGCGTGGTCAAGATCGCGACGCCAGGACCGAGCCAGGCAACCGCGAACTGTACGATCTGTTGCCGACGCGGAATCGCGCCGATCAAGTGGCCCGTCTTGAGATCGGTCATCATGTCGGCACACTGATTCGTGGCCACACACACCGCAACGCCCACGGTGACGGCCAACACCACGTTGCCTCCAGTGAGCAGCAGCATGATGGTCACGGCGATCAACGCCAAACCGCTGAGTGGTGAGAGATCGGTGGCACCGGTGGCTTGGGCGACGATCATCCCCGCAAGGGCAATCCACACCGCGCCCACTGCAGCGGTCAGTAGCGCCGTGCCCAAGTCGATCCCCCCACCCTGTGCCGACGCCACCAGGGTGACCAGAAACAGACCGAGCAGCGACGCTCCCAGACCTGCCACCAGGACGCGCGGCGACAACTCCTCCGCCGTCCCAGGCTTCTCTCGCGCCAGCCTGGCCGCAGCGGCCAGACTGGCTAGGGCTCCACGCACTGACGGGTAGGCCACCAGTACGCCCCCCAGGGCCCCACCGATGAGAATGCCGATCCCCGTAGGTCGAAGCATGGTGGAGTAGACGCTCGTCACCAGCGACTCGCCCGCTGCTGCAGAGGGCGCCCAACCCTGAGCCGCGGCCGCTGGCCCCAGAATCCACCAGGCCATGATGCCACCCAAGACGAACGGCAGCCCGCCCCCCCCCCGAAACAGCCCCCCCCCGATGTTGGCCATGCTCAGCGAAACCGTGGTGCCCATGAGCAGCAGCGCCAGCCCACCGCGGTCGCCAACGCCCAACCACGACTTGAGCGCGGGTCCAATCCGGATCGCGTCCGGGAGCCAACCCAAGCGGTGGTCGGTGGCCAGGGTCAAGCTCGCACTCAGCAGGAATCCCAGCGCCAACCAGCGCGCACGGCGGATGCCGGCGCCGGGGGTCTTGAGAATCGCCGCCACCGCAACTCCACTGGGGAACTTGAGGCGCTCGACCTCAATCAGCTGCTTGCGCAGCGGGATGATGACCACGACCCCCATGAACGATCCGGCGACCGCAGCCAGTAGGACGACGTAGGGGTCATAGTCACTCCCGAGCAGTAGCAGCGCGGGAAACGTGAACACCAATCCTGAGGAGGCGGTGTTGATCCCGGAAGCGACGGTTTGGTTGATGTTGTTTTCGAGGATGGATCCGCAACCGCGGATGCCGACCAGACGCCGACCCACGCCTCGGAGCAGGGCGAACCCCAGAATGGCAGCCACCGTCGAGCCAGCCAGACCGAACCCCAGCTTCAGCCCGATGTAGACGAAGGCCGCGGTCATGAGCAGGCCTTGGACGATTCCCAAGGCGACCGCCGCCACCGTTATCTCGCGGTAGGGCCCGCTGCCTGCCGGAGACGTGGCCATCTCACCCCGAGCTCGGGTCAGCCGGGGGTGAGTGGGGTGCCCAGGGCGAGACTCGAACTCGCACACCCTTGCGGGCACGGGCACCTGAAGCCCGCGCGTCTGCCAGTTCCGCCACCTGGGCTCGTTTTCCGGAAGCGAAAGATTCGGGGGGTATCTAGCTCAGAGCACCCAGGCTTCGCAAGCGCCTTGGCGACCAAAGAGGGCGAGGATCGCGCTGGCTGATCCAGCCTGGGCGGCCGGCAGGGGCACTCACGGTATTCCCAGGTGTTGGCGCAGCGAAATGGCGGCGTCGCTGACCCAGAACGTGAGTAGCTCGTTGGCCAGAGATCCCGGGCGGGGCCCCCCGGCCTCCGCGGTCGACACGGCTTCGGTGTCCATCCGTCGGACGAGCTTGAGGCAACCGGCCAGGTCGTCCGCCAGCACCAATGCAATCCGCGTCGTCGTGCGCCCGACCTTGCCGACCCACTCGGCGAAGTCCCTGGGGGGGGCGCCCGCGTAGCGTTGCGCCGCTTCTTCGACCTGACGCCGGCCTCGCCACGAAATGGCCTTGCCCAGGCCGCGCCCCGTCTGCTCCAGCTCGTTCTCGTCGAAACGACCCGCACCGAACTGGGGCTGAACGAACCGCGCGGCTGACGCCAGTAGCAGCTCGAGTTGACGCGCCGGAACTCGGTCGACCGGATGTAGCCCCCGCGCCAGGTTGGCCATCACGCGGGCCAGCAGAAACGCCGTCTGCGGCTGGGGCAGGCTGGCGAACGTTGCGGGGACCAGGATCGCCGGTGGGTCCGCCAGCTCCACCTCCACTCTGTCGGCTGCTCCGCGATGCACGTAGAGGTCGAACTCCTCGACGCCGAACGCCGCCGCAAGGTCGTTCGCGAGCAACCGAACGATGTTCGTCGAACGCGGTGCCAAGCGATCGCGGGTGGTTAGACCGTATCGGCCGAGCTCGGGTGGATACAGCTTGCTGAGCGGCTCCGCCAGAACCGCCACCAGCTCCCGGGTGGTGTCCCCCACCGCCAGTAGGTCGACGGTGTTGAAGGCTCGCGGGTCAAAGGTACCAGCGCGCACGTCGGCCGGTCGCGGGCGGGATACGGCTCCCTTGAGCAACGCGGGATCCACATGTGCTCCGAGCGCGCGCAGCGCATCCACGGCGAGGTCGGCTTCGTGGTTGCGCTGGGCGCGGCGCAGCACTCCCGCCAGCTGCCTCCAGCTCTCCGGGCGCGTCGGGTCGACGTGAATCAAGCGCTTGAATTCCCGCACGGCGTGCTGGATTTGGCCGGCCCGCTCCAGCTGCGAGGCCAGCGCTTCAGCCAACTCCTTGCTGTCCGAGTTGGCAGCCGCCGTGCGAAGCACGCCCACGGCCTTGTCCGGATGATTGAGTTTCTGGTCCAGCACGTTCGCGAGCTCGAGTGCGACGGCGGTGGCACCGGAGGCCTTGGCCGTGGCGCTGCCCAGGTGACGGGACAGAGCCTGCGCATAGCGCGCCCACACGGTGGCGTCCCCCTCCTTCTCCTGCGCGGTGGCAATGGCCTTGTACTGTTGGCTGACGTCATCCACCAACCCGGCCAGCTCCAACGCACGATCACAAGCATCCAGCGCCCCGTCGGCGTCGCCGCGAGCAGCCTCCAGTCGCGCGACCCGCCCCAGGACGCGCGCTTGGTCGGCGGGGTCCTCGGTGTGCTCGACCAAGTTCATGGCGGAGGCAATGGCTTCCTCGACGCGCCCCGCTTTCTCGAACACATCCGCCAGCCTGATACGAGCGGAGATGTCGCTCGGGTCCACGGCGAGCACCGCGCGGAGGTGGGCCGTGGCCCCGTCGGGGTCGTCGAGGTGCTGGTGCAGAATGTCCGCCAGCCGGTACCGCGCGTCTGCCGCCTCACGTGCAGTAGGGGACTGCTTGAGCGCGTTCTCCAGTTGCTCGACCGCGTTGGACCACCGGCGGTCGCGTTCGTACAGGCGCGCGAGCTCCAACATGGTGGGGACGTGCCCGGGACGTTCGTCGAGGACGTGGCGCAGCGCAGCAACCGCTCCCGGCAGGTCATTTCGTTCCTCGGCGTCCACTTTCGCGATCAGCGTCCACAACGCCACTGCGGGAGCGGCTTCGGTGCAGGCGTTGGCCGCGCGAACCAGCTCGCGGCGGAGCTGGTCTGCCTCCCCACGGCCGAGCAGCAGCTCACGCAGCTGCTCGGCCGCCGGAAGATACCCGGGAGCCACGTCCAGCGCTCGGGTCAGGCAGGTGGCCGCCTGGGGATCGTCAGGCTTGCTTTCGACCAGTGCCCGGGACGCCGAACAGTACACCTGCGCCGCCCCCTCCATGTCCCGGGCCACCCGAGCCAAGTTCTCCGCGGCCTGCTGCAACAGCTTCGGGTCCCCGCTATTGGCCGCCAACCGAGCCAGACCCCGCGTCGCGGCGAGGCTGTCGGGATCCCGGTCGAGCGCCATCTGATACGTCTGCAACGCGCTTGGATCCTCGACGGACTCCAGGTACTCCGCCAGCCGCACACAGTGGATCCCGGACAGCCGCGGCTCGCTCAGCAGCGCTGCCAGCTTCGCGTCCAGATGAGCCAACAGCTTGCTGTCGCCTTTCGTCAGGGCAATCCGTTCGAGTGCGCGCAACGTCGTGATGTCCGTGGGGTCAAGCTGCAGGATGGAAAAGTAGGTTTGCTGGAGCGCGTCCTGGCCGCCAATCTCCTTGACCTCCTGCACCCGCGCGAGCTCGCGCAGCACCGCCACGCGCGCACCGGCGTCCCCGAGGATCCGCGCCTGGGTCGAGAAGTCTTCCACCAGCTGCTCCCAGGTGCCCATCTGCGTGTAGAGAGACTCCAGTGCCAGCAGCGCGCCCAGATGAGCAGGATCTCGTTCGAGCACTGCCTCGAAGCACTCCAGGGCCCGACCGGGCACGTCGAGGTCGTCGCGATACACTTCGCCTCGGCGCATCAGCGCGGCCACCGCGAGCGTGGGCTCGGCCGCGCTCGCGATCTCGCGCTTGAGCTCCAGTACGGTCTCGTTGAACTCCTTGGCCTGAACCAGCAGGCGTGCGCGCGCGTCGAGCGCCGGTCGGAAATCTGGGTCCGCACCCAGGGCCTGCTCGTAGGCGGCAGCCGCCTTGTCCTGAGCGCGCAGGCGGCTTTCGTAGACCTCGCCGATTCGGTAGGCCGTCCGTGCCCGCAGGGCGCGGTCCTTGAGCCCGCTCAGCTCCAGCTCCAAGAGCTTGACCAGCTCCGTCCAGTTCCCCCTTTCAGTCAGCTTGCGCGCCAAGGCATGCAAAGACGGCGTGTGGAAGGGGTCGACCTCGAGCGCCTCCCGATAACATTGCACGGCCTCGTCGTCCCTGCCCAGGTGCCGTTCGCAGAGCTCACCCATCTTGCACAGCAACGGAGCCGTATCCGCACTTCGTTCCGACGCCGCGAGCTCTCCGCGGTAGGTGTCGAGCAGGTCCTCCCAGCGGCCGAGGCGATAGTACAGACGGCCCAGGCTGGCCAACGTGGGTCGATGCAGAGGGTCGGTCTGAACCACTCGCCGATAGCGGCGCAGTGCCGCATCGGGGTCGTTCAGTTGCTGCTCGCAGATCTCGCCGGCTCGATGCAGCAAGGCGCACACCTGATCCTTCTGCTCCAGCAGCCCGGCCTCGATGACGAGGGCGGAGACCAGCTTTTCGTATTGCTGCGCTCGCTCAGCCGATCGCTGGAGCGCATGCAGAGCTCCCAGATTGCGCCTATCGATGGAAAGCACGCGCTGGAACGCATTCATGGCATCCGCGGGTGCGGCCAACGCATCTTCGTACAGCCTACCGATCTTGAAGAGGTACGTGACCCGAAGCTCGTGATCCTGAGCTGCGTCCACCGCCCGCTCGTACAGCTCCACCAACTCACGGTAGCGTTGGGCTTCGGTGTACAGGCGCTCCAGTGACTTGAATGAAGCGGTGTACCCGGGCACCAGACCCACGGCCCGCTTGTGGTGCTCGACGGCCTCTTCCGCTCGGTCCAGCTGGTCCGCCAGAATCTCGGCGATGCGCGCGTGCCCCGCTGCACGGCGCTCCACGTCGGAGGTGGTCTCCACTTCGGCCAGGTGCATGGCCACCAAGCGTTCCCAGTCCCCTCGGCGAGTGTACAGCTTGCCCAGCGCCTGCAGCGCGGGCAGATAAGCAGGGTCGCATTCCAGCGCTCGCGCGTTCCACTCGATTGCGCCAGCTTCGTCGGACAGCTTCTCCTCGAGCAGCTGACCGATGCGCTGCAGTCGGCCGACCTTCTCAGCTGGGCTCTGCGCACGATCGACCAGCCGCTCCAGCGCCCGGACCAGAGCATCGTATCGCTGCGCCAGCTCATACAGACGCGCGAGCTCTTCCAGCACCATCACGTCATCCGGAGCTACGGCAGCGGCGCGCTCCATCGCCTCCAACCCGGCTTCCACGTTGCCGAGTCGGCTGACCTGGATGCGACCGATCCGGTAGAGCGCCAGCGCCCGTGCTGCTGGTTCTGCGGCCTGGTTGGCCTCGATCTCGAGCACCGTCGCGAGATCGGCCCAGCGCTCGTGTGCATAGAGCAGCCGCTTGAGCGCCTGCACGGCTCCGGGCGCAGCGGGATCGAAGCGGATCGCCTGTTGGTAGAGCTCCACCGCGAGGTGAGTGTCCGCCCGGTGGGCCTCCACCAGACGCGCCCGCTGCGCGAGCACGGCCGCCCGGTGCCGTGAGTCCGCGGTGAGGGCGTTCGCCGTCTGTTCCAGGGTGCGCTCCAAAGCTTCCCAGTCGCCCGCGGCCGCGTCCGCACGAGCCTGCGCCTTGAGGATGCTCACGTTCTTGGGGTCCAACGCGAGCGCGCTGGCAAACGCGGCCCGCGCTTCGGTACGCTGCCCCATCTGATCTTCGAGCAGACGCCCCTGGTCGTAGAGCAGCATGGCCTTGCGGACGGAATCCGAGGTCATTCGCACCTCGGCGTCGAGCAGCGGCAGCGCCGAATGGTGGTCTCGGCGCCTCACGAACAGCCGGCGCGCCCCCTCCACCGCGGGCAGATAGTCCGGTTCGATCTCGTACGCTCGCACGTATCGTCCCGTGGCCGCGGGCAAGTCGTTGATGGGGCGCTCCAGCAGTCGTCCGCACTCGAAATGCAGCCGAGCAGCTCGCCGCGGGTCGTCACAATTGGACAGCTCGCGGTCATACCGCGCCACCAACACCCGAGCCTGCTCCAGTTGCTTCTGCGCCTGGGCGGCGGTGATTTCACTCGACACCGGAGGCGCCGCCGGGGTTGCCGGCACGGCAGGCGGGGGCGGCAGGCGGCTGGTCCGCGGCGGCGGCGGGAGTGGTGCGCCAGCAACTCGAGGTGGCGGACTCGAGTCGGACTTTCGCGGTAGTGGCGGCAGGCGGCTGGTGCGCGCGGGAGGTGGGACCACCGACGGCCGGGATGGAACGGGCGGTGGGGGGAGAGGCCGCACCGCGGGCGGAGCGCTGCCCGGTCGTGTCGGGGGCGGCGGCAGCGCCGAGCGCGATCCGGACGAAGGTGCGGGCGCACCAGGGCGAGGTGGCTTGACGGGCTTCGGCTTCGGCTTCGGCTTCGGCTTCGGTTTCGGTGGACGTTTTACTGGCATCTTCGCGGAGCCGCCCCAGCGCAACCTATCACTGGGCTCGCGCCAGAGCGAGACACCGACTCGCCCGAGGCACGGCTTTCTAGGGGCCTGCCGCACCTCGGAGGATCAAACCTGCCAGCTGGTGCGTCGCTCCCATCGGAGTGCCGCCCAGGCTCCCGCGTCGCGCATCAGTGAAGCCGTCGTCCGGCTCGAACGGGTCAGCCTCGTTCGACTGGCCACAGCCGAAGTTTTCAGTCTGCCCAACATGCATGTCCTCGGGCTCCTTTCCCCCGGTGGTTCACGGACCAGCGCACACGCGTCCCGAAGGACACCGGTGCGACGCCTTCGCGATAGTCTCTCGGCCCAACCGGGGACGATCCGTCTCGGAGCTCGAGCCTCGAACAGCCCTGGTTTCCCTTGCCGTACTCGCAACGCCGGCGGAAAGGCCGACCGGGAGTCGAGCTTCCGTGCGCGCACCGCGCGGCGACCGCGCTCGCTCGGCGCTGCCCTGCAGCACGAGTTCCGACTAGAATAACGTGTATGACGGGTGATGACGGCAATCGGCCGAAGATCCTTCCGCAGCCGTATTCTGCCGAGAACACGGAAGCGACCATGGCCGTCCAATTGCCGGACCCGGGCATCGCGAAGTTGCGAGAGGAGTTCTCCGACGAGAACCTAGCGTCGATGCAGGCCGCCCTGTCCCGCTGCACCGTGGCGCACGTTGCCGAAGGCAGCGCGCTGGAGGGGTTCAACTACGGAGGTTTCGTCCGAAACCTCAAAGGCATGGGAAAGGTCGAAACGAGGGGCGTGCGCATCTACACGCTGCTCACGCGTAACAACGCCTTCCTCCTCTCGAACCTCGTCGCCGAGGAGCTCCACGATCTGCTCGAAGGATTCATGGACCTGTTTCTCGGGGACCGCGCCATCCTTCAGGACGGGGAGAAGTATCGCTACTTGTTCAAGGTGCCCTCGGAGCAAGTCGAGCGGCTCCGCATGATCGTGAACCAGAACCGCATCATCACTGCAAAGAACTTCCCGTTCCAGGACTTGGACCAGTTCCGCCGACGGCTGGGTCGCTGCACCGTGCGGGGAACGCCCTTCGACATTCGCACCTTCGCTGACAGTGTGAAGGCAGTCTCCAATCTGTACGACGGTCGCGACAGCAACCAGTACCACCACATCGTCGCTGGCGAGATGGAGTATCCCTACATCCTATACGTCAGCCCGGGTACGCCGGTACCGGAGTCGGTCCCTCTGTATTACGGTGCGGTCCACCTTGCGCTGGCGCGGGATTGACCCGGCGCCCGAATCGCGCCTCTCGACGGCGTAGGACGCGATTGGCGTCCCGGACCCAACGGGCAACCGGCGGGAATGTCAGCGCGTTTGGGTGTTCATGCCGGGCGGATCCTTGTCTAGTGCAGGATTCGGCGACGCCGTGCTATCACACCCCGCCGTGACCGTCCGCGACCCGCTGCTGGTATTCCGTGATGTTCGTTCCATCGACCCGAGCAACCAGCTCGACGCCCGCGTCGATCTGGTGATCGAAGGTCAACGCATCGCCAAGGTGGGCCCCGGGGTGGGCGCGGAGGCGGCGCGCGTGGACGGCGCGCGGGTGATCGAAGGTGGAGGCAGATGGTTGCTGCCCGCGTTCGTGGAGATGCATGCGCATCTGCGCGAGCCTGGGTACGAGTACAAGGAGGACATTGGGACGGGCCTCGCCGCGGGTGCGGCCGGCGGGTATGCGCACGTGTGCGCCATGCCCAACACCAAGCCGGTCAATGATCATCGCGCCATCACCGAGTTCATGTTGCGCCGGGCCGCGGAATGCGGCGGGGCGCTGCTGCACCCCATTGCCGCCATCACCAAGGGCCAGCAGGGCAAGGAACTGTCGGAGATGGCCGAGTTGCGCGAAGCCGGCGCGGTAGCCGTCAGTGACGACGGGGTCTGCGTGATGAGCTCCTCGGTCATGCGACGCGCGCTCGAGTACGCGAGCAACTTCGGCCTCTTGGTGATCCAGCACGCCGAGGACCATGAGCTGACGACCGGCGCAGACATGCACGAGGGGGCCGTCTCCACTCGCCTCGGCTTGCGCGGTGCGCCTCGGGTCGCCGAAGACGCAATCATTGCCCGCGACCTGATGCTCGCAGACTACGTTGGGGCCCCGTACCACGCCGCCCACGTCTCTACCGCAGGCACAGTGGACTTGATCCGCCGAGCCAAGGCGAACGGTCAGGCCGTGAGCTGCGAGGTCACGCCCCATCACCTGCTGCTGACCGACGCAGCCGTGGGACGCTACGACGCGCTCTGCAAGGTCAACCCCCCGTTGCGGGAGGAGTCGGACCTGGAGGCCGTGCGGACTGCGCTGGCCGACGGCACCATTGACGCCATCGCCACCGACCATGCACCGCACGCCGCGTTGGAGAAGGACTGTGAGTTCTCCGCAGCGTCTCCGGGGCTGATCGGGTTGGAATTGAGCTTCCCGCTCTGCCTCTCGCTGGTCGAGCAGCAAATGCTGTCGCTCACCCGACTGATCGACGCGCTCTCGACCCGTCCGGCGACAATCCTCGGTCTGGAGCCTCCATCCCTGCGCGAAGGCGCCCTCGCGGAACTGGTCCTGGTGGATCCCGAACAGCGCTGGCGCCCGAGTGAGGCCGGACTGCAAAGCAAGAGCCGCAACAGCCCCTTCATGAACCAGCAGTTGCGCGGTCGCGTGCTCATGACCTTGGCCGGGGGCCAAGTCGTCTACGACGCCGTGGGAGCGAGTTGATGGGGGCACGCCAGCAGGCCTGGCTCGCCCTCGCTGATGGCACGCTATTTCCCGGCGTCTCCTGGGGCGCCGAAGGCGCCAGCACCGGTGAAGCCGTGTTCACCACTGGCATGACGGGCTATCAGGAAGTGCTCACCGATCCGTCCTATTGCGGCCAAATCGTCACCATGACCGCGCCGCACATCGGCAACACGGGCGTCACCCACGAGGATGCCGAAAGCGTCGACGACAAGCCCCAGGTTGCTGGGTTCGTCGTGCGCTCTCCCAGTCCGATCGCCTCGAATTGGCGTGCGGAGGAAAGTCTGGAAGCCTATCTGCGGCGTCACGGCATCGTGGGCATCGCCGACGTGGACACCCGGGCGCTGACCCGGCACCTGCGCGATGAAGGCGCCCAGAATGCTTGTATCGGGACTGAGGCCCCGAACACGCTGGTGGATCGTGCCCGCGCAGCGCCATCCATGGCCGGGCTCGACCTGGTGAGTCGGGTGACTCCGAGTCGCCCCTACGACTTCGCCGAGTCGCGCGCGGAGTGGAACGTTCCCTTCGACAGTGATCGCCTGTTTCTGGATAAGCCCGACGGCGCGACGGCCCCACGCTTCCACGTCGTGGCCATGGATTTCGGCGCGAAGCGCAACATCCTGCGTTGTCTGGTCGACGTCGGTTGCCGGGTGACGGTCGTACCGGCTCGCGCCAGCAGCCAGGAAATCCTGAAACTCGCCCCGGACGGCATCTTTCTCTCCAACGGCCCGGGCGATCCCGCGGCAGTGACCTACGCGGTGGACTCCATCCGCGAACTGGTGGGCAAACGGCCCATCTTCGGCATCTGCTTGGGACATCAACTGCTGGCACTCGCGCTCGGGGCTTCCACCTACAAACTGAAGTTCGGACATCGGGGGCTCAACCAACCGGTCAAGGACCTGAGCACCGGGCGCGTGGAAATCACCTTGCAGAATCACGGGTTCGTGGTGGAGGTGGATTCCCTCGGCCAGCAGGCACACAGCACTCACCTGCACTTGAACGACGGCACCAGTGAAGGGCTCGCAGCCCCGGACGCAAGGGCGTTCAGCGTTCAGTACCACCCCGAAGCTGCTGCCGGCCCACACGACGCGCTCTACCTATTTCGTCGCTTCACACGTCTGATGGAGGGCTGACAGCAGCCAGCGCGGGCAGCGCGAAAGGTCACCCTGAGACTGCGCTCGCTGATGTTGCCAACGCTCACCCGTGGCCATGGCAGCATCCGACCTCACCATACACTTCATCAGTCTCGGGTGCGCCAAGAACCGCGTGGACAGCGAGGTCATGCTCGGGGTGTCGCAGCGGGCTGGGTTCCGCCACGTGTCGGACCCCGCCGCGGCTCGTGTCATCCTGGTGAACACGTGCGGCTTCATCGACGCTGCGAAGCGGGAGTCGATCGAGGTCGTACTGGAGATGGCCGAACACAAACGCACCGGGGCCTGCCGCCAGTTGGTTGTGGCGGGATGTCTCAGCCAACGCCATCCGCAGGAACTGGCCGAAGCCATGCCAGAAGTCGACCACTTCCTTGGGTCGAGCGACATGCTGCGTCTGGCCGAGGTACTGCGCGGCGGCAGTGATCGCATCCTGGTGGGAGATCCCGCGGCCTGGATCATGGGCGCAGCCGACCCTCGCTCGCTGACCACTCACGCTGGCAGCGCCTACGTGAAGCTCGCCGAAGGCTGCAGCCGGGAGTGCGCATTCTGTGTGATCCCGGCCCTGAGAGGAAAGCAACGTTCGCGTCCGTTACCCGATCTGGTTGCCGAAGTGGAACGTCTGGCCGCGGCCGGCGTCGTGGAAGTGAACCTGCTCTCCCAGGACAGCGTGGCGTACGGACGGGATCTCAAGGACGGCACCCACTTGGCCCAGACTGTCCGGCAAATCGCCGAAGTGCCGGGGCTCCGCTGGGTCCGTATTCACTATCTCTACCCGGAGCGGCTGGACGCCGACTTGGTCGCACTGTGGGCGGAGCACCCGCGCGTGCTGCCCTACGTCGACATTCCCTTGCAGCACGTGGCGGACACCATGCTGCGGCGCATGCGGAGGGGCTACGACGGCCGGCGCGCTCGCGCGCTCGTCGAGCGACTCCGACGCGAGGTCCCCGACGTCGTCCTGCGCACCGCGTTCATCGTGGGCCACCCGGGCGAGTCCGCCGCCGAGTATGCGGAACTGTCGGAGTTCGTGCGCTGGGCCGAGTTCGATCACGTTGGGGTCTTCTGCTACTCCGACGAAGACGGCACGCATTCGCAGCAATACAAGGGCAAGGTTGCGCCGCGGATCGCCGAGAGCCGCGCTCGACGTCTGATGGCGCTGCAGCGGGAGATCGCAGCGCGCAGGAATGCGGAACGCATCGGCCAGGAGCTCGACGTTCTCGTGGAGGGCAGCAGCGACGAGCACGAGTGGGTCCTGCAAGGACGCCACGCCGGACAAGCGCCCGAGATCGACGGCGTAGTGTACCTATCCGGCGCGGACACTCGCCCCGGTGAGTTCTGTCGGGTCCGCGTCACGGACGCGAGCGACTACGACCTCGTAGGCGAGGCGGTCGCCGCCGATGGCCGGCTGCACCTGACCACGACAGAGTGAGGCGCGAGGGGAGCACGGCGGCTCGCACGCGCTCACTCCGCCGATGGGATCTCGAAGTATCGAGACTGACTCTTGTCCGCCGCGTACTCGTACCAGAGCTCGCACTGGTCGCCGGCGTCCGCTCGGATTTCGAACTCGTACACGCCGTCGTCGTCGGCCCAGTCTCCGCCGATTGCGCCGGGGTCGTCGGCCTCGAGTTGTGTCCAGTTGATCGTGAACACCCAGGCTCGTGGCTGGGGTACTCGCCCTCTGATCTTGGCGACACCGTCGTCGTTGGGTGCGTCCACCGCCGGCTCCTCGGGCGGCGGCAGCGGTAGCGTCGGCGACTGACACCCGAACGCCACGGCGAGAAAGATCCCGCCCAGCAGCACCGTGCGACGCGCAATGCGACCCATACGAGAAGAAGCGTAGCACGAAGCATGCCGACACAATCTCGTCGGCCGGCGCCGCCTCAAGCGCTGAATGATCGCTAATATTCTGTTTTCGTTGACTTATTCGAGGTTCCATCACCATCGAATCATGGCACCACGTTCCGACCAACAACGATGTTGACAGAGCATGACAACTCAGTTGACACAAATCCGGTGATACGCCCTGAACAGTTTCCCTGAGGTTGGCCGCGGCGCCGGGAAGATGCTAACCGCCGGCACGCGTTCATCCAGCGGAGATGCTGAGGATCCCTGTCGTCGTATCGGCCGTGGAGCAGCGGTCAGATCGCTGCGGGGCTGCGGTGGTGCCCCACCCGGCTTCTGCAGGTCCTGCCGGTGCGCGACCGCGGCTGCCACCCGCACCGCCCAGCAGAGGTTTCGCGCACCGCTTGCTGGCAGCAGTCCGGCCGCTGCCGCTGCTCATGGCGTTGGGATTCTTGGCCCTGCCTGGAGATCCCGTGGTGCCAGCGGCCTCGGCCGAACCCGATCTAGCTCACGCACTGGCCCAAGCCCTGGCCTCCGAAGGCTTGGTCGCGCTCCCGTCTGAAGTGTTCTGGGTCGACCACCCCACAGGCTTCCTCGGGTCACGCATCGAGCACCCGCGTGCGCTAGTCCGAGCGCATGCGGTCGATCAACCCGCGGACATCTTTTTGATCACCAGCCGGCTCTCCCCAGAGGGCAGGCTGTTGGAGCTGATGGGCCGATACAACATCAGCGACACCTCCGCCGTCGACGAGCAGAAGCTCACCTTGGCTGGAGAACGTGCGGCGTGGGTGATCGGAGGCGGGGGCAAGGTCTACAGCGTTCAATTCGCCGACCTACGTGGCGAACCCCCCGTGAGTGGACCCGAGTGGACTCGCTGGACGCGCTGGCAGAACGCGATCACCAATCGGCAGAACACCGGCCAGAAAGCGGGGATCGGTCGCCGCTCGTTCAAGCTGGATCCAGCTGCCTCGAACGTGACTCTGGCGTTCTCCGATCCGGCCCTGTTGATCGACGCCGACGGCCGCAGAATCCGCGTGCTGACCGACGGGTCCGGCAAGGTCGAGGGCAAGACCTTCGTGCGCGAGCAGCAACACCACAAGGCCAAGCCCGGCAACACGGTCACCTGGGCGGTCGATCGCGTCCGCGCTCTGCCCTGGTTCGGCAGCGACCGCATGCAACTGGTCAAGGCCGTGGCGTTCGAGGCCCTCGATCGCCTGCAGTTGATGCTGGGGACCGTCACGGGCGACGACGGCTCCGAGCGCATCGCCAAAGAGCTCGGAGACCTGCTGGACGCCGCACCCATCGAGTACACGGACCCGGAAACCGGCTGGCCCCCACCGCCCATGCAGCCCATGCTGGACCCGCCGCTCGAGGGTGAGGGTCAATGGCGCTCGATGGACAACGACCCCTTCGTCGGCAGAAACCCCGGATTGCCGGGGCCGTTCATGACCTCGTTCATCCGCACCGACCGCAAGCGAGCGTTCACTCAGATCTTCGTTACCCTCTGGGATCCGCGTCAGGTTCGGCTGCATGCGATGAGTGGCACCGTGGAGCCGAAGAGCGCCACCGGTGAGACCGGACCCGGCCTGGTGCCACGCCGACCCGAAGTCATGGGGCGACTGTTGGCGGGCCTCAACGGAGGCTTCCAGGCCACCCACGGCGAGTGGGGCATGATGGCCGCAGGGATCGTCTACCTGCCCCCCAAGCCCTACGCTGCCACCGTCGCCGAGTTGAGCGACGGTTCGACGGGGTTTGGCACCTGGCCCAACGACGAGACGGTTCCCAGCGACATCCGCTCGTTTCGCCAGAACATGACACCGTTGGTGATGAATGGCTTCATCAATCCCTACCAGCGCAGCTGGTGGGGCGGTGTCCCTCCGGGCTGGACCGATGAATCCCGCACGGTCAGAAGCGCCATCTGCCTGACCACGGAAGGATTCATCGCCTACTTCTACGGCACCAGCATCGATGCGGACCACTTGGCGCTCGCCATGCAGCGTGCGCGCTGCGCCTACGGCATCCATCTCGACATGAACCCGGGGCACACCGGCCTGGAGTTCTATCGGACCGGACCAGAAGACGAGCTGCCACTGCTGTCGCGCCCGCTCAATCAGCAATGGGAAGCCCAAGGCCCCATCGCCGACATGCCCGGCTGGCGTTTCCGTGGCCGCCGCATGATTCGGTATATGGGATTGATGAACTTCCCGAGGTACATCAATCGGGAATCGCGCGACTTCTTCTATCTGACCCTGCGCCACCTGCTGCCGGAGAAGGATCTTCCGGCGCCGCTCGCCGCCCAGGGGGACCCCGAGGGCAAGTGGCAGGTGAAGGGACTGCCGCAACACGGCTGGCCGTACGCGCTCGCGACGACCTGGTTACGGCCCGACTCGAACCGTCGCGAGACCAAGGTGCGGTTGCTCAAGATCGATCCCAGAATGGTTCGCGTCGCCGATTCCGAGCAGGCCGACGCCAAGACCGTGGTGACGTTTCGGGCACCGTCTGCCCTGGGCGAATCCAGCGGGTCGCTCTGGCATCACGAAGGACACTTCTGGATATCGCCGAAGTCGCCGGAGAAGGGCGCGCACCGCGTGATGACTGGATTTGGCGTCGCTCACTCCCGCGCTTCCAAAGCCGTCGCCGCCGTGGGCATCTCCCCCAGCGGAATGCTGGTCTACGCGGAGGTGACCACCGCCCTTCGGCCCGGCACCGATCACCTGCTGCTCGACCGACTCCTGGATGAGCTGGGCTGCAGCGCGCGTCTGCTACTCGACGAGTCGGTGGAGGCCGCGTTGGGAGGAGACCGTGATCTTTCTGGGCATCCCGTGCCGCGTGACCGAGCCGCCGTGCGCTTGGTGCGCGCGCTCTCTCCCGGTGCGCGATGGATCTTCCCGGACACCCCCCTCGTTCCCTCGACTGTTTGGTACCCGCTGCAGGCACGCCGCGTGCGCTATTTCAAGAAGCCCAAGCCCGTCGAGTCGGAGGACGAGGCACCGACCACACCGGACGCGGATTCCGAAGCGCAGAAAAGCACGCCCCCATCCGACCCTCCGCCGGCCGGGGACACCGCCGAGAACCCGCCCTAGATCGCACGCGCATCCACATACGTATCTCGGACGAGAAGCCGGCTACACTCGGCCTCGCGCGGATACCTGGAAAACCATCCCATTTCCGATATGGACTTACGGAACCCTTGCAAAACAGTACACTTTTACCGTAATCCGCTCGCTATGGGCCCAAACGCGAGGTACGCTGCGGTATCCAATTCCGTGGCGAATTTGCATACCTCGATCCGGGTGTCGCAAGTTCCCCGTCAGCAGCGGTTGAGCGCGATCGGCGGCTCCGTCCGAAACACCCACGCTGCACCACGGACGGCCCCACACTCAGCTGGCAGCCGGGAGTAGCAGGAGAGCAACTGAATGAGCGACAAGGGCGGATCCGACCTGGACGTATTCGACGGACTGGCAAAGTCTTCGCCAGCGCCAGCTCTCGCTGAACCGAAGTCGAACCCTGTCGCGCCTCCGCCTATGCGACAGAAGACGCTGCTCGGCATGGCGGCCCCACCTCCGCCACCGCCCGGAGGAGCAAAGCCAGGCGCCGTGCCGCCACCGCCTCCGCCAGGACCACCCAAGTCCGGAGGCGCACCGCCGCTACCACCGCCGCCTGGAGCGCCCCGCGGTGGCCCCAGCGTGCCACCGCCTCCGCCTGGAGTGCCCCGCGGCGCCCCCAGCGTGCCACCGCCTCCGCCTGGAGCGCCCCGCGGCGGCCCCAGCGTGCCACCGCCGCCTCCGCCTGGAGCGTCCCGCGGCGGCCCGAGCGTGCCACCGCCACCTCCGCCAGGAGCGCCCCGCGGCGCCCCCAGCGTGCCGCCACCACCGCCACCCGGATCGGCAGGCGCGCGACCCCCGCCAGCACCAGCAGCGCCCGCACCCCCACCGGCGTCGCGCGCAGCTGCGCCGCTACCGCCCGCGCCAACGGCGCCGGCGCCGCCACCCCCCGCTGGCGCCCTCAAGGCTCCCTCGATCCCACCATCAGCACCCAAGCCGCCGAGTGGTCCGCCAGGGCTCCCGCCCCCGCCCGGCGCACGATCGAAGTCCGTCCCTCCCCCCCCACCGCCACCGCCTTCCGCGGCCGACTCGGACATGGACTGGGACGACGACGACGAGAAGACCACGCTGTGGGACAAGACCGGCGGGGAAGATGCGTCACGCGACCTGCTTCGCAGCGCACCCCCTCCGCCGCCGCCGGCGGCTGGAGCACCGGCTCGTCCCGGCGGGGTCGCCGCGATTGCGAGTGCGTCAGGCGGTGCAGCGCCAGCGCTTCCCCGTCCAGCTCCTCCGGCACCCCCACCGCCTCGTGCACCTGCGCCGTTGCCTCGACCGGCAGTCCCGGCGCAGATGATGGCGCCTCAGCCCGGCGGCGGAAAAGGACTCATCATCGTCATCGGACTGGCAGCCGTCTTGCTCGCAGTGGTGGCTGTGGTCCTGTTTGCCTTCCCCGCATCGGGCACGCTGATCGTCACCGTCGCCGGTCCCAACGACGAGGTCGTCGAGAAAGTCCAAGTGTTCGTCGATCAGCAGGTCACGTGCACCACGTCCACCTGCAAGGTGGACAAGCTATCGGCCGGGACGCACATCGTCAGCGTCCAAGCCGAAGGCTACAAGAAGACCGCAGACAAGGCGATCACGGTGCAGAAGGGCCAGAACTTGGTTCTGCCCATCAGCCTCACCCGCAAGTCGCGGGGTACGGGGATACGCGTGGCCGAGCTCGGCTCTGGGCTCAGGCTCACGGTGGACGGGAGTGACGAAGGCCCCCTGCCCGTCGAGCTCAAGGAGATGACCCCGGGTGAGCACACCCTCCGGATCTCCGGGAGCGATCGCTACGAGCCGTACGACGGCAAGGTATCCGTCGAGCCGGACAAGATCGTCAGCGTCGAACCGAAGCTGAAAGTCATCAAGGGACTGGCCCACATCAAGCCGGGACCGGGTGCCGATGGAGCCAAGGTCCTGCTGGTGAGTGGCCGGGAGCGGCGACCGCTGCCCAAGCTGCCCATCAAGATCGACATCCGACCGGAGAAACCCTACACGCTCGTCGCCAAGAAGAACGGGTACCAGGACTACCGGAAGCCCATCTCGTTCGACGACGGGCAGGCCGAGAAAACCTTCGAGATCGTGATGGTCGCCGAGGGCGAGGAGGTTCCCGACGACGCCGACGAGTCGGCAACCAAACGGACCGGCGGCAAGCGCAGGGCGAGCACTGCGACTCGGAAGCCGGCCACGAGCAAGCCCGCAAGCACTCCGCCTGCTGCCGGAGGCGGAGGGCGTCTGAACATCAACTCCATCCCGGCCTCCAACGTGATCCTCGACGGTCGCCCCTTGGGGCAGACCCCCAAGATCGGTATCTCGGTGTCAGCGGGTTCGCACACCGTGATGTTCGTGCACCCCGAGTTTGGACGGAAGATCCAGTCCGTCCGCGTCAAGGCCGGCGGCACGGCTACGGCTGCGGTGAGGTTTCCGTAAGGAAACCGAACCAGTCAGCCCCCGAGCAAAGCTCGGGGGCCTCCAAATCCCGTGACGTTCCAGCACCGTGCTGCCCCCGAGACGCGGCACAGGGCGCTTCAAGAGGAGCCTTGTCGACGCGTAGGACGCTTCTCTCCGGGACACCCCCTGAGCCGCACCGTGCCGCAGATGGTTCTGCCGCAGCAAAGGCGGATGGCTCTTGATGAGGTACCCCCGAAGCTTCGCTTCGGGGGTGGTCCTCCTCCGTCCGAAGAATGAAGCTGGAGCAATGCGCCAGCTTCATTCTTCGGACGTTCGGATGCTGTCGAACGTCTGCACCGAGACGCAGTCCTCCAGGCCTTCGCACCCCGGAGCGTCGTTGGTCGCGAGGCTGTGCTCGATCTCGCCGGACATCACGTTGCCATTCAGCTCGCCGCGCAGCGTGACCTCTCGGCTGAACGTGCAACTCCCGTCCCGAGACACGTATGGGCTCACCGCAACCAAGGTAACGCGATTGCTGGCCACCTCGCCGGTGAACTCCGCCGTCCCAAGCGCCAAGGCCACCACCAGCGATCCCACGGACCCCTCCAGCCTGCCGACGAGGTCCTTCTGATCCTGCTCGATGCGCAGCCCGATGTCCGTCGCCGTATCCCCTTCCACCCAGTCTTCGAACTGGCAACCGTTGGTGCCGTTGTGCACGGTCATGTCGTACTGACCGCCGACCTGCTTGGTGTCCTCGAATTCGTCTCCGTCGCTGCAACCAACGAACAGCAGGACGAGAATCGACGAACAGCCCCAGCGCACCAGCATGCGCCGGAGTGTAGCACCCGAGCTCAGCTCGCGGGCTGCCCCGTCTGGCGCTACAACCCCAACTGCGGCAACAGGTCGTCAAACTCCTGGAAATCCGACTGGATGGCCACCGAGGTGCCGCCCTCCCACGTGAACATCGAGGGGCCCCAGTCGCCGCTGCGCGTGGGCTCCCAGAAGAAGGTTCCGCGACCTCTGCCATTGGGCAAGCCGCGCATGACCAGGTTGGCCTGGGTACGCTCCGGATTGTACTCGGCGATGATGAAGTCGAGGTCCGGGTAGCTGTTGGCCAAGTTAGTGAAGGTGGCTTCCCACGTGGAGGGTTGACCCTGGTAGGCCGTGTAGCAGGACAACCCGAGGATATCGAAGTCGAGGTTGCGCGTCACCGCGCTCTGCACCCACCACGAAGCCGCGCTGTGGTTCTCGATGTGCAACACGATCTCGATGGTGGGATCGATTTCCCGCACGCCCTCGATGCCCGCCCGGAGCAGCGCGGCCAGGTTGTCCCAATTGGAGGTACTCCCCCCGATGGATGCCGATTCGGGATTGTCTCCCCAACAGTTCGTGTTGGGGCCGGGCGCGTGCATGCACATGCCCGGCGTGATTTCATTGCCCACCTGCACCATGTCTGGACGAGCGCCGGCTGCAATGGCGGTGGAGATGACGTCTTGGGTGTAGGCCTTGAGCATCGCGGCCATTTCCGTGATCGACGAGGCGCCGCGCCAGGCCTCCGGAATGATCTGGTTGCCCGGGTCGGCCCAGTTGTCGCTGTAGTGAAAGTCGAGCAAGAAGCCCATGCCCGCGGCCTTCACCTGCGCGCCGTACGCGACCACGTGATCCCGGGCCGCGTAGGGTTGCATGCTCCCACTGCAACCGTTGGCATTGGACGTGTACCCGTAGTCTGCGGTCGGGTCCACGAACGTCTTGAGCCGGACGTAGTTGAAGCCATGATTCTTGAGCAGGTCGAAGATGCTCTTGGTCTGGCCGTCCGTGTCGCGGAAGGTGGAGCTGCCCTCCGATACGCTCGAGATGTCCGCACCCAGGATGAACGGAACGTCGGTGTTCTGTTGGCCACCCACTGCCGGTGTCCCTCCGACGCCCGCATCCCCGCCCACGCCCGGCGTGCCACCCACTCCGGGATCGCCGCCGACCCCCGGGTCGCCGCCCGCGCCCGGTGTGCCGCCCTGGCCGGGAGCACCGCCCACGCCCGGATCCCCGCCCACGCCCGGCGTGCCGCCTTGACCGGGAGCACCGCCCACGCCCGGGTCGCCGCCCACGCCCGGCGTGCCGCCCTGGCCAGGAGCACCGCCCACGCCCGGATCGCCACCGGAACCCGGCATGCCACCCTGAGCGGGCATGCCACCCTGAGCCGGCGTTCCGCCCGCGCCCGGCGTGCCACCCGCTGCGGGAGCGCCACCAGATCCGGGAGCGCCACCGGCTCCCGGCGTGCCGCCACTCCCAGTGGGTGCGCCATCGCAGGTCCCACCCACGCAGGTTGCCCCGACCGGACACTCTAGCCCGCACCCGCCACAGTTCGAAGTGCTCGTCAGCGTGTCGACGCACTGGCCGTTGCAGAGGGTGAATCCAGCCGGACAGATGCACTGCCCGCCCACACATCCCTGCCCAGTGGCGCACGGTGCATCGCAGGCCCCGCAATGCAGCAGGCTGGAGCTGATGTCCACACAGCTTTGCCCGCACGCCGTGAGGTTGTCGGCGCAGCCCACCGTGCATTGCCCCAGCGAACAGAACTCGGTGGCCCCGCACTGCAGCCCGCACCCGCCGCAGTTGGCCGGATCGGCGCCGGTGTCCACGCAGCCCGTGCCACAATTCGTGAGTGAGCCGGCGCATTGGCACGTCCCCTGCTGGCACAGTTGCCCCGCAAGGCAAACGTTGTCGCAACTGCCGCAGTGGAACGCGTCCACGGAAACGTCCACACACGCTTCGCCACAAAGCATCTGACCATCCAGACACTCGGCCACGTCCTCCGAGGAGCCGTCATCTTCGGAGGAGCAGCCCGGAACGGCGACTAGCGCCAGCATCAGTACCCCAAGCCCAGTGATCCGCTTCGAACTGCCCGGCATCGGTTGTCTCCTCGTCCTCGTGTGCGGCACCCGTCACGCTCCGGCGCGGCTACCGCAGGCCATACTCCTCGGCCAGCTGGTCGTAGAGAGTGATCAACTCGTTGGTGACGAGCTGGTCGCCCTGACGGTCAAACAGCGTTTCGCGCCACCGCGTGGGCTCCCAGACGAACGTGCCCAGACCTCGTCCTCCGGGCAGGTTGAACATGATGTCGTTCGCCGCACGCTTCTCCTGCGAGTGCTCTGCGATGATGAATCGTAGCGCGGGATAGGCTGAAGCCAGCTGGTCGAAGGTGGCTTCCCATCCGTCGGGCTGTCCGTGCCATTCGGTGAAACACGACTGCCCGAGCACATCGAACTCCACCCCTTGCTCGAGCACGTTGCTCAGCCACCAGTCACTGGTCGCGAAGCTGTCCGGCTTCTCGATGTGCAGCATGATCTGGATCGAAGGGTCGACGGAGCGGACCGCCGAAATTCCCGCGTGCAGCAGAGCGGCAAACTGCGGCCAGTTCCCTGCGCTCGTGCTGCTCCCATCCGGGTAGAGCATCCCCGGCGTGATCTCGTTGCCGAGTTGAACCATGTCCGGCGGCGCCCCCGCGTCGCGGAGCGTGGTGAGCGAGTCACGCGTGAAAGCCTCGAGCGCCGCGGTGAGCGCCTCGAACTCGAGGTCTTCCCAGGCCAAGGGCTTGTTCTGGTCGTCCGGATCCGCCCAGGTATCGCTGAAGTGGAAGTCCAGTAGGAAGAACATGCCAGCGCTCTTCACGCGCTGGGCCATCTCCACCGTGTGCTCGAGGTCACAGTAGGGCTCGGCGCGAGTGCCGAACTCGAATTGATATCCGCAGGTCTCGTCCCCATATGCGGAAGTCCGACAGGGGCTCGAGGGATCATTGAACAACCTCAAGCGAATGGCGTTGAAACCGTGGTCCTGAAGGATTTCGAGGATGTCTTTCTCGACGCCGTCGTCGACGTACACCGTGCCCAGGCCCTCTTCTTCTTGGACCCAGGAAATGTCCGCTCCCAACAGGAAGGACGTGTCGCGAACCGCTGTCCCGCTGCTTCCACCTGGCCCACCGTCGTCAGCGCTGGGGTCGGTGCCACCACCGCCGACGACCAGCGCGTCAGCGACCGTGACCGGCTGCTCACCGCACCCGAGCAAGGCAAAGCTTGCAGGCAGCGCAGAGCAGAGGGTGAGTCTTCTCATGACTGGAAATTTGTCGGTTCGTTGCACTCCCACGCCATCGAGTGCGCGAAGCGAACCAGCTCTCGTCCACCCTGTTGCATGACCATCAGAAACGGATCGGTTCCCCTCCCACTTCGACGAACATTCCCGGTTGTGCCCGTTTCACGGCGAGCTCGGACTCAGCCCCGCTCTCGCCCCGAACGTCGTATCGGGTCCGGGTCAGCTGGAGGTCCAGTCGCGCCATCAGTCGAATCCACCCTCCGTGGGCTTCCCAAGCTGGCCCTACCGCGACCAAAACGAACGGCCGCTCGTCGTGCGCAGCGCTGCGGGCCCGTACGTCGTCCGTTCTGGCGTGGGGCTCGATGCGCAGCAGCTGCGCTCCGGCACCCACCTCGGCGCGCCAGCACAGCGGTCCACCTGGCTGAACGCGCAGCACGGCGCTGCCAGCGGCAACCCCTTCCCGGACCGACAGCTGCACTCGATCGGTGCTCACCTGCCGGTCGAACCGGTACTGACCGTGAAGGCGCAATGCCAGACCGAACGCTTCGTTGCCGTGGCCAAGCTCCACGCTCACCCCGGGTCCGTGCGCTACGCCTTCCTCTCCCTTGTCCGAGGCTCCGTACAGCACGCTCAGACCCACCCCGGTTGCCCATTCGTGGTGTGCTGCCGGGGCCATCCCGCCCGCGACTCGGTCGCGCGGCTCCGCCACCCCGGCCGTCCCGGTCGGCACTCTCGCTGGCACCGTCGAAGGGGGGGCCTCCGGCTCGGACGCCGCGACCGATTCGACTCGAGGCGGCATGGCCTCCTCCAGTTCAGCCAGCGAGGAATCCGCCGCTCGATCCATGAAAGCCAGCGTCGACGCGAGAACGACCTGAACGATCTGCTCACGGCCGACTTCGTCGAAGCCCGAGGCCAGCGGAACCTCCCGCACGAGGTAGCGCTGTGCGTCCGGTTCGGCGAAGTACAACCGAGCCTGCCTGGAACCGACCGCGACCACCCAGACGCGCACCTCTGGTCCCGATCCGCGGGGCGCTTTGATGTCCTCCAGCCTGAGCTCCACTTGGTGCACCACCTCGTGTCGTACGTCGTTGGCACCCAGCCATTCGGTCAGCAGCTGCGCGAGCTTGGTGTCTCGGCCCAGTTCGCCCATCAGGTGCACCCGCACGCCGGACCGGGTCGTGGGTACGCTCTCGGGTGCGATGTCTTCGGCTGCCGAGGTGTGCAGAGCCGTCGAACTCAGTGCGACCAGAAGCCCCAGACGCAGCATGGGCGCTCGGGCGTTCTTCTCGAGGTCAGGCTTCAGTCGAGCCCCCGTAGCCGCTCCCGCGCTCTATCGGCGTAGATGGAACGCGGAAACTTCGCGATCAGCTGCTGGTAGACCCTGCGCTCTTCCGCCGTCTTCCCGCTCATGCGCAACGCAGTCGCCTGGCCGAACAGTGCTTCCTCGGTCAGGCTGCCGCCCGGGTCACTGCCGACGTAGCTCACGAATTGCCGGTGCGCGGCATCTCCTGCCCCTTGCTGCAGCAAGATGCGCCCCAACACCACGCGCGAAAGCCGCGCTTCCGAAGAGGTCGGATGCTCACGTTGCAGCCGCCGGTAGGCCGCAATGGCGGCCTGGGTGCGCCCGGCCTTCCGCAGTCGATTCGCGTTCGCGAACTGCACACCAGCCGACTGGCTTCGGGGCTTGCCCGACACCTCCGGCTTCGGCGTCCCAGGCGTTGTCCTCTCGACCGTGGCGGTCCCCGGACGTGGGTCATCCGTCTCGGGTGTCGACGGGCGTGCTCTCGACGCCGGCGTCGGCGCAGGGATTTCGCTGACTTCTGCCTCCGGACACTCGGTGCACTCGGAGGGCTGATCGGCAGGCGCGGTATCGAGCATTCGCGGCACCGTCAGTGCCGCTGCCCCCAGCGTCACAAAGCACGCCGCCGCCACCAGAGCCACCCCCACGCGACGCCCACGCCGGTCGGGCTGCGTAATTTTCCGGGTGACCACCTGATCCACCACCCGCCTGAGCACTGCTTGGTCGCCGTCACACTCCACCGGCATCTGGTCGAGGTCCTGCCCGAGCGCGTGCACGAAGCGCTCCACCCGAGACGCTCCCACGAGCATGTCCAGACGCCGACGTTCACTCGCGCCGAGCTCACCTCGTCGGGCCAGGACCGACAAATCCTCTGGCAACGGAGTCTGCTTCTTCATGATGCTCCCCTGAGCAACTCTTCCACATCGGAATCCTCAGCCAAGCGTCGACGCAGCGCAGCCTTGGCAGCAACCAACCGTCCTCGCACGGTGTTGACGGGCACGCCGACCGCGGCGGCGGTCTCAGCCACGGTGTATCCCAGCACGCAATGCAGCCCGATGGCTTCGGCCTGGCCCGCCGGCAACTCGTCCAACAAAGCCAAGAAGAGGCTGCGACGCCGCTCCGCATCGAGGTTCTCTGCAGGCGAGTTGTCGCGGGCCGGCAGTGAGTCCGTGTCCGTCTCCCGAGCGGGCGGCGCAACTTGCTGGCGCAGCAAGAAGCGCCGGCGCGCGTTGAGCGCCGTGAGCATGCCAATGCGGCGAACGAAATGCGCCATGCTGCAGGCACCACGAAACCGCGGTAACGCGTCCAGGGTCCCGACGAGGGCCTCTTGGACGATGTCCTCCTCGTCCGGGTGCCTCATGCCCAGCACCTGACGCACGGCGCGGAGCACCAACGGCGCGATGGCCGTGAGGAATGCTCGCACCTCGGCCGCCCGACCCTGCTGGACATGCTTGGCGAGCAGGGCAAGCTCGTCGGGCCCGGCATCTCTGGAGCGACGTCGACGCATGGGGATGGGCTCGCTCCAATTGTAGCCCGCATGCCGCTCTGATTTGACCGAATGCACCAATTTGACTCGCTGGCCGACGCCTGCTCCGAGGCGGTCTCAGTGAGATCGTTGCCTCAGAACGGAAAACGGATCACCTGGGCTCCGAGCTCGGTGGGGAAGCCGATGATGCGTCCTCCCATTCTGCCAGGGTGGTGCGGACAGCGTCCAGGGCGCGGCTCAGGCTCGAGTCCAGTTCACTGCGCGGCCGACTCGCTGCCGTCGGTGAAGTAGCCGCCGATGAAGCAGCAGAGATCTGCTCCCACGGTCTGCGCCGCCCAGCGGGCGCCTGCGCAGAGCCGAACCTGGTAGCGCGCGTGCAGTGCGTCGATGAGGAACGCAATCCTCAGCCCCCGGCCGTCGGGGCCACCTCCGCCGAGCGTGCCGGCCAATACGCCATGCCCTGGCCCGCTTCTGCTCAGTCCCCGGGTCCCGATCCCGCTCGGATGGGCTGGTACTGGAACCAGGCCCGCCAAGTCGGGGCGCACTCCCTCGTCGATGCCAGCGCCCCGGCACAGGGCGCCGGGTCGAACGGGGGCCCCAGCACGAGCAGCAGGTGCTTGGACACGAACCGCAGATCGTGCCGCCAGGACCTCTGAAATGCGTCCATTCGGGACTCCCATTCGGTACGGTCACGCTCGCCGGCGTGCTGCTCGAGTAGGGCGCGGGCCAACTCGTGAATCTCCTCGTTGTCCGACACGACCAGCACGCGCTCCAGGAACCGGACGGTGGCTTCGATTTCACCCGCACGCGACAGCAACCCCGCAGCGGTGATGCAATGGTGGGGATCGATGTCATCGTCGGAAATTAGCTCGCAGGCCCGCGCCAACCGTCGTGCGCCGGCCAGTCTCCACTCCCGTTTGGTTTCGGCGTCCTGGAAGCGGGCCGGCCCCAGGTACGCGATGAACTGTCCACCTTGAATCCAGAGGCGCGAGTCGTGGGGTAGCTCGTCCATCCCGCGCTCGATGATCTGGCGTGCCTTGGTGAAGTTCGCCTGGGGAGGCGGCTTGGGTTGCAGCGTGAGCAGCGTATCCGCGAGGTAGTACGGAGCTCGGAATTTGGGATCCAGCGCATTGATGGTGTCCAGGTAGTTGCCCACGAATTCGAAGAGCCGCTTCTCCTGGAAGTGGAGCCCGTACTGGACGAGCACGCGCGCGAAAATCAAGTCGGCGAACGCCGAGCGGTACCCCAAGCTCGCTACCACGGCCTGCTGGGGTGGTGGGAGCGTGTAGCTGTCGTGACCGAGCGTCACGCGGTCGAAGCGTTCGACCACGCGTGGTCTCGTCCACGCGACGGCCATGGCCGCCGCCACGATGAGGACCCACCCGAGCGCAGTTCCCTCCGCCGCAGGCCACGACGACGGAGCGCTACTCGATCTCACGGTGCACATCCATGGGAAAAACACTCGGTTCCGCGCCATCTGGTGACTGGCCGGAGATCTCGAATTGACTGTGGATCCCGTCCCCATCCAGATCGCCCTCGGCACGGGCGCGGAACAAGGCCAAGCCCACCGCGTTGTGACTCTCGAAGGCGAAGCTGAACGAGTGAGGGTTCCTCCAAGAGAACTCGAGCTCGCGCCAGGTGGGATGGTCCCACGTACCCGGCGGGTCCAGGGCGCGTCCCCCGCGGGAAACCTGGGCCGGTGTCAGTCCCACCGTTGACGGGTAGGCGTTCTCGGCGGGGCGACTGGCGGCCAGGGCGGTGGCGCGCGCGGCTATCCGCCCCAAGCCGTCCACGGGCTCGCTGAGCCGCGACGCATTCAGATTGCGCACGAACACCGGCAGGGCCGAGGCCAGTACCGATCCGGCGATGGCGACCGCAATGGCGGCTTCGACAGGAGTGAAGGGACGCACGCGCGCAAGCCTACACCATCCCGGGCGCCAAATGCAGCGAACCCCGCAAACCGTGGGGCTGCGGGGCTCGCTGCAAGAAATCGGCGCCGCAGCGGCGCCGACGCCGTTGGCTACTCCTCAGGCAGGCTTTCTACGATGTTCGGCGCGATGTTGAGCTCGAGACCGCCACCGCTCTGCACCTGCAGCGTGCCGGTGATGCTGAAGGTCGACAGTATGTCGTCGCCGTTCAGGTCGCCCTGAGCGGTACCGGTGAAGGAGTCAGTCGCAGCACTGCCAGTGCCGCTCAACGTGTAGTTGTACATGTAGTACTGCGGGTCCTTCATCGAGAACTTCAGACAGGGCCAACCGTTCGAGTTCCACTCCCCCATGTCGGACTGGTACTTCTGGCCCTTGATCGACGCCGCGTCGGCGGGCACCGGCGCGGTGACGCTGGGGCACAGCTGATTGGACAGGCCCGCGGTGCCACCGGGGGCCAAGACGGTACCTGCCATGCCCTCCTTGTCGTAGGCCGCGGACGCATCCTTGGCCATTTGCCCGAGCGAGTTCCGCGCTTCTGCCGTCTTCGCGCTCGCGATGTACTTGCGCACGCCGTAGATGGCGAGGGCGGCGAGCACACCGACGATGGCGACGACGATCATCAACTCCACCAACGTAAAGCCTCTCTTGAGTCCCTTCTTCGCAGCCATGATCACTCTCCTGATTCTCGTAGATGGTTCCGTGGACAGGTGGGCGCATCTTCCTTCCCGCAGCAGGCCCACCTGCCCTGCCGCGCTCGAGCTGGACCTCGCCAGTCTCGATTTGAATCCTATTTGCCGGGCCTATTCCTCTTCTCGTTCGACGTAGACCTCGGAGCTGAAGCTGTGGGCCACGGCGATGGCGTTGACCCCGTCCTGGTCCCGGTCCCCTACGGCCTTGATCACGTACCAAGGCTCGGTGGGTGCGGGCCAAGTGAAGCTTTGCTGGGTGGCTCCCGGGTTCGGCGGCGCTTCCCCTGCACCACCCGCCACCACGGCATATCCGAACTGCACCGCCGTGCTCGAGTCGACGCCGAGCGTTTGCCAGTTTGCGTAGTTGTTGCCGCTCGGGTTGTTCCACTGGGTCTTGCCGTTGCCCGGGTTGGCATTCGGGTACAGCGAGTCCAGGCTGCCCGAAACATCGAGATAGACGAACGTCTCGTCCCGGTAGGCTTCCTCAGCGGCTTTGATCGCGTTAATCATCGTGTACGCCTCGGACGCCTTGGCCGCGAAGATGTACTTTCGGACGCCGTACACCGCGAGCGTGGCGAGAATCGCAACCATGACGACGACCGCCATGAGTTCGACGAGCGTGTATCCACGCTGGAACCGGTTGCGCATGACACTGTTCATCGACCTTCCGCAGACCTGATTAAGCAGCATTCGTTCCATGCTCGGAAGAACCACCCTCACCTACACCGAAGCCCGATCCCGGCCGGATGCGCTCGCCAGACCGGTTTCGGCAACAGATCAACCATTCCGGTGGGCCGCTGACCCACCACGGCTGCTCGCGTCGCCCCGCATGCGTCAGCCGAGATGGCCACCGCCGGTCCCGCCCGCCGCTCCATTTCGAGACAAACAACGCGATCTCGAGACGCCCACGGTGCCGCAATTGGTCACCCCCAGGATGGGGAGGTGACAATCTGCGCGAGCAATTCCAGTGCGGCTGCAGGCCGCCCCACGCTCGCCGCGGGCTCTGCGGGGGACGTCCCAACGGCGACCGGGGTGAGCCGTACGACTCCCGACAGCGCGCGAACTCGGGCTACTCGCCCTCGTTCTCGCTGGCGACCTCGCCAGTGAAGCTGCTCGCCGCGTACCACGCGTGCACTCCGTCTTCGTCGACGTCAGCCGTGGCTTGGATCACGTACCACTGATAGGACAATGTCGCAGGCCAGGTGGGAGGCTGGCTGAAGCTCAGTGCAGGAGGCTGCTGACCGGGCGGTCCCGCAACTACCGCGTAACCGCACTGCACCGGCCCCGGCGCCGTGGTATTGAGGAGCTGCCAGCGAGCGAAGTCGTTCCCGCTCGCCTGGATCCAGTGGTATTTTGTGCTGTCCGGCACCGCCATTGGGTACCAAGAGGTGATGCTCGAAGAGACGTCGAGGTACGTGGTCGTCTCCGACTTCCAGCGCTCTTGGGCGGCGCGAATGGACTGAATCATCGCCGTGGCTTCAGCCGCTTTCGACTTATAGATGTAGGCTCTCGTCAGGGAGATGCCCACCACTGCGAGGACGCCCACGATGGCCACCACGACCATCAACTCCACCATCGTGAAGCCGCGCAGCGCAAACTGCCGGCGCGCGCGGGGGCGGCCCACGCGGGTGCGGTACGGGCTCATCACATGGATTCTAACCCGAGTGGACACCGTGCGCTCATTTTGCACGGGGCATGCCATCCGAGGACACAGCTGCATCGCTCTCCGACCCGGCGGCCTGCGCATCGGATCCGTCCGCCTCCAAACCGTGCTTTGCCAATCGGTAGCGCAAGGAGCGAAAGGTGATGCCGAGCAACCTGGCCGCGGCCTTGCGCACTCCCCCCGTGCGGTCGAGCGCGTCGAGCAACAGGCGCCGCTCGACCTCACCCAGGACGTCATCCAACTCGCACCCCTCCTCCGGGAGCTCGAGCAACGACGGTCGAGTCCCGGCCGCCATGCCGCTGACTTCCTCGGGCAGGTCCCCCAGTCCGATGGCACGTGAGCCCGCCAGAGCCACGGCGCGTTCGACGATGTTCTCGAGCTCCCGAACGTTCCCAGGAAACGTGTAGCGCTGCAGCGCCTTGAGCGCGTCCGGGGTCAACCCGAGCACGTCCTTGCCGATTTCCGCGGCGAATCGCCGGACGAAACGCTCCGTGAGTGGCGGGATGTCCTCGCGCCGGTCACGCAAAGGCGGCAGCTCGACGCGGATGACGTTGAGTCGGTAGTACAGGTCCTGCCGGAATCGTCCCTCCTTGACGTCCGCCTCGACGTCACGGTTCGTGGCCGCCAAGACGCGCACGTCGACGGTCGCCTCCTGGGTCGAGCCCACGGGTCGCACCTGACGCTCCTGCAAAACCCGCAGGAGCTTGACCTGAAGGGACGACGGCAGTTCGCCGATTTCGTCGAGCAGAATGGTCCCACCGTGCGCCTCTCGGAACAGGCCCGTATGGCGGGTCGCAGCACCGGTGAACGCTCCCCTCTCGTGGCCAAACAGCTCGCTCTCCATCAGCGCTTCGGGCAGAGCGCCGCAGTTGATCACCAGAAACGGTTGAGCACTCCGCGCGGATTTCTCATGGATGGCGCGCGCGATCAGCTCTTTGCCGGTTCCGCTCTCGCCGGTGATCAGCACCGTGGTGCGGGTGTCGGCGATTCGCCCCACCAGATCCAGAACGCGACGCATGGCTTCGCTTCGACCGACCACATCCGGGTCGGAAAGGTGCGACACCCGCGCTCGTAGACGCTGGTTCTCCGCGGCCATCGCCTGCTTCTCGAGCGCCTTGCCGACCAGGGCGACCAACTCCGCCGGCTCGAAGGGCTTGGTCACAAAGTCATACGCACCCGAGCGCATCGCTCGAATCGCATTCTCGACGGTGGAGTGTGCCGTGATGAGGATGACCTCCGTCAGCGGCGAGCGCTTTTTCGCCTCGGCCAGCACATCCAAGCCCGAGCCGTCCGGCATCGCCAAGTCCGTGAGCACGACCGGAAACGGCAGGGGGGCCTGGCGGATGGCCTCGACCGCGGGCCGGCAGCCGGGCGCCAAGACCACCTCGATCCCCTCACGGCGAAACAGGATCTGGCACATCCGTCTCAGGCCGGGCTCGTCATCGACGACCAGGAGCTTGAGTGCGGGAGGAACGACGGAGGTCACAGGTGGGTGAGACTAGCACTGATGCGCCTTCACCGGCCCGCTCTGCCTGGCCCCACTCAGCCGCATCCCGCCGCCCCGAGAGCCGGAGCCGCGTCCCAGAACCGGGGATCCTCTCGTCGTCTGCCGCAGCGCGCCCGGGTCCCCCGTCGTCCTGGACGGCACTGATTCCGCTCCGAGCGCGCCGTCCCACAGCGCTGACTTGCCAACCCGCGGCAACCGCATACGCTTGTGTTGGTAGTCATTGGCTTATCCTAACCACGACGGTGTCGCCTGGTCCGTGCCGGCCGGATGGCGGAATCTGACCGCCTCGAGTGTGTTGGTCTGCGCCCTGATGCTCGCGTCAGGCTGCGCCGGCAGTGCCAGTAGCGCGTCGTCGGATGGTCTCGGTTCGGGCGGCTCGGCCACGGATTCCGGGACCGCCAGCTCATTGGAATTCGAGCCGGGGAGTCCCCTCACCCTCGCGCCCGGCGAAGCACGCGAACTGTCGGTACGTGCCGTTCCCGGCGGGGAGTACGTGGTGGACTTTGCACTGCTCGGGGACGCGGAAAACGCCTCACTCGACCGCAGCCAACGCCTCACCTCCGACGACGGCACGGCCACGGTGCTGCTGACCGCGCCTACGGGCTCGCGCGCGGTAACCACGTTCACGGTCCGCGCCTCCATCGGACCAGCCGTGCGAGCGGAAGTCGCAGTGTCGGTGAGCGAGGCCGGATTTGCTACGCTCGAGATCGTGCCCAACTACGGCGGCACCCGTCCCGTCGACAGCTGGGTGGCGAGCGTGCGTACCGGAACGGATTGCGCCTCGCTGCCGAGTGGCCCGCTCCCCGAAGCCGACCTGTCTGCGGCCAGCTCGGATGGCGCATCACCGCCGCGCATCGAGGACGTCCCGGTGGGCGGAGTCGTGGCGGTGACGCTCCGGGCAGGCTTCTACGCCAGCGGTTGCGCCGATGTTCTCGAACTGATTGCGGACCACGAGAACGTCATCCAGGTGCCGGTCACCGACGTACCCCTCCGACTCGACCAGACCGACCTGGATGTGGTGTTGGAACTGGACGAGCCTCCGCCGGAATGGAGCAGGTGGGTCGAGCCGCTGGCCGCGGAAACTGCCGACCAACTGGCAGCAGAGAGCGGTGACGACGCGGTCGCGCTCCTGGACGCGATGCAGGCGAGCACGGCAGACGGGAGCGAGGCCGCCGCCTTCGCCGAAGCGCGCACCGCGCAGAGTTGGAACACCGCGCTGAGGGCATTCTGGGGGGAGGCCACCGCAGAACGGGCGCTGCGTGACGTCGCGCTCGAATGGATCCAGGCGGGCGGCGAGCAACTCCCCCGGGAGGCGCTCCTCGGTACGCTCTCCCCGGTCGGGGCACTGGCAGGAGAGGCGTCGCTCAGTCTGGACCGCTTTGCCGGGGTCGATGCCGTACGCGCGGGCTTCTCGGTCGACAATCGGGTGTCGTGGAGCGCCGAACCTGACGACACGGTTCTGCTCGGCGCGACCCTCTCCTGGCGCCCGTCGCGCTGGTTGACCGAAGCGGCGTTGCCCGAGGCGCAGCTCGACGTGCCGCTTGCCGAGACGGTGCCCGAGGCACTGGCGGTCGCGGTGGACTGCGCAGGCATCGGGGCCGCGCTCGCCGGGGCTGCCGATCCCCCCGACTCGGTCTATGCGGACTGCAACGTGACGTGCGCCGCCGGGCTCTGCGAAGCAGCTCTCGTCGAACTCTGGCAGCGGGTCCGCACAGCGTCGACCGCATGGTCCACTTTCAGCCTGACCGCAGTCGGAGCCGCAGGCGTGGATGATGAGGCACGCCCTGCGAGCTTTGAGGGCACCTGGTTGGGCACGCTCGAAGCGAGCACCACCCAATCCTTGGGCGGACCCGCACGCGGAACGATTCCAGCGTCCGCACAATGAGCGACGCTCAGGCGCCGATGCGCACGCGAGCCAGGCGCACTTCAATGGCAAATGCGTAGACGCTCAGAGCACGGTCCTCGTCCACGTCCCGACCGGTACGGGTATCTCGAACCGTCCCGCGAAATTCCAGATATCGACGCCCGTCGAGGCCCAGCAGCATGGCCACGAGTGCAGGGTCGCGAGGCGCCTCGGTCATCGCGCCCAAGAGCCCTGCGGCAGCCGCGAACGAGCGCGCCACCAGCTGGTCGGCAAGCAGTACGGACGTCGGGTAGTCGCCGGACGCAATCGCCTCCTCGAGGTCGCGAGCAACGGCAACTTCCGCCTCCGGCCAGAGCACGGAGAAAGAGACACCTGCCGGACGGGACGGCGCCGGCTGGCTACGGCGGGTGAGCGCGATTGGGGTGTTGGTCCCGTCGCCATCCTCGGCGCAGAGTGGCGACTCCGCGTGCGGCGGGGACGCCGCGGGGCGCGCGACACCCCGAAGCCGCGGTGGCGGCGGTGCCTCGACGGCGATGGGAGGCGGGGGGTTGGACGGCATCGCCGGCGGCCGTGAGCTCGGATGGGTCGGGGCCGACTGTGTATCCGCTACCGGTGGCGAGGGCTCCGGCGAGGAGACGGGGGAGCTCGCAGATTCCGGAACGTGGCTCGACTCCACTGCGGCAGCCAACGGGCTCGCCGGTGGTGGCGGCGGAGTCCGAACGCGCGGCGGTGGCGGCGTGGCCAGAGTCGGCGGCGCGGGCGTGCTGGACGGCGGTGGGGGTGTCGACGCCGGGGGCGGTGGCGGTGGCGGCGCCGCCGGGGGCGGTGGCGTCGAGACTCGCGGCGGTGGCGGTGTGGCCAGCCTCGGTGCCGGCGTGGCCACTCGCGGCGGCCGCGGCGAGCCTCTCTCGGCGCCGCGCTGGGCGGTGCGTCGGGACCCCGACGGCAGGTCCGGCGCGCGCGGCCGCACCACCGACGGGACGGGAGCGCTGCTCCTGGTATCGGCGCTCCCAGAGCCAGCGTCGGTCATCCGCAGGGCAGCTGCGAGGCCTTCCTCGGGCAACTCGAGCTTGCTTTCCGGTGCGGCCTGTTGATCGGGGATCCTGCGCTCGAAGTCTTGGAGGACTTCCCGCGTGATGGCCTCCAGCGCTTCGTAGACTCCCGTGCCGATCGTGGCGACAGTCTCGAAGGCCGGTGCGCCATTGACGTTGAACCTTTGCTGGAGCTGGTCGACGGGAATGAGGTCGTTCAGGTCCTGCTTGTTGTACTGGAAGACGTGCGGCATCTCGCTCAGCACGCGACCGTGCTCCCGGAGGTTCTCGCCCAGGTTGTGCACGCTCTCCAGGTTGGCGTCCGCACGCACCCGTTGGGAATCGAGCACCATGACGACCCCATCGGCTCCGGTCAGAACGAGCTTGCGGGTGGCGTTGTAGTAGACCTGACCGGGCACGGTGTAGAGCTGGAG
>CAZSVU010000002.1:46171-76946 GCA_964610275.1 uncultured Polyangiaceae bacterium | reverse complement strand
CCCTTCACCCCTTTTCAGCATGCTGCTGCGACTTCTCGCGAGTATCTGCGCCGAGCACCCCGAACAACAACCCCCGGCCGTTGACCGATTCTCCTTTGTATCCGCACGCTTGCGCGTTTAGCGCCGAGAACGAGCTAGCCGCGCTTGAACCTTCTCCGAGCCGAGCTCACGCAGCGCGTCGGTAGCGACCCAGCGAGCCGCACGCGTGCCCGGATCGCCCCCTCGGGCTCCGCCGCTCTTCTGGTCCGCGTCCGCGCGGATCTTCTCGGCGCAGGCGATGGCGGCGGCGTTCAGCGCGCGGTTGCGTTTGCCGATGTTGCGCAGCGCCCAGTTGACGGCCTTCTTGACGAAGTTGCGGTCGTCCCGTGCATGGCGCCGGATCAGCGGAAACAGTCGCTGGAAGTCACGGTCGGTGGCCGCCCGATCGTGGACGGCGAGCCCTGCCATGAGAGCGAAACCGCCGCGCCGGACGAACTCCTCGTCCCGCTCGGCCCACTCCACCGCCTTCGGCCAGGCATGTGGAGACTGGTCGAAGAGACTCGTCGTGGCCTGGTCGCAGATGTCCCACGAATCGAAGTCGCGGGCCCACGCTTCCATTTGTCGTTTGGTCACCAGCTTCGGATCGTCGACGAAGCAGGCCAGGAGCCGCGCCTCGTGGTTGCCCGAGGTCCACAGCGCGAGCGCGAGGTCATGGTCGGTCCCGAGGCGTCGGGCGACCTTGCGCAGTTCGTAGATCGAGACGCCGAACGCGCCGCCGGCGTGGATGCCGACCCGGGCCATCCCCGCCAACTCCTTCTCGCTGCCCAGGGCCCGCAACTCGGCGAGCACGGTGGGCACCTTGCGCGTTTTGCCGGAGCGAGCCTTGCTACCCTTGGTTTTCATGTGTCACCTCGCAATGGCGCCGAGCGGGAATACCTGCGTGAGGCTCAGGCGGGTCACGTCGTCGAAATACCGTCACCGTCCAGAAGGCGTCCATCCTCGATGCGGACGACGCGGCATCCCGGCGTGATGCTCCTGAACAGATCCTCGGTTTCCGGGTGGCAAGTGAAGAAGAGCACCTGGTGTGTCGAGCACAGTCCGACGAGTGCCGCTGCCGACTGCCGCGCCCGCTTCGGGTCGAAGTTCACCAAGATGTCGTCCATGACGATCGGCAACGGATCCCGGTCCTTGGCGTGCTGCTGGATGTAGCCGAACCGGAGCGCCAGGTAGAGCTGCTCGGCCGTGCCGCGACTGAGCTGCTCCGGTGGTCTCGTCTCACCCGTACTCGCCACCACCTCGATCTTGTCTTGCCCGAGCGGCGCCCGTATCTCCTGGTAGCGGCCGTCCGTGATGCCGCGGAAGAAGCGCGACGCCGTGGTGATCACTGCCGGCTGGTGCTCCCGCTCGAACTTCCGCTGTGCGCTCTCCAGCATCTGGCCGGCCAGCGTCCAGCGAGACCAATCCAGCGCGTGCTCACGCAACTCGGCCCGAAGACGTTCGACCTCGGCGCGGTGGCGAGCCGCGTCTTCACTAGACTGCATCTGCTCGAGCTCCTGGCTGAGCTTGCCGACCAGTTCGTGAGCTGCCTTGGCCGCTTCCTCCTGCTCCGCCACCTCGTCTTCCAGAGCGGCAGCCGCGGCTTTGATCTCAGCGAGGGTCGTTCGGCGGAGTTTCGCATCCAGAGCAGCGAAGTCCGCCTCTCCCGATATCCGCCGCATCGTGTCACGGTTCTGCTGCTGCGCGCTGACCAGACGTTCTCGCTCAGCGAAGGCTGTGGCCCGACCGCGGAAATCGTCTTCGTTCGTGGCACCGGCAGCGCGCAGCAGATCGTCGAGTTGATCCTGACACCTTTGTGCGTCCGCCTCGGCACTCTGCACTCGCTCGCCCGCATTGGCTGCCTTGAGCTGCAGCTCCCTGAGCTCCGCGCTGGCGCGGTCTGCCACCTCGAGCTCGTGCTCCAGTGCCCGGATGGCCCCGGGGAGCTCGCTCACGGTCGGTGCGGGCCTGCCGAGCGCCTGGAACAGACCGCTGACTCGGTGTTCGTAGCCCGTCACCTCCGACTCCAGCTCCGTGGCCCTGCCGTGGTAGGAATCCCGCCGCGCCAACTCGGCCAGGCACTCGCGGACGGTGGTGAGCGCCCGGGATGCGGTATCCGGTTGGAGACCCGCGGGAAGCCCCTGCTGCCCGAGGCAGCGATCCCACTCACGGGAGACTTCTTCGAGTCGGGCACCCGCTTCGCGTTCGGTTTCCCGAGCTTCGTCGAGGCGGCGACGGAGAGTCGCAGCGGCTGCCGTTGCCTCTTGGTGCAAGAGCACCCTGCGTTGGCGCTCTTGCTGCAGCTCCTGCTGCTCTTCCCAGTGCTCCAGCAGCCCATCCACGGCTTCCAAGAAGACCTCGGGTGTCTTCCCCAATGGATCCAGCTCGGCGATCCCCGCGCCCAGCGCGCAGTACTGCTCCCACTCGTTCACTGCGCTGCGTCGGCGGCGCTCCAGGCTGGACACCGCCCGGAGTTGTTCCCTGATCGCGTCGACCTGGTCGAACGCGCGCAGCGCAACCCGGGGACCCCAATCGTCTCCCAGGCTCATCCCTCGTGCCAGCTCCTTCCACCCGTGCTCCGCTTCGGTCCAGGTTGCCTGCGCGGTGTCGAGGGCTTGCTGCGTCGTCGCCACGCGGGCCTCGGCACGCTCGGCCCGTTCCGCCGATTTGGCGACTTCTTCCAGCAAGTGCTGCTGCGCGTACAGACGTTCGAGCTCCGCTTCCTGCCGCGCCTCGACCTCGTCCAAGTCCCCGACACGGGGCCGTTCCCCGAGGCCCAGCGCCTGGGCCTGCTCGGCCACCCGCGCCGCCTCACGAGCGAGCTTTTCGCGCATTCGCCTCAGGCGAGTCTGGGCAGGTCCGGACGGATTCGCGCTCCGTCCGGACGCGCTTGCCGACCCGCCGACGGCGAGGCTACTCACCAGAAGAATGCCGCCCACCACGCCGAACGCTGCGGCAGCCACCGCTGCCTCGACCGGCCTGCCCAGCAGCAGCCCGGCAGCAGTGACCAGTACGGCGAAGACGAGCAGGCTCGCGGCGATCCATTTGAGCAAATTGGAGCGCCGTGCGTCTCCGCCCCGGTCGGACCCGGCGCTGGCGATCAGCTCCTCGAGCGTCTCGATCTCTTCTTCGGCCCGGTCCCGCTCTCGCAGCGAAGCTCTCAGTCTGCGCAGGGCTTCCTTTCTCTGCTTCAAGTCGTCACGTGGCGCCGGCGCTTCGGCACTGGCGGTTCTGCGCTGCGCGGCTTCCAGGTCCGCCTTGATTTCGTCTCGTCGGCTCTGGGCAGCTGCCAGCGTGTGCTGTGCGGCCGTGACCGCAGCGGCTGCGCCGTCGAGCCGGGTCTCGGCGTCGGCTACCCGCTGTCTCGCGGACGCCGAGGTGTCCAGAGCGTCCACTTCACGCTGGGTCCAGCCCGGGTGGATATCGGTGATGGCCTGCGCCAGGGACTGCTGCGCCTTGACCAACTCGTCGCGGACGGACGTCGCCTCCCGCGCCACGGCAACGGCGTGAGCTTTCCCTTCGGAGAGCTCCTTCACCACCCCCTCAGCCAGCGACCCGTCCACCCGCGGGAGCTCCTCGAGGCGGGCCGTCGCGTTCTGCTCTTTCGCGGAAGCGTCGTCCGCCGCGCTCTGGCAGTGGCTGCAGGCCTGCCTCGCCTGATCGACAATGCGTTGGGCCGATTCGAGTGCCAGCTTGTGGCGGTTGATGGTGTCTTCGACAAACAAGGAACGGTCGAGCGCCTTGACCCGCTCCTCGGTCCAGTCCGGACCGAGCGAGCACAGGCTGCGCGCCACGGCCTGGTTCTCGTCGTTCGCGTCCCGGCGCACATCGGGAAGCTCTTCGACGGTGGCCAGGTAGCGTCCGAGATCGGCGACTAGGTGGCGGATCTCCGCAGCCTTCTCGGTCAGGGTTTGGTCCACGTTGACCGCGCGCAGACGCTGCTCGGTCTGCAGACATTCATCCTTGGCCCGCGCGGCGTTCTGCACGCAGAGCGCCTTCTGGCTGGTCACGGCGTCCCAGCGGGCCACGCCGCCTTCGGGAAAATCCGTAATGACGAGGGGAAGGTTCACGAGCGCTTCACTGGCGCTTCTGTAATCCATGTAGGTTGGCCACGATTGCTCGTCACTACGCAGCCGCTCCAGCCGCAGCCTGGTCTCGCGGGTGACCGCCACCAGACCGTCTCGTTCCCGTTCCGCTGCGAGCAACCTGGCGCTCAGCTCGTCGTAGCTCGAAAGCCGGTCAGTCACATCCTTCAGCTCGGCCTGTGCCTGTTCGAAGGCAGCCAATTTCTGATTGATCTTGGTGGTTCGGCCACCACGTGAGAACAGCTCTTTGCGCTGCTTGTCGATGGTCCGCTTCGCTTCCGGCACGGCCTGGGCCGTCGCACCGGCGCTCACGCTCTGCAAGGCACTCTGAATGCCCTCCTTCTGCAGGCTCTCGAAGCGCTGGAGCTCGTCCAGGCTGAACGCATAGACGTTCAAGAAGAGATCTTCAGACGTGCCACCGAGGAGAGCGTGGAGATCCTGCTCGGTGGCTTCCTGCTCGGGCTTGCTCTGGAAGCTGAGCGTCAATCCACTCCTACCGGTCGTGCGATCGAGGACGGCTTCCGTTTGATCCCGCAGCACCAGCCGGAGTCGGCCGCCGGGGCGCCCTCCGCGGAGAGCGTCGTAGAAGCGTCGCTCTCTCGCGTTCCTCCTGGGATAGCCAAACAGGACCGTGCGGATGAACTCGAGGAGCGTGGATTTGCCGGATTCGTTGTTGCCGCGGAACAGCACCAAGCCCGGAGGCAGGTTCGAGGCCGACTGCTCGCTGAAGACCCCGAACCCCTCGATGTGGATGTCGGAAATCCTCATCGTTCCGGCTCCAGCAGGTCGATGCACACCCGTTCCGCTTCCCGCAGGATGTCCTGGAGCTCCTCTGCCCCCGGGGCATCGAGAACGCGGCGAAGCCGGGCGTGGTCGTAGAGCTCGGACAGTGCGGCCTGCGCGTTCTGCTGCGCGTCACCGCCGGCGCGCATGGAGAGGGCGACTTGCAGCACTTCTCCCAGTAGGTCGCCTTCATTGGCCCGTGCTTCCACGTCGATCTCGGGACGACATCGATTGGTGAGCCGCTCCAGCCACACGAGCGGACGCCGGTGCAGCCCGATCTCACGGAGCCGGTCCTGCAAGTCTTCCGTCGCGCCGGCTCGTCGAAGCTCGCCGTACAGGGGTCCGTGGCCGACCAAGGCGATGCGGGCCAGGACGGGCCGCTCCTGCGTACGGTCGCTCAAGTCTTCCAGGGACTGTTCAAGTCCCGCCACGAGCTCATCTACGGTGGCCAGCGCAGTGATGTCGACTTCGGCCGTCTTCCACCGGACCGCGTCGAGCGCACGGAATTCGAGTGTGGCATTCCCGGTGCCGTCCACCCGCACGAGGCAGCAGCCGCGTTCGCCCAACTCGCGCACGCTTCGTCCCTGCGTGTTGCCGGGATAGACGATCAGAGGTCGCGTGCTGAGTGTCTTTCTCTCGTGCACGTGACCGAGTGCCCAGTAGTCGAAACCGAGTGATTCGAGATCCGGCACGGTGCAGGGGGAGTACGGATCGTGCCGTTGGTCACCGCCGCAGTTGCAGTGCAGCACCGCAACGTTGAAGAGTGAAGCGTCGGGGGCGACGAACTCGCGGTGGAGCCGACGCTGCTCGTTGCGTTCCCGGTAGCTGATGCCCGAGACGGTCGCGATCGGCCCCAGATCGTCCGAAACGGTGTGGGTCCGCGCCTGATCTGCGCCGAAGACCGTCGCCCGCTCGGGCCAGCTGATTCGGTGGCTCCACCCGCTGAGCGGATCGTGGTTGCCATGGGCCACGAAACTCCGAATGCTCGCCGCGGAAAGGCGCTCGAGCCCGTCCCGGAAACGAAGCTGTGCCCGCAGGCTTTGGTCCGCACCGTCGTAAGCGTCGCCAGCGATCACGAGAAAGAGCGCGCGCTCTCGGATACACAGATCGACCAGCGCGTCGAACGCCCGAAACGTCGATTCCCGGAGCAGGGCGGAAAGCTGTGGTGCCTCGGCGGTCACCCCGACGAAGGGGCTGTCGAGATGCAAGTCCGCCGCGTGCACGAACGTGAACGGTCTCACGGCATGCCCTCTCCGAGCCACCCCGCCACGCGCGGGTCGACGCTGTCGTCAGGAGCGAGTGCCTCACCCATGACCGACTGGCTCCCCTGTGGTGGCCCTGACGCGCATCGCGGCGAGTCTACCCCGGGCGCGGCCGGGCCAGCGGGCCTGAACATCCACTGCTGACCGGCACTACGGGCCTGGGCTGCCCGCTACCGCGATCGTCGCTGGAACAGCACCGCGGCCACGATGATCACGCCGGTGAGCATCAGCCGAGCCTCGGTGCTGTAGGCGTTGAGGCTCAGGACCTTCTGGAGGTACCCGAGCGTGAGCGCGCCCACCAACGTGAGGCCCACGCCGCCGCGGCCTCCCATCAGGCTGGTGCCGCCGAGCACCACCATGGCAATGGCGTCGAGCTCGTAGCCGAGACCGGTTTCCGGATCGCCATGGGTCTCCTGAGCGGCCTGGCAGATCCCCGCGACGGCGGCGAATAGGCCACAGAGCACGTACGCGGAAACGAGCGTGCTGCGCACGGGGACGCCAGAGAGGCGCGCCGCTTCCAGGTTGCCGCCCACCGCGTACAAATAGCGACCCAGGCGCAGACGCGACAAGACGAGGCTGGTCACGAGGGCGCTGCCCAGGAAGATCAGCGTCACGATGGAGAGGTTGTCGCCCAGAACCTTGGTGTCGATGCGCTCGAAGATCTCCGGCAGTGGGACGGCGCTGCCCGCTCCGTCTGCTCCCGCTACGTAGTCGGTGACCTTCTTGCCCCCCGACAGGTACTTGGCCAGCCCACGCGCGAACACCATCATGGCCAGCGTCACCACGAAGGCCTGGATCCGCGCGCGTGCGATGAGCAGCCCGCTCACTGCACCCGCCACGGCCCCCACACTCAGCACCACCGGTATGGCCCAGATGCCCGCCAGGCCCTGGTGCATGGTCAGCAGCGCAAATGACACCGCGCAGAGGGCGAGCACACTCCCAACGCTCAAATCGATCCCCGCCGTGATGATCACCACGGTCATGCCGCACGCCAGCGTCCCGACCACCGATATCTCCCGCAGCATGTCGCGGTGCGTGCTCCACTGGAAGAACGCGCCCTGCTGGTTGAACACGCAACCGAGGGCCACGACGACCAACAGAGGCAGCAGCGCGCGCAACGCCGGCGAGCACAGCCAGTCCCGAACGCGAGAGGCGTCTGCGGTCGTCACGCGCTCGCCCCACTCGTTCCCAGGGCCGCGCGCAACACTCGCTCGCGAGAGAACTCGTCCTGCAAGAGCTCGGCCACGATGCGTCCCTCAGACATGACCAGAATCCGGTCACTCAAGGCTAGCAGCTCCTCCAGCTCGGACGCGACCAGGAGTATCGTCATCCCTTCGCCGGCGAGCTCGCGGATCAGCGCGTAGATATCGGCCTTCGCCCCCACGTCGATGCCTCGAGTCGGCTCATCGAGCAGCAGGAGCTGGGGCCGCGCGAGCAAGCAGCGGGTCAACGCGACTTTCTGCTGGTTGCCACCGGAGAGCTGTCTCACCTCGGCCGCCAAGGACGGCGCCCCGAGGCGAACCTGGCCGGAGGTTTGCTGGACGGCGATGCGTTCGCGGGCGCGGTCGACCCATCCCCACTGGCACAGCCCCAGCAGGCTGGAGAGGCTCGAGTTGTGAAGCACGCTCATGGCCTGCAGCATGCTGTGCTGCCGGTCATTGCTGAGTAGCACCACGCCATGCTGGATGGAGCGCTTGGGGCTCACCACGTCATGTCGAGCCTCCGCCAACCGGACGCTCTTGCTCCGGGGCGCCCCGTGGGTGCCGAACAGCGCATGCAGGAGGAGCGAGCACCCCGAACCCTGCAGTCCTGCCAGTCCGAGGATTTCCCCCTGTCGCGCCGAGAACGATACGTCATCCAGCATGGTACGGCGCCGCACTGGATCCCAGAGCGTCAACCCGCGGACCTCGAGCGCTGCTCGCATGCGGGCCTGACTCGGCGCGGGTGCCGGCGCGGTGAGCTCGCGTCCCACCATGGCGGCAACCAGGCGTCGCTGCTCCAGATCTCGGGTGCGCGCAGCCGTCACCACCTCCCCGTCTCGCAGTACTGTGATGCGATCACTGACACGATACATCTCCTCGAGTCGGTGGGAGATGTACACGATGGCGGTGCCGGAGGCACGCAGGCGGTCGATGAGACCGAACAGCACCTCTACCTCCGGTTCGCTCAAGGCGCTGGTGGGCTCGTCCATCACCACCACTCGCGCCTGACGAGTGAGAGCGCGCGCGATTTCCACCAGCTGACGCTGGGCCAGCGAGAGGGAGCTCACCGTTCGGTTCGGATCCACGTCGAGGCCCACCAGTTCCAGACTCTGGTGCACGGAGCCGGCACGCTGCTTGGCGTGCGTGAGCGAGAACGCATTGCCTGGAGTCGCCAGGTAGAGATTGTCTGCGACGCTTAGGGAGCCCACCAGTGAGAGCTCTTGATGGATGGCCACGATCCCCGCGTGAGCCGCGTCCGCTGGGCCTCGGAATCGAACCGGCGCCCCGGCCACCAGCAGCTCACCCGTAAAATCGGTGTGGACGCCGCAGAGGATCTTGATCAGCGTGCTCTTGCCCGCACCGTTCTCCCCGGCCAGTACGTGGACCTCACCGCTGAGCAGCGACAGCGACACGTCAGCCAGCGCTCGGGTAGCCCCAAATGATTTGGAGACCTGCCGAAGCTCGACCACGGGTCCGGTGGGCGGCCCAGCTGACACGCTCTCGAGAATGTCACGAGAGGCGTCGCGATTGGAATCCCGCTCGACACTATTCAGCGGAATTGTCGAAGAGCGCTTCAGGCAGGTCGATGTGTCGGCCGAGTCGGCGCAGGGCGCCCCGCACCCGGTCGCGGTCGCCGGGATTCACCTCGCCAGTCCCGGCACGATGGAGCGCATACCGCAACACTGCGGCCTCCAACTGACTCAGTGCGGTCGAACGCTCGTAGGAAAGCTCGGGAACGCGGTAGATGAGCAGCACCTGCCCGTCTTCCAGGACCTGCTCGCCGACGATCTCGCCCTTGGGGCGGTCCAGGCCGAGAAGCTGCCGCAGGACACCGCGCACGCGTGCCGCGCGACGCCGCACGGCCTTGGCCTCGGGATCTTCGAAGAGCGCGAAGAATCGGTTGCGGGCGAACGCGTCCGGCACCAGCACCAGCGCGCACAGCAGTCCGTCGTGGTCGACGCTCTGGGGAGGCGGATCAGTGGCCATACGCTTCAATCCATGGATTGCGACGCCTCGAGTCGCGCGGCTTGGTGCCAGGCCACGACTGCGCCGACGAGCTCACCGAGGTCGCCTTCGATGACGCGGTCCAGCTTGTAGAGAGTGAGATTGATGCGGTGATCAGTCAGCCGATTCTGAGGGAAGTTGTAGGTTCGAATCTTCTCTGAACGCTCGGCTCCGCCCACCATTCCGCGCCGCTCGTCGCGGATTGCATCCGCCTGCCGCTGCTGCTCCAGGGCCAGGAGGCGGCTGCGGAGCACCTTCAGTGCTCGAGCCTTGTTCTTGATCTGGCTGCGCTCGTCCTGGCAGCGCACGACCATCCCCGTGGGGAGGTGGGTCACCTGCACCGAGCTGTTGGTCGTGTTCACGCCCTGGCCACCCGGACCGCCGGAGGCAGCGATGTCGAAGCGGAGGTCCTTCTCGTCCAGCGCCACGTCGACGTCCGCGGCCTCCGGTAGAACGGCCACCGTGGCCGTGGAGGTGTGGATGCGACCCTGAGCTTCGGTTTCCGGTACCCGCTGCACTCGGTGCACGCCGCCCTCGAACTTCAAGCTGGAATAGACCCGTTCCCCGGAGATCAACGCAATGATCTCCTTGTAACCGCCGGCGGAAGCCTCGCTCGAGCTCATCGCCTCCACCTTCCAGCCACGGGTTTCTGCATAGCGCACGTACATGCGGAACAGGTCCGCGGCGAACAGAGCAGCCTCCTCCCCGCCCGTCCCGGCACGGATCTCGAGCAGGGTGTTCTTCTCGTCGTTGGGGTCGACGGGCAAGAGCAGGATGCGCACGTTGCGCTCGATTTCGTCCAGTCGCGCTTCCAGCGACGGGAGCTCCTCCTTGGCCAGTGGTCCCAGCTCCGGATCCGTCAAAGCTTCGCGGTCTTCTGCGATTTGCTTCTGCAGGCTGCGCCACTCTTGGAATGCCGCGATGATGGGAGACAGGCGTGCGCGCTCGCGGTTCAGCTCCTGCAACCGCGCGTGGTCGGTCAGTAGCTCTGGTGAACAGAGCAACTGGTCGATCTCCGCGTGCCGTTGCACGAAGGACTCGAGCTTCTGGATCGGAAGCATGATGCCGCACCGATTCTAGCACCAACCGAGCTGCCTCAGGCCCGCCCGTAGTGAGATGGACGCACCCGTGCCCCTGCTCCGAGGGCTCGCGGGAGTGGCACTACTTGGCGTCCAGCGAGTACTTGCGACGGAAGCGGTCGATCCGGCCCTGGGAGTCCATGTACCGCTGCTTGCCCGTGTAGAAGGGGTGGCAGGCCGAGCACACGTCGACGGCGAGCTCCTTGCTGGTGGAGCGCGTCGTGAAGGTGTTCCCACAGGCGCAATGAACGATAGCGTTGGTGTATTTAGGGTGGATGCCCTTCTTCATGGCGCGACTCCGATGACCCACCCGGGGGTTAAGGAGGCGCGAACCCTAGCGCCCGAGTGCTGGCCATTCAAGGGCGTTGGAGGGGGTAGAGCGCTACTTTTTGCCGCCACAATCCTTCGCCGAACCTTCGCCGAACCTTCGCCGAAGTTGGCAGGGGCTTGGTTGAATTGCGCAAGAATATTGAACACTTACCAGATAGAAGATGGGCCATGTGCACCTTGACGCTGCTGCGCTTTGCGACCAAAACCCCTGTTGCATGGCCTCGGGTTTGTCCCGCCGTGAGGCGGTGAAGCGGATCACAATGGCTGGCGCTGCGCTGGGTGGCGCCGGGCTCCTAGCCGCATTTCGCTTCGATCGCGGAGGCGAGTCACAGGCCGGGCGGGGGGGCGAGCGTCAGGTCCGGGACTTCCGCGTCGGTGAGCGCCCCGGCTCGCCCATTCTCGCCATCGCCAAGCGCAGCACCGATCCAGCCGAGCTCACGCGGCGCGCGGTCGATGCCCTGGGTGGCATGGCGCGCTTCATTTCCCGTGGTGACATCGTGGCGGTCAAACCCAACATCGGTTGGGATCGCCTGCCCGCGCATGCGGCCAACACCAATCCGATGGTGGTCGCGACCGTGGTCCAGCTGGCATTCGAGGCAGGCGCCAAGCGCGTCATCGTCACCGACTCCTCCTGCAACGAGGCCAATCGAAGCTTTCAGCGATCCGGGATCTGGCGCGCGGCTCACGATGCTGGCGCCACGGTGATCATTCCGGCCGAGCACCGCTACCGCGAGATCCGGATTCGGGGAGAGGTACTCGATCGATGGCCCATCTATACGCCCATCATCGATGCAGACAAGGTCATCAACGTCCCCATTGCCAAGCATCACGGCCTTTCCAAGCTCACGGCCGCGATGAAGAACTGGTACGGACTGCTGGGGGGACGCCGCAATCAGTTGCACCAGAAGATCGACGTTTCGATTGCCGACCTGGCCACGTTCATGCGGCCGAGCTTGACCGTTCTGGACGCCACCCGGGTGCTGCTTCGCAACGGTCCACAAGGTGGCAACCTCGACGATGCCAAGCAGATGAATCAGGTCATCGCGAGCTTGGACGAGGTCGCCGTGGACGCATACGCGGCCGAGTTGATTCAGCAGCGGCCGGAGGAGATCGGCTACCTCAAGCTCGGACAGGAGCGGGGTCTCGGAAAACTCGACTGGCGGAGTGTCGCGCGAGTGGAGGTCTGAATAGGGGAACACGAATGTCGGCCACCGTCTGGAAATGCGCTGCTTGCGAACCGCTTGGGGTGGGGCCCCACCTGTGGGGCGGGGTCTGCGGCAGACCCCGAAAGAGCAACAGGAATCTTCCTCGAGCACTATCGTGGCCCTCGGAGGTCCTGCGAGCCCTCACCCTGTGGGGGGCTCGCAAGACCGCTCGAGGATCGCGCTCGGTGATTTAAATGGGTGCCGTCGGTCTCCCACCTGAACCGGACCTACCCCGCCCCTTGCCGTGGCTCGGGCAGACTGGGCGGGTCGTGCCACTCGATGCCCATCGGGTTGATACCAGCTGGCCCGTGCGCGCGTCCGGATCGGAATTATCCGGCGAGTCGTCCCCGAGCGGGGACGGTAACTCGGGCGCGTCTGGGATTGCTCCGGACGGAGACAGACCGAACGAACCCACCACGCCGCCGCCCTCCGCACCGCCCGCGAACGACGGTGGGGGGTCAGGTCGTGGCACGGTACCGGTTCGTCGTGGGATTCGTCTGCTGGTGTGGGCGCGTCGCTGCTCGCAGGCGATCTTCCTGCTGATCTTCCTGTACTTCCTCGTTCAGACAGCCTTCCGCGGCACGTTTGCGAGCGCCGCCGGCGAACCCGTCCGCCTGTCACAGCCAGTCGAAGCCTTCTTCATGTTCGACCCGTTCGTGGCGATCACCACGCTCCTGGCGACGCACACGGTATACCGGGGCTTGGCGTGGGCTCTCGTCGTACTCGCGCTCACGTTGGTGTTTGGCCGGGTGTTTTGCGGTTGGATCTGTCCGTTCGGTACGCTCCATCACGTCATCAGCTGGGTCTGGCCTAGTCGGTACCTGAAGAGCAACCGTCGGGTGCGGGTCAATCGCACTGCCTGGTGGCAATCGGGAAAGTACTACCTCTTGTGGGGCCTGCTCGGCGCGGCGTTGGCGGGAAGTGCCATTGGAGGGTTGTTCGATCCGATCTGCCTGGCGGTGCGTGGACTCGGACTCGGCATCTTGGCGGTTCTTCAGTACGTCGGGCTCCGCTCTGCCGGCTTGGCGGCGGACACCAACGCGCAGGCATTGCAGCACGCGAGCGACGGCGCGCAGGACTTCCTGGCGCGAGTGTTGTGGACCGCCAGCCAGTCCTACTTCCACCAAGTGTGGCTCATCCTGGTGCTCGGCCTGACGCTCTTCTTCCTCAACCGATTGATCCCGCGTTTCTGGTGTCGAGCGCTCTGTCCACTCGGCGCCTTGCTGGGCCTCTTCTCGCGGTTCGCATTGTTTGGAATGGAGAAGCGCCACGAGCTCTGCACCGACTGCAACCTCTGCCTGATTCACTGCCAGGGGGCAGACAGTCCGGAGGGTGGCGTGAAGCATCGTCAGGACGAATGCCACCTTTGCTTCAACTGTGAGAACGCATGTCCCGAAGGGGTCATCCGCTTCGGTTTCTTGCCACGGCGCCGGAGCACGCAGACTCAGCCAAACCTGGAGCGCCGCACGACGCTGGCTTCGGTGGCCGCCGGCGCGGTGGCCATTCCGACATTCCGTATCGGCAACTGGCCGGACCGTGCCTACGATGAGCGCGTCCTCCGTCCACCGGGGTCAGTGGAGGAACGAAAGTTCCTGGAACGCTGCGTGCGGTGTGCCGAGTGCATGAAGGTGTGTCCCAACAACGCGCTGCATCCGGCACTGTTCGAGGCTGGCATCGAAGGGCTGTGGACGCCCATTTTGATTCCGCGCATCGGCTACTGCGAGTTTTCCTGTGTGCTGTGCGGTCAAGTGTGTCCCACGGGCGCGATACGCAAGATCGACGAGCGCGAGAAGATGGGGTTGGATGGCCCCCCGATTCGCATTGGCACGGCCATGTTCGACCGTGGGCGATGCCTGCCCTGGGCGATGGCGACGGAGTGCATGGTGTGCGAAGAGCACTGCCCCACCTCACCCAAGGCCATCTGGGTAGAACCGGTCGACGTGCCCAAGCGGGCTCCTGAGCACGGACCGGCGGGGGCGCCGCCGGCGATGCTTTCCGTCAGAGTGCAACGACCCCACGTCGACCCCGCCTTGTGCGTCGGCTGCGGCGTGTGCGAGAGGGTCTGTCCGGTGGTGGACAAGCCGGCCATTTACGTGACCAACGCCGGAGAGTCGCGCTCCCCCGACAGGGCCATCCTGCTCAGCCAGGGAGGTTGAAGCGACTCGAGTCGACCCGACCTGCCCGCGGTGGCGGCAGGTTTGATCCGAAAGCGTACAGACGTTCAGGTCGCCGACCTGTGCCAGCTTTGTGCCAGTGGAATCGGTGCCGCTTGGTGGCGCATTTCACCATTCCAGCGGATAATCAGCAAACCGGGGTGGATCAGGGCTTGGCTCGGCTTGGTGGTCACTTGGTCCGGCATTTGCTTCGGAAGGATGACGCCATGGCAAAAGCGGGTTCGGGAAGCTGGCGAGGCTGGCTCATTGCCCTCGCACTGAGTGTCGGTGCCGGGGCCGGATGCGGCCGCGCGGAGCTCAAGGGGGGAAGGCTCGACATCGAGCACGCCACGGGCGGCCAGGCAGGCAATGGCGGCCAGGAGTGGTGTGGCGACGACTACTGCGCGCCCGGCGAGAGCTCGGACACCTGCGCGGTGGACTGCTACTGCGGGAACGGACAGTGCGAAGCCGACGAGACCGGGTCGAGTTGCCCGGCGGACTGCACGGCCGACTGCGGAGATGGTGTGTGTCAGGCGGGGGAATCGGCGCAGTCCTGCCCGGCCGACTGCACCTCGTCGCAGTGCGGTGATGGCGAGTGCGGCGACGACGAGGACTACCTCAACTGTCAGCGGGACTGCGGCTTCTGCGGTGATGGCGTCTGCGGGAGCGGGGAGAGTCACACTGGCTGCCCCAGCGATTGTGACGAGCCCGGCTACTGCGGTGATGGCATCTGCGCGGGGGCGGAGACCTCGCGGACGTGCCCCGCGGACTGCCCTTCGGGCTACTGCGGTGACGGTTGGTGCAGCTCGGAAGAGTCGGCTCTCACCTGCGCCGCGGATTGCGGCAGCGGTTGGTGCGGCGATGGGGTTTGTGCACCGCCGGAATCTCCGCTGAGCTGCTCCATCGATTGCGGCTCGGGGTGGTGTGGCGACGGCTACTGTGCGTGGGACGAGGATCCCTACAGCTGCGCAATCGATTGTGGCTGGTGCGGTGATGGGTACTGCAGCGAGGCGGAATGGTACGGCTCGTGTCCGGCTGACTGCGCCGTCGGCTTCTGTGGCGACGGCGTCTGCGAGCCCACGCTCGAGGACGTCTACTCTTGCCCCACCGACTGCCGCGGCTGGTGCGGCGACGGTATCTGCACGGCCTTCGAAGATCGGTACAGCTGCTACACCGACTGCTGGTACATGGGCTACTGCGGCGACGGTGTGTGCGACGGCGGCGAGGAATACTACAGTTGCCCGTACGACTGTGGCTGGTGCGGCGACGGGTACTGCGCCTGGAATGAGGATTCGTACACCTGTGCCACCGACTGCGGCTGGTGCGGTGACTACTTCTGCAGTCTCAGCGAAGATCCTGTCAGCTGCCCCGGCGACTGCGGCGACTGCGGAGATGGCACGTGCTCTCCATTCGAGGACGTCAACATTTGTCCACTCGACTGCGGGTGGTGTGGTGACGGCTACTGCACCTGGACGGAAGATACCTACAGTTGCGCCTGGGACTGCGCCGTATGCGGAGATCGCTACTGCGCACCCAACGAAACGCCGGCGACTTGCGCGGTGGACTGCGGCTGGTGTGGGGACGGCGTCTGCAGCGAGGGGGAGAGCATTTCGACCTGCGCGCAGGACTGCGGTTGGTGTGGCGACGGGTGGTGCGCAGCCAACGAGACGCAGGCCAGCTGTCCCATCGACTGCGGCCAGTGTGGCGACGGCATCTGCGCGGCCAACGAAACGGTGACCAGTTGTCCCGGGGACTGCGGCTGGTGCGGCGATGGAACCTGCGCCACCAATGAGACGCTGTACTCGTGCGCCGTAGACTGTGGCCGTTGTGGTGACAGCTTCTGCGCGAGCAACGAAAGTCTCGACAGTTGTCCGCAAGATTGCGGGTGGTGCGGCGACGGCCGGTGTGCGAGCAACGAAGACACCTATGGTTGCCCCAGCGACTGCGGGTGGTGCGGCGACGGTGTGTGCGTCAACGGCGAGGACATCTTCGTCTGTCCCTACGATTGTGGGTGGTGCGGTGACGGGTACTGCGCCTGGGACGAGACCATCACGACGTGCGCTGTCGATTGCGGCTGGTGTGGAGATGGAACCTGTTCCCCGACCGAGGACCGGATCAGTTGTCCGGTCGACTGCTGGATCAGCTGGTGTGGCGACGGCACCTGCGGTCCGGGCGAGGACCAGTGGAATTGTCCGGATGACTGTTGGTACGGCTGGTGTGGCGACGGCACCTGCGGCCCCGGTGAGGACCAGTGGAACTGTCCGGATGACTGCTGGTACGGCTGGTGTGGCGACGGCACCTGCGGCCCCGGTGAGGACCAGTGGAACTGTCCGGATGACTGCTGGTACGGCTGGTGCGGCGACGGCACCTGTGGCCCTGGCGAGGATCAGTACAACTGCCAGATCGACTGTGGCTATGGCTGGTGCGGCGACGGCATCTGTAGCGGGAGGGAGACCGAGGACAACTGCCCGGTTGACTGCTGGTACATCGGTTGGTGTGGTGACGGCACCTGCGGTCCGGACGAGGATCGGTACAGCTGCCCGATCGACTGTGGCTATGGCTGGTGCGGCGACGGCATCTGCGGAGCCAATGAAACCGAGTACAGTTGCCCGACCGACTGTGGGTACATCCGCTGCGGCGACGGCGCCTGCGGTCCAGGGGAAGATCAGTTCAACTGCCCGACGGACTGCTGGTTCGTCGGCTGGTGCGGCGACGGCATGTGCGGTCCGTACGAGACTCCGGCCGATTGCCCCACGGACTGTGGCTACTACGGCTACTGCGGCGACGGCTGGTGCAGCCCGTTCGAGGACGAGTACAACTGCTCGCCGGATTGCGGCCTCCCGTACACGTGCGGTGACGGCATCTGCGACCCGGGTGAGTGGGACACCTGCTACTGGGATTGCTACTGGGGCGGTGCCGGCGCCGGAGGTTGGGGCCCGTACGATGTGCCGGTTCCGACTGGCGCCGGGGCCGGCGTGGGCGGCAGTTCGTCGAAGTAGTCCCAACCACTGGGACAGCACCGGACGGCCAGTTCTGGCCTTCAGGCCGGCCGCGGTGTCGGCAGTTGCGTGCACCGTTTGCACACTCGCCCCTTGCGTTGCGCTCACGGGCGCGCCGAAACTCTGCAATCAATGAGCGGGAGCACCGATCTGCGAGAGACCGCGGCGGGCGTTGCGAAGTGGCTCGTCGACAAGGGGAGGCCAGACGAGGCGGTGACCCTGCTGAGCGCGTGGGCGGCTGCGGGGCCGAACGACAGCGATGGTCAACAGCTGCTCGCGGATGCACTGCGCATCGACCCAAGCGCCCGTATTGCGCAGATGGCGTTTGAGCGGATGGAGGGTGTGGAGGGTGACCACACTGACCTCGACGCAGCGATACAGCGCTTCGACGCGGACGAGCTCACGCGACTCGAACGCGAAATGCGCCGGCCGAGCTTTCGGCGCGCGCAGATGGGGTTCAACAACAACATCAAGTTCAGCGATCAGGTCTTCCATGTGCAAACCGAGGACTCGGGCCTCGACCAGCCGCACATCATCACCCACCTGTTCGCTGACGGTGGGCGGATCATCAAGAGCCACAAGCGCTCCTATCAGGACGACGTGTCACGGGACGACGTTGCCGAGTTCGTGAGGGGTCTGATGAAGGCCCAGCACCTCGAGATGGTGATGGCCCTGCGGGAGGGGCGTTTCGACCGCATCATCGCGGGACAAGAGGTGGGCGGCATGGATCTCTTGACCCATCCGCCCAACGTCGACCTCAAGAAGCTGGCGAGGAAGAAGAAGAAGGTGGCGGCTGCCGCGCCCGCTGAGCCTGCCGCTCCAGCTCCGGAAGCGCCGCCCGAGCCGACGACAGCTGAGCCGGCACCGGGGGCCCCACCACCAGCGCCGGTGGCAGCGCCGCCACGCCCGGTGATGAAGCGCTACTTCAGCCTCCACGTGTTGCGCAGCCTTGCCGGAGGACCGGAACGCTACGACCCCGAGGGGGCGCACGCGGTCATCGGCTCTCACGGTGCCATCGCCATGGAGGGCGAGCCCTTCTGTCACCCGCGGGAGGCGCAGCTCGTCCATCGAGACGGGCACCTCTGGTTGGAGGATCTCGAAGGTGGCAATGGCGTGTTCCTGAGAATTCGCGGCCCGGTTGAGCTCGATTTCGGCGACGAATTCGTGGTCGGGGACCAGCTGCTGCAGGTCCGGGGCAACCCGAAGGCGGACGATGGGCCCGATCCGGATCCGACCTACTTCTACTCGTCCCCCAAGTGGCCGTCGTCGTTCCGGATCGTGCAGATGTTTGCGGGCGGAGCAGAAGGGGCCTGCGTGGTGGCGCGCGGCAACACGTTCCAGGTGGGTTCGGCCATCGGTGACATCGTCTTCCCCGACGATCCACTGGTCTCCGAGCAACACTGCCTCGTGGAGGAACAGGCCGGGACGATCATGCTGACCGACCTCGGTTCTCGCACGGGTGTGTTCGTCCGCATCCGCGGGGAGCAGGAACTGCTACACGCAGACGAGCTGTTGATCGGCCGCACTAGACTCGTCGTCGACCTGTCCGTAGAGCAGGCCGCTTGAGGAACGGCGCAGGCTGGCAATGAGAGAAGGTGAGCGTGGGAGCGAGCGCTCGCGCGCCCGCCCCCACCAAGGCAGCACCTTACTCGGCAGCTTCCTCGCCGCCCTCTTCGGCAGCAGCTTCGCCGCCCTCATCAGCAGCAGCTTCGTCGCCGCCTTCTTCAGCAGCTTCGCCGCCTTCTTCGGCAGCTTCCTCACCACCGGACTCTTCGGCAGCCTCGGCGGCCTCGGCCGGTGCCTCAGGAGCCTCGGCCTCAGGGGTCTCACCGCCACAGGCGAAAGCGATAGCAGCCAGGGAGACCATGAGAAGGGTATTGCGAATGATCATTTCGGACTCCTCCTACCGAGCCAAAGCCAGTTGCGGCTCGGACCAAGTTGCAGACGCCTAACTAACACAAAGTGGCTCACGGTAAACCAGTGTCGTGCCCGGATGTAGGTACGTAAGTGTCGATATTTCCACGAGTTGCCTTGTGGGGGCCGGCCAAAATAGTGCCCCGGCGCCCTCGCCCGTGAGCCAAAAATCGGGCACGCTGCGTCTACCTAGAGCGCGATGGCGGCCAAACCGGCTTCCCATGGCGCGCGGCTTCGTCTGGTCCAAGGTGACCACGATCCGCAGCGTCCCAATCGACTCGGTCCTACGGCCGAGCTCGGAAGTGCGCAATTAGTCTCCCTCGCCCGGGAGAACGACCTCGTGGCTTTCGAGGTCCTGTACCGGCGCCATGCGGCCTTTGCGATGAATCTGGCTGTCCGAATCCAGGGGAACGCTACCGATGTGGAAGACGTCGTCCACGACGCGTTCCTGCGTGCCCATGCGCGACTGGATGAGCTCCGCGACGCGGAGGCGTTCCGAGCCTGGCTGGGAGCGATCGTCGTGCGCCTGGTGCGCACCCGGCTGAGGCGCAGACGGCTGCTCCGCTCGGTGGGGCTCAGCGCGGCGGACCCGGTGGAGCTGGACTCGATCGCGTCCCACGAAGCCAGTCCCGAGGTCCGTGCCCAGCTGGCTCAAGTCTACGCGCTGCTGCAGACGGTGGCGCCGGATGATCGTGTCGCTTGGACGCTCCGGCACCTGGAACACCATCGGTTGGAGACGGTGGCCGAGCTCTGCTCCTGCTCTCTGGCCACGGCCAAGCGCCGGATCCATCGCGCGCACAAGTTCTTGCAGGAACACTTCGTCACCCCCTTCGTGGAGGAGCCAGCATGAGCGAGCACTCCAAGCTCCCCGAGGTTCCGGTGTCGGCGCTGCGAGACATCGCTACTGAAGAGAGAATCGATCGGGTTTGGCTTCGGATCGACGGCGAGCTGGGCGGCGCTTCGCCGAGGACCTTGCGGGCGGGGACCGCTTGGGTCTGGGCCTCCGCTGCGGCGGCAGCGGTATTTACCCTGGGTGTCTTCGTGGGCGCCAACTGGATGGGGACGGAGCCGGGCGCGGCGACTGCCCTGACGGCAGAGCCCCTGCAGCCACCAGCGGGTCCAACCACCGCTCCGGAGGTCCTCCCTTTGCCCAGGGAGCAGCGTGACGAGCCCAAGAAACCGCCCCGAACACGGCGGTTGCCGCGCTCACCGAGTCCGCTCCCAGAGCTCCAAATCGCACCGGAGGAGAACGAGCAGCCTCCCCAGCCGTTAGGCCCCATCACGCAGACGAGCGTGGTCTGGCAGCAGCTGTATGACGAGGGTGAATTCGAGCAGGCTCGCGTGGCCATCGAAGCCCAGGGCGGATTCGATGAGGTTCTCGGGCAGGCTTCCCCGGAGCAGCTCTTCGCTCTCTCCGACCTGGCACGCTCGGACAATCGCGCCATCGCTTTGGCGGCGCTGCGTGAGGTGGTCAACAAGTACCCAAACAACCCGAATGCCCCCATTGCGGCGTACCAGCTCGGCGTGATGCTCAAGAAGGCGGGGGATTTGGCCGGTGCTGCCCGCGCCTTTGCGGTCTATCGAGCCTTGTCACCGGACGGCGACTTCAGTGAAGATGCCCTCGCGCGGCAGGTGGAAGCCGCCATCGAGCAGGGTGAGCTGGTACTGGCCCGCCAACTCGCCGAGCAATATGCGAAGGAGTTCCCGACAGGCGAGCGACTCGACGAGTTCCGAGAGGAGCTCGAGGCCGCTGCCGCCGTCCAGCCCAGCGTGGTGTCCGACGCCGGATCGCCCGAGGCGGTGCGGCCGGCGGAGGTTGTCGAGGACGGCTCTGCTGGCGATTCTCCCGACGCTCCTTAGCTTGGCCTCGCCCGGCGTGGCCAGCGCGGCCGCTCCGGACACGCCCCGTGTCGTGGTCGAGTTCGACCCGCGTGCCGACAGGGTTCTCAAGGCGCGCCTGACCCGACGACTCATCGCCATGGAGTTGGAGGACGTCGACGTGCCGGCGCGTCACGACCTCGACTCCAGAACCCCCGAACGCAGTCTGTTTGTGCGCGTCCTAGGCATCGAGGAAGGAACGCTGCTCGTCGAGATCTGGGAGCAGGGCGAGCTGTACGGGCAACGCAAGGTCAGTGTGGACGCGGCTGGCAGCCAGACTCTGAGTGCCCGGCGAATCGCCATGGCGGCGGCCGAGCTGGCGCGCAGGATGCGGCGCAAGCGCCTGGCCGAAGCAGAACGACTCGCGCGCGAAGCCGAGCGCAGGGCCGCGGAAGCGGCTGCCGCCAGCGGACGTTCCGACCATCTGCGTGTGGCGGTGCGCAGCGGGCTGACCGGCGCCGCGGTGGGTCCGAGCGACTTCTGGTTGGCTGGCCCAGAGCTCGACGCTGCGTTGCTGCTGGGTCCGAGCGCGAAGGTACAGCTGGGGATGGCGTGGCTAGTCGGTGGAGTGCCCGCACTGTCCGGCGCAGCGCGGACGCGCTGGTTCGAGGTGTCGCTGACGCCGTCATACGGAATTCGACTGGACCAGCGCCTCGAGCTGGATGTGGGGGCGACGGCGGCGGCGGCAGCCGTGCATCTGACCGGGGCGACGGCTGTGGATGACATCGAGGGCCAACTCGATACCTGGTCGGCGCGGGCTGCGGCGCGCGTCGAGTTGGGAATCGAGCTCTCCCCACTGGCTCGCCTGCAGCTGGGGCCGCAAGCCGGAGCCGTTCTGCGGCGTGTCGTGGTCGAGGACGAGGACGGGCGTCGTCATCGTCTCGGTGGACCCTGGCTCGGGTTTGCGCTGTCGCTCACCTTGGATCCTGCGTCACTACCCGCCTCCCGCAGCGCGAGCCCAGCGGCGTCGGCTACGGTCCCCCCTCACTAGTGCCCTGTCTCGGAAGCAACAATCCATGAACCCGCCGGGCCGCGTCTTCGTGGGTCTCCCAGGTGGCTGTCGGGACAGAGCACTAGTGCCCGGACTCGAGCAGGCGAGTCCGCTGTGCCCTTCCCAAGTTGACGAATCGGCCTTCGACCCGGAATCGTTCGCCGGGGCTTTGCTCGCGGCGACAGCCCCGAACCTTGATACGAACCCGGGCGCCCGCCACCCTCCAGGTTCCTTCCAAGGACGACCCCGGCGGTGCCGCCACCGTAGAGGACAGGATCACGCGATCCCCGTCCGTTTCCACGACGTCTGCGGCCCCGCCCGAGGCGAGCTCAAACGTGACGGTCACCCGATCTTCACCCGGCGCATGGCCTGTTCGGCTTCGCGCGCCGCATCGCGTTCGCGGATGGCCTGGCGCTTGTCGTGCTTGCGCTTGCCGCGCGCCAGGGCGATTTCGATCTTTGCCCGTCCGCGCTTGAAGTAGAGAGAGGTGGCGATCACGGTCATGCCGCCGCGGTCGACCCCAGCGCGCAGACGCTGTATCTCCTCGACGTGCAGGAGCAGCTTGCGCATTCGCTGCTCGGAGTGCCCGAAGGCCGCATGCGGCAGAACCGGTATGCGTAGGCCCTTCAGCCACGCCTCGCCCCGGGCGTCGATTTCCACCCAGGCGTCGGTCAGATCGGCGCCAGTGACTCGCAGGGAACGCGCTTCGCTGCCGATCAGCACGAGACCTGCCTCGTACCGGTCGCCAATCTCGTAATTGTAGCGAGCGCGCTTGTTTCGGGCCACCAGGTACCTGCCCTCGCCGCCCGGTTGTTGTGCGCGACCGCCAGCCATGTCTGAGCCATGACTATGCCCACTGTTGCGTCGAGTGCAACTGCCGTTGCACGCTCGCCGCGCTAAACATCCCCAGCCATCCGTTGCCCGGTCGTGCCGTGCCTCGGTAGCTCCCCACGCCGTCATTCCCTCCGCCGTCACCATGCTGCCCACCATCCTCAAGGGTGCACGAACCCATAATCTCAAGGGAGTCGATCTCGTGCTCATTCCGGGCCAGGTGGTGGTCGTCACCGGGGTCTCCGGGGCGGGCAAGAGCAGTCTGGTCCTGGATACGCTCTACGCAGAGGGTCAGCGCCGGTTCGTCGAAAGCTTCAGTCCGTATGCACGGCAGTTCCTGGAGCGTCTCGAGCGGCCACCCATGCAGTCGCTCGATCCGGTTCCAGCGGGTATCGCCGTGGACCGGCGTGCGCCGGTGAAGAGCTCGCGTTCCACGGTCGCCACCATGGCCGATCTGGAGCCCTATCTCACGGCACTGTTCGTGAGAGAGGCGGTGCCTGTCTGCCCAGAGCACGGCATCGAAGCCGTGATGCTCGATCCCGTGACCGCTGCGGCTCACGCCGCTCAGCAACTCGACCAGGAGCGGGTCGTCCTCACCTATCCGCTCCGAACGGACGGAGTGGAGGAGTACTTGGAGGTGCGCGAGCGGCTGGTTCGCGATGGCTTTCGGCGGGTCTGGGTTGGCGATGGCGTTCGCGACATCGACGCCGTGCGGCCGAGCGAGGCTCTGGCCGACGGTGGCGTCGTGAGGGTCGTCGTGGATCGGCTGCGAGTGGTGGCCCATGACCTGCAGCGGTTGGCGGCTGGCATCGAGCAGGCCTGGAACCACTCCGATGGGGAGGCAGAAGTGCGGGCGGGTCGGCAGCAGCTGCCCCTGCGTCGCGGAATGAGCTGCCCACGGTGCGGCGTGCAGTTGAGGCCACCGCGGCCCGGATTGGTGTCTTGCAATTCACCTCTCGGCGCCTGCCCGGTGTGCCGCGGTTTTGGTCGCGTCTTGGGCATTGACGTCGACAAGGTGGTGCCGGATCCGACCCGTTCTCTCAAACAGCGCGCTGTCCGACCGTGGAATGGGCCGAAGACTCGCTGGGAGCGGGCGCAACTACGCAAGCTGTGTGAGCGACACGGCATCGACATGGACGTGCCCTGGCGCGCGCTCACGCGTAGAGAGCAGCGCCTGGTCTTCGAGGGAGACGGGGATTGGGACCACGGCTTTCCCGGGGTCATGGGGTGGTTTCGGTGGCAGGAAACCCGGGCCTACAAGATGCATGTGCGGGTGCTGCTGGCCCGCTACCGCTCTTATGACCCGTGCCCCAGCTGCCAGGGGCGGCGTTTCAATTCCGCCGCTCTCGGCTATCGCGTCGGGGGCTTGGACGTTGCCGCGTGGCATGCGCTGGAAGTGCGCGAAGCCTATGCACGACTGGCAGGCCTGAGGCCGAGGACCGGGCAGGGCCAGCTGGCCCGCCGCGAGCTTTCGAACCGCCTCACCTACCTGGACCGAGTCGGGCTCGGCTATCTCACCTTGGACCGTCAGTCGCGAACCCTTTCTGGAGGCGAAGCGCAGCGGGTCACCTTGACCGCCGCTCTGGGCACGTCGTTGCACAACGCCCTGTTCGTGCTCGACGAGCCCACGGTGGGGCTCCATTCGAGCGACATCGAGCCGCTGAACGGAATCCTTCGGGAGCTCGCCCTGCGCGGAAACACCGTGCTCGTCGTCGAGCACGATCCGGCAATCGTCCGCGCGGCGGACCGCGTCGTGGAGCTGGGTCCTGCTGCCGGTGCGCACGGGGGCGAAATCGTGTTTGACGGCTCGCCCCAAGCGCTGGTGACGGGAGCATCGGCCACGGGGCGGATACTGGCATCTCGGGGTCCGCTGCCCCAAGAGACGCGATCGCCTCAGGGCTCTCTGAGGGTCGTCGGCGCCTGTGCCAACAACCTGCGGGCCGTGGACGTGGAGATTCCCCTCGGGGTCGTGTGTGCCGTGACAGGGCCGAGTGGCTCCGGCAAGAGCACCTTGGCCGTCGACGTCATCTACCGCACGCTGGCGCGACGCCTGGGTATCAGCGATGCAGGTCCGCCGGGTGACCACCAACGACTGGAAGGGGCGGAACAGGTGGTCCGAGTGAGTCTGGTGGATCAGTCGCCGCTGGGTCGCACCTCACGTGGGAATGCGGCCACTTACACTGGCGCCTGGGAGGCCATTCGCAAGCGTTTTGCTTCCGAGCCGGCTGCAGTGGCTCGCCAGCTGCTGCCGGCGCACTTCTCGTTCAACGTGGCGGGGGGTCGCTGCGAGGCCTGCGCGGGGGAGGGGTTCGAGACGGTGGAGATGCAGTTCCTGGCAGACGTGCGGCTGGTCTGCCCGTCCTGCCGGGGGCGACGTTTCACGGAGCGCGTGCTGGGCGTCGTGCACCGAGGGATGAGCATCGCCGATCTGTTGGATTCGACTGTCGATCAGGTTTGCGACCTGCTCGCGGACGAAGCGCGAGTGGTGCGGGCTCTCGGTCCCGCGGTCAAGCTGGGCCTTGGCTACCTCCGGCTGGGTCAACCGCTTTCCACCTTGTCCGGCGGCGAGGCCCAGCGACTCAAGCTGGCCCGTGCCCTGACGGACGCGAAGGCGGGCTCAGTCTTCATACTCGACGAACCGAGCGCCGGTTTGCATGCCGACGAAGTGCGGCGGCTGCTCGAGTGCCTCGGCGACATGCTTCGAGCGGGCAGCAGCGTACTGGTCGTAGAACACGACTTGGACGTGCTGCGGGCAGCCGACTGGATCGTCGACCTCGGGCCGGGGGCGGGGACCGAGGGCGGCCGAGTCGTGGCCACCGGAAGGCCGTGCGACATTGCCGCCGAGCCTACTCGGACCGGCCGGGCGCTGCGCGCGACGGTCGCGCCGCGCCCCCCTCCTGCGGCCGGGCCCGGCCTTGCGGCGCGCCGCGAAGGACCGGTTTTGGCCGTGACGCGGGCCCGAGAACACAATCTGCGTGACGTCAGCGTGTCGATTCCGCACGGGGCGTTGACGGTGGTGACCGGCCCCAGCGGTTCCGGGAAGAGCACGCTCGCTTTCGACGTCGTGTTTGCCGAGGGACAGCGACGCTTTCTGGAGACGTTGACCCCCTTCGCGCGGCAGTACTTGCCGACGCTGCCACGACCCGACGCGGACAGCGTGACCGGAGTTCCACCCTCGGTAGCTTTGGAGCAGCGCACGGCACGGGCGGGCCCCAAGTCCACCGTGGCGACGGTCACCGAGGTCGCCCACTACTTGCGACTGCTCTATGCGAAGTTGGGCGTGCCCTACTGCCCCGTGCACGAGGTTCCGATCGAGCGAGTGAGCATCGAGCGGCTGGCGCAGTTGGCGCGGCGAGGCCAGGGGCGGGCGGCGCTGCTCGCACCGGCCGTGGTCGGTCGGAAGGGCACCTACCTCGATCTCTTCTCGGCCGCGGCCCGGGCGGGGATTCTGCAGGCGTACTGTGACGGCGAGCTGGTGAGCACGGATGCGCCGCCCCGGTTGGCTCGGAACCGCGAGCATGACGTCGATCTGGTGATCGCCGAACACGTGCCAGTTCGCCGCATTCCACCCGAGACTTTGGCACGGGCGCTGCGCTGGGGAGCCGGGGCACTGAAGCTTCGATCTCCATCCGGAGGCGAACGGTTGCTCTCTACCGGCGGGAGTTGCCCGGCATGCGGGTTGTCCGTTCCAGAGTTGGACCCACGCTGGTTCTCCTTCAACACCAAGCAGGGTCAATGCGAGGCGTGCGAGGGCACGGGTCTGATGAGCGAGCGCCGGCGTCGGCGACGCGGACGGAAGCGACCCCGTGCTGCCGTCCCGCAAGTTTGCAGCGAGTGCGGTGGCAGTCGACTAGCCCCCATTCCCAGGTCCGTTCGCCTGCAGGGTGAGACCTATCACGCATTGGGCAGACGCAGCGTTGCGGCCGCCCGCAAGCGCGTGCAGTCGCTCAAGTTCTCCGGCGACGCACGGCTGTTGGCTCACCCGATCGTGACCGAGTTGGAGCGCCGCCTGACATTCCTCTGTGACGTTGGGCTGGACTACCTTTCGCTCGATCGGGCCGCCGCGACGTTGTCCGGTGGAGAGATGCAACGGTTGCGCCTGGCTGCCCAACTTGGAGCCGGCCTCACCGGTGCGTTGTACGTGCTGGACGAACCGACCATCGGCCTGCACCCGCGAGACACGGATCGACTGCTCGCGAACCTGCGCCGCCTGGTCGACTTGGGTTCGACCGTCGTGGTTGTCGAACATGACGCACACACCATCCGCGCGGCGGATCATCTGATCGATTTGGGTCCGGGCGGTGGAGCCGCGGGGGGATGCGTTGTTGCGGCAGGCAAGGCAGCGACGGTCCTGTCGCATCCGGATTCGCCCACCGGACGCGCGCTGGGTGAGCCGGTTCGGATTCGCGAGAGCCTGGACGTGGGACGCAACGCCCCGTGCCTGCGGCTGGAGGACGCGACCGAAAATAACCTGCGTGGCGTCTGCCTTCGCGTTCCCCTCTCCCGCTTCACCGTCGTGGCGGGCGTCAGCGGATCCGGGAAGAGCACCCTGGTGCGGCAGGTCATGCTGCCCGCGCTCCGCAGCCAGCTTGGGCTCGTGGGGGAGACCCCGGGCGCGCACGGCGGGCTCTCGGGTCATTCTGGGCTCAAGCGGGCCGTTGCCGTCGATCAGTCCCCGATCGGCCGCACGCCGCGCTCGGTTCCCGCGACTTTCCTGGGGATTTGGGACGACATTCGTCGGTTGTTCGCCGCAACCCCCGATGCCCGCATGGCGGGGTTCGGTGCGGCGCGATTCTCGTTCAACACGCCCGCCGGAGGTCGGTGTGAGACCTGCGCGGGGCAGGGGGCCATCACGCACGAGATGAGTTTCCTCCCTGACGTCGTCACGCCTTGTCCCGACTGTGAGGGTCGTCGCTTCGAGCCACGCACGCTGGCCATTCGCTACTTGGGTTTGTCCGTTGGTGAGGTGCTTTCGCTCACCGCGGAAGAGGCCGCGGTGGTATTTGCCAACCACTCACGGATCGCTGCACCACTCAGCACTCTGGTGGATCTGGGGGCTGGGTATGTGACTTTGGGGCAGGGGTCGCACACGCTTTCCGGCGGAGAAGCCCAGCGGCTCAAGCTGGCTACGGAGCTTACCGCCTCGGTCCGCCACGAGCCAACGCTGTATGTTCTGGACGAGCCCACCACGGGGCTCCACCTGGCGGACGTGAGCAAGCTGATGGACGTGCTCGGGCGCCTCGTGGAGCGGGGGGACACCCTGGTAGTGATCGAGCATCACCCGGTGGTGATTGCTGGAGCCGATTGGGTGGTCGAGCTCGGGCCGGCTGGTGGCGAGCGTGGTGGCAAGGTGGTCGCCAGTGGCACCCCGAGACACGTGGCTCGGCGCAAGACGGCGACCGCTCAAGTGCTGCGCGAAGTATTCGGCGGAGCCACGCGCACCTGATCCCGCGCTTCGGTCGCAGCGTGGGGCGTCGGTTCGCCAGCGAATCGTGCTCGGGGATTCAGGGGCGGCGGCGGGGCGGGCGGCGGCGTGCACTCGGCGTCGACGCGGTGGGAGCTGCAGTGGTCGTCGGAGCGGGCGCGGGCCGAGCCGGCCGAGTGGTGCTGGTCGGACGTGGGCGGGGCGCGCGGCGTCGGGTCGCTTTTCGCCGGGGACGAAGCTTTGGGGTTGGTCGAGCCGAAGCCGGCACTTCAGGCTTCACTTCCGCGGACTCGACCGCGAGGTTCAACTCGTCCGGCGCTTCGTCGGCGCTCGGTCCTGTGAGTAGCGCCAACGTGGCCACGACGACGCCGCCGTACCAGAGTCCGGCTGCCACGGCGACGCCAATGATGAGACCCCATGGCGTCTTCGAGGCTGAAGCGAGCGGGACCGGACCGGGCAGGGGCGCTGGCGCGGACGGGTTCACACCCGCTGCAGCCGGGGCCCCCACCACGGCAGGACCGTCGACCGTCGCCATGGCCGGGTCCGCTGCAGGGGAGTCTCCGGGCGGGGCGGCTCCGAGACTCGGCGCCATGGCCTGGGGGCCTGGCTGTGATACTGGAGAGCCGGGAGGGATGGGAAAGTGTCCCGGCACAATCGGCGGGAATGCCGCTGGCACTGGATCGATGAGCGGTGGCTCGCCGGGTTGAGTCTTGCCCGGACCCAGCCAGGGTGGCTGGGCACCGCCGGCCTCGTCGCTCGGCGGGGTCCCTCCGGGCGGCTCCTCGATGACCGTCGGCGCCAAGCGTGGGCTGGCGTCCCCGCCGCCAGCCGCTGGGGGCGGTTGCGGCAGCGCGTTGCCCTCCTGTCCGTATGTGACGTCACCTGCCACTGGCGGAGCTGGGGGAGGGCCGGCTCCGTGTTTCGTGTCCGTCATCGCGCAGTCTCGAGGATCAATTTCCTCTGCTAGCCGAATCACCGGGGACGCGCCAGCTTCATTGGTGATTCGGGCCCCGATCAGAGCGAGATCGTACGGGTTTCATTTCGGCACGGCTGGAGTTCTGCCAGGCCGAACGCTTGACCGGGTGCAGGACGATTTGTACCCTCCTAAACTCCGCTGAAGTAATCCTCGCGCAGGCCGCTCGAGAGCCGCCCGCATTGCCTTCATGTCTGATTCGCTGCACCCACCTCGAGGCCAGATCATCGCGGGCAAGTACGCGTTGACCGAACAGCTGGGGGAGGGAGCGATGGGTACGGTCTGGCTCGCCACGCACCTGAACCTGAATCAGCGGGTGGCCGTGAAGCTGATCTCACCCGAGTTGGCCGATTCCGAACCGGCCCGAGCGCGATTCGACGCCGAGGCCAAGGCTGCGGCGGCGCTCCGCTCGCGCTTCGTGGTGCAAATCTACGACAGCGGCATCACCGAAGACGGCACCCCGTATCTCGTCATGGAGTACCTCACCGGCGAGTCGCTCGAGGAGCGCGTCGAAGCCGGTGGGCCGCTGAAGCTGGAGTATGCGGTGCAGATTGTGGCCCAGGTCGCCAAGGGATTGGCGCGTGCTCACGCGGTCAGCATCGTGCATCGGGACCTGAAGCCCGCAAACATCTTCCTCGCCCAGACCGAGGATGGCGAAGAGGTGGCCAAGATCCTCGACTTCGGCGTGGCCAAGATGAAGCGGGATGGACCGGACCAGTCCGCCACGGCCACGGGTGCGGTGGTGGGCACACCGTTGTTCATGAGCCCCGAACAGGCGCGCGGCCTGAAGACGGTGGATCACCGCGCTGACCTCTACTCGCTCGGCATGGTTGCCTTCTGGACGTTCACTGGCCAGACTGCCTTCGAAGGTGAGGCGTTTGGCGACCTCATTCTGGCCATTTGCACCAAGCCGTTGCCCACCCTGAACGAGGTCGCGCCCTGGCTTCCTCCCGAGCTCAACGACTGGTTCAGGATCGCCTGTGCGCTCGAGCCTGATGAACGGTACCAGTCGGCCGAGGACCTGACCGAGGCACTGCTTGCGGCGTCTGGAGTGAGAGAGGGCGCGCTCCATTCAGTGGGCTTGATGACCAGCCGGATTGACGAGAGTGCCCGCTTCGCCCTGACCTCGTCCCCTGACCTCGCCTTGAGCCTGCGGCGTTCCGCCGTGGCGGATAGCTCCGCCGATACCATGCTGGCGGCCACGGCGACTGGCCCCCACAGCACGCTGCCGCGTCAGGGACTGGCCCGGCGCTCCGTGGGAATGCTGGTGGGGGCCGGGGCGCTTCTGTTGGTGCTGGGGGCGGGCGCCGTCCTCTTCCAGTCAGGCGATTCCACCGAGGCCGGCGCGTCCACGCCCGACCCCAAGCTTGTGGCCAAGGAGTCGCCTCCGGCGGCCAGCGCCGAAACCGAAGAGTCGGAAGATCCCCGCGAGCCCACAGTCACACCGCAGGAGCAATCCCCAGCGCCGAGTGCATCGGCCAAGCCGACGGCACGGCAAACGGCGGGCTCGGGTTCCGCCCCAGCCCCACAGCCGACAGCGAAATTCACCGCTGCTGCGGCCCCAACTCCGGTGGCGCCCCGCAAGCCGGCGCCTCCCAAGCCGAAGCCGAAACCGCCACCGGTGGGCGGAGACATAGACATCGGCT
>CAZSVU010000002.1:2637-46161 GCA_964610275.1 uncultured Polyangiaceae bacterium | reverse complement strand
CTTCTGATCGACGCAGGATTCCCGAATGGGAGATCTGCTTCGCTCGAGGTGCCACCGAGCCCAGACTCGCGGGTGGCGGGGTCCCACGGCATTGGCCGTGCTGAGCGCCGTTGCCGTGCTGAGCGGTCCCGCCCCTGCCCAGGCCCAGACCGAGGAGCAGAACATGGCCGCGGCCCGCGCCCTGGGGATCGAGGGGATCAAGCTGGCCAACCAGGGAAACTGCCAGGAAGCGATGGACAAGCTCCACCGCGCCGAGCGCCTCTATCACGCTCCAACCATTCTCGGGCGCCTCGGTGAGTGCCAGGTCGAGCTCGGTCTGCTGGTGGCGGGTACCGAGAACCTCAATCGAGTGGTCAGGGAGCCTCTCGCACCGAACGCTCCCTCCGCATTCGTTGCCGCCCAGCAGCGAGCCCAAGAGGTGCTGACCCGTGCCTTGCCGCGCATCGGCAAGCTCACCATCGTCGTCGACGCACCAGCTGGGGCTACCTATCAGGTCTCCGTTGGCCAGTACGTACTGCCGCAGGCCATGGTCGGCGTCGAGCGCCCCACCGATCCGGGAGAGCACACCGTGACCGTTTCGGGGGAAGGCTTCCAGACTTCGACCCAGCAGGTCGTGCTGGCCGACGGTGGCCAGGAGACGGTCACCTTGACGCTCGTACCAGACCAGGCCGCGGCCGCTCCGGTAGCAGAGCCTCTGCCGTATGGTGCACCCCCGGCCGGGTCCCAGCCGGATCTGGCTGCGGATAGTGCTTCCGACGAGAGTCCCACACTGGCCTACGTGTCGTTCGGAGTTGGCGGTGCAGGGCTGATCTTGGGCACGGTGTTCGGTCTGGCCGCGACCAGCAAGAAGTCGGATGTCGAAGCCCAGTGCGAAGGCTCGCGTTGTCCCCCCTCGGCCCAGGACGACATTGATTCGATGAACGCTTCTGCAACCATCTCCACGATCGGGTTTGCCGTGGGAATCGTCGGGGCTGGCGTCGGGACCTACCTGCTGCTGAGCCACGGCGCTGCGGACGACTCTGGACCGGCGCCGTCGAGCGCAACCGCGGGCAGTGTGAGAATCAAACCCTGGATCCTACCGGGCGCGGCGGGCGTTGCGGGAACGTTCTAGCGGGGCGCGAATGAAAAGAGTGCAAGCAACACGCGCTGCTAGTTGGATCACCGCCGTGCTTCTGACCGCCGGCTGCGGACAGATCATCGGTGCCGACGACTTCGAGGTGGACCCCAATTGGGATGCCGGTGACGGGCAGGCCGGGGCTTCCACCGGAGGCACCGAGGCGACGGCCGGCAGTGGCACCGATTCCGGTGGTCGCGGCGGCCCTGGCGGCAGCGGGGACAGTGCGGGAGCCGGGGGCTCGGCTGGAACGGACGGGGTGGGTGGCGCGGCAGCTGCGGGCGGGGAGGCGGGGACCTCCGGCGGTACGGGTGGTCGCGATCTCAGCGGAGGTGCTGGTGGTGTTGGCGGCAGCGATACTGCGGGCAACGCCGGTGTGATCGCGGCGGGTGCGGGTGGCCTGGCCGGTACTGCCGGTCGCGCAGGATCTGCGGGGGCCGCGGGAACTGCCGGGGCAGCCGGACATGCTGGCGTTGGCGTTGGTGGCACTATCGTCGGCGTCGGAGGCGGAGGAGCCACCGGAGGTGCTGGAGCGGCCGGCGAGGGTGGCGACGCCGGTGGTGGCGGAGTCGCCGGGATTGCCGGATGGGCGGGCGGATCTGGCACGGGCGTTGGCGGCTTTGCCGGTGGTGGAGGAACTGGCGGCGTTGGCACCGGTGGTGGAGGTACCGGCGGCGGAGGAACTGGTGGTGGTGGAACCGGCGGCGGAGGAACTGGTGGTGGTGGAACCGGCGGTGGTGGAACCGGCGGTGGTGGAACTGGCGGCCTGGCAGGCGGCGGCGGCGAAGGAGGTGCCCCGCTGTGTGATCCCTTGAATCCAGCGGCCGTGTGCGGAGCGAGCTCACGGTGTGAGCCACAACGGAGCGAGACGGATCCGCCGATCTGCAGCGCCACGACCGAAGTGGGCACGAGCACCGACTACCAGTATTGCGCATGGCACGACGACTGCGTGGCGACCCACTTCTGCGTCGACATCGCGGACGGAACGTCCGCGGTGTGCACGCAGTGGTGTCGCGTGGGCGGCGACGACTGCCCCAGTGTGTATGACCGGTGCTCCCCACTGGCCAACCCGCGCTACATTGGCAGTCAGGAATGGGGTATCTGTGTGCTCGACGCGGCCGCACCGCCCGGGTGGATATGTGATCCGACCATCTGGCATTGGGGCACTGGCGACGGATGCGACTGTGGATGCGGAGTCTTCGACCCGGATTGCCCCGACAACACGGCGGCCGTCTGTGAGTACTGCGACGGCGGCTGCGACGCTGGCGCCCCGCCAGCTCATCAGTGTGAGAACATCGACCCGGAAGACAACGCGCAGTGTACATAGTGAGCGCGCGGTGACGCGTCTGGGTAAGGGAACTCGTTGAAGCTCGCTGTTGCGCTTCTCGGGGTGGGGACCGCAGAGTGAAGGAGCGGGGATAAGGAAGCCCGCGAGCAGCGCTCGCGGGCGGGTTCTCACGGGCGGGTTGGGCGGGGCACTCGTTGAAGCGCGTGGGGACGCTTCTCGGGGTGGGGACGGCGCGGGGACGGAGTTGGTGAAGGAAGCCCGTGAGCTTTGCTCACGGGCGGGTTCACGCTGACGCGCCAGCGGTTGCCACCGACGCTCTCCAGGCTGACTCGACTCGACATTCTGTTCACCAGTGCGGCAGTCCCAGCGGCCGGTTGAGACCATCGCCGAAAAAAGCTGAGAAATTCTCACCTTGAGGCGCTCGGGGGCAGTCACCTCAGTCCACGCGGCGGGCGGGTGGCACCCCCTGAGGCTCGGACTCCGACTCGACCCGCAGAACTCTCCGTGCAGGTGCGCTACGTTCGGCGTGGCAGCCCAACCAGGAGGTCGCCGTGATTCGAAAAGAAGAAGCGCTCCGCTATCACTCGTCCGGTCGCAAGGGGAAGATCGAGGTCGTCGCGACCAAGCCGTGTCTCACCCAGCGTGACCTTTCACTGGCCTACACTCCGGGCGTTGCCGAACCGTGCCTGAAGATCGCCAAGAACAGCGACCTGGCGTACGAGTACACGGCGAAAGGCAACCTGGTTGCGGTGATCTCCAACGGCACGGCCGTGCTCGGACTGGGCGACATCGGTCCCGCAGCAGGCAAGCCGGTGATGGAAGGGAAGGCAGTGCTGTTCAAGCGCTTCGCCGACATCGACGTCTTCGATATCGAGGTCGAGGCCACGACGGCTGCCGAAATGATCCAGTTCTGCAAGATGATCGCGCCCACCTTTGGCGGGATCAACCTGGAGGACATCAAGGGCCCCGAGTGTTTCGAGATCGAGGAGACCCTGATCGAGGAACTGGACATCCCGGTCTTCCATGATGACCAGCACGGAACGGCCATCATCTCCGGCGCTGCGCTGCTCAACGCGCTGGAGGTGGTCGACAAGGCGATTGACCAGGTCAAGTGCGTCTTCATGGGTGCGGGGGCCGCCGGGATTGCCTGTGCCAAGCTCTACTTGGCATTGGGAGTCCAGCCGCAGAATATTCGTATGGTCGATTCCAAGGGAGTGCTGTACCAGGGCCGAACGGAGGGCATGAATGCCTACAAGGAGCAGTTCGCGGTGGCCACCGAGGAGCGGACGCTCGCGGACGTCATGCTCGGCGCGGACGTCTTCGTAGGGGTCGCCGTCAAGGACTGCGTCACCCAGGAAATGATCCGATCCATGGCCGACAGGCCCATCGTCTTCGCGTTGGCCAATCCCGATCCGGAGATCACCTACGAGGAGGCCAAGGCGGCGCGAGCGGACGTCATCATGGCGACCGGCCGCTCCGACTACCCGAATCAGGTGAACAACGTACTCGGTTTCCCCTTCATCTTCCGGGGAGCCCTCGACGTGCACGCCCGCAAGATCAACCTGGAGATGAAGCTGGCCGCTGCGCGTGCCCTGGCCCAACTCGCCAAGGAACAGGTGCCGGAAACCGTGAGCCGCGCCTACGGTGGCGCCGTGCTCAGGTTTGGCCCCGAGTACATCATTCCGAAGCCGTTTGACCCGAGGATTCTGGTTTGGGAAGCGGCCGCGGTTGCCGAGGCGGCCATGGATACAGGGGTGGCGCGCAAGCACGTGGATCTGGAGGAGTACCGGGCTCACCTGGAGAGCCTCATGAACAGGACTCGCTCGGTGATGCGACAGATCGTCAGTCGGGCCCGCGGCAGTCGCAAGCGAGTGGTCTATCCGGAGGGCGCCGACGAGAAGATTATCAGCGCGGCGCGCATGGTCGCCGAAGAGGGGATAGCACAGCCCATTCTACTAGGTCGTCCTGCCATCGTGCAGAAGCACGCCCAGGAATTGGACATACCGCTCGACGGAATCGAAATCGTCCACCCAGCATCCTCGCCGCTGTTTGCCGAGTACGCGACGCGGTTTCTGGAGCGACGCTGGCGCAAGGGCCTGAGCCGGGGCGACGAGCAGCGCCTGCTGCGCAACCCCAACGTATTTGGCACGTTGATGGTGGAGTTCGGCGACGCCGACTGCCTGCTGTCGGGGGTGAGCCAACACTATCCCGACACGGTCCGACCCGCGCTGCAGATCGTGAAGTTGCGCGAAGGGCTCTCGACCCTGTGTGGCGTCTACGTGCTGATCCTGCGCAACCGCACCTTCTTCTTCGCTGACACCACCATCAACATCGATCCCACTGCCGAGCAACTCGTGGACATCGCACTACTCACCGCGGAAACGGCTCGAAGGTTCGATGAAACGCCCCGAGTCGCGATGATCTCCTTCTCCAACTTCGGGTCCGTGCCACACGCGGAGGCCCAGAAGGTCGCCCGAGCAACCCAGATTCTGCAGCTCGAGCACCCCGAGCTCGTGGTCGAGGGAGAAATGCAGGCCGACACCGCCGTTGCGCCGTACATTGCCCAGCGGGACTTCCCACATGCGCTCATCAAGGGGGACGCGAACTGTCTCGTCTTCCCCAATCTTGCGGCGGGCAACGCTGCCTACAAGCTGCTCATGCAATTGGGCAACCACGAGGCCATCGGTCCCATCCTGGCGGGTGTGCGCAAGCCCATTCACATCCTGCACCGGTCGGTGTCGACGGACGGCATCTTCAACATGACCGCCCTGGCCGTCGTCGACGCCCTCTGCGCCGAGGGCGCACCGGGCTGTCGGTAGGGCTGCCCCGGACGTGCGTGTGTGCCGCGGACCGAGAAAATGGGCTGCCCGGGCCGGATATCGTGTGGTTGAGCCCCATCCGTACCCTTGCTAGCCTCCGGCCGCCCCTTGACGAAGGGGCGTGTCGTCGCGATGGAGGAGCCCATGTCATCATCCCCGCTGTCCCTGCAACAGGTACTCGAGCTGGCGGTCGCCACCGAAGCCAGAGGCGCCCAGTACTACCAGCAGTTGTCCGAGAAGTTCTCGTCCGAGCAGGAAGTGGCCGCGGTCTTTGCCCGCCTCGCCCAGGATGAGCTCTCGCACGAGGCGATGTTCCGCAAGCTGCTGGCCGGTGCCCCGCCAGAGAAGTCCGTGGCGCCCGAGGATGACGGCTACCTGCCCTTGCGCGCAGCCGCGACGAGTGACTTCTTCAAGGCAGAGACGCTCACTGACGTGTCTCGGCTGCAGACCGCCGGGGATGCGCTCACCCATGCGCTGCAGTTCGAGAAGTCGACACTCTTCTACTATCAGGCCGCGAAGGAGGCACTCGGCGCGGGTGTGGAACTCGACGAGTTGATTGCGGCCGAGCACGCCCACATGACCGCGCTCATGCGCACCATCATTTCTGACGCCAAGTTCCGCGGACTCGCCGATCCCTGGTGACGGTGTGCGCTGCGGCGCGCTGGCTGGGCGTCCTGCCCGGGAGACCGCACGTGAAACTGGACGAAGCCATCAAGACAGCCCTCGAGTTCGAGGGCAAGGTTCACAAGACCTACCTCGACGCCATACGAGCGGCCGAGAGCGAGGTCGCCAAACGCGCTTTTCGCACGCTGTGTGACGAGGAGAAGGGGCACATCGAGTACCTTCGCGAGCGCCTCGACGAGTGGAAGCAGACCGGGAAGATCACCGTGGTCGAGCTCGCCACCGTCATCCCCAGCCCAGCGGTCATCGACGCTGGAGTTCAGCGACTGAAGGAGAAAGTGGCGGATCAACCCGGGCCGGGCCATGACGTCGAGCTCGAGTCACTCCGGCGCGCGCTGGAAGTCGAGGTGGAGACCGCGAACTTCTACAAGGAGATGGTGCGCACTCTGGACGCCGATGGTCAGAGACTGTTCCGGCGATTCGTCGAGATCGAGGAGGGGCACCAGGCCATCGTCCAGGCGGAGATCGATTGCCTGACCGGATCGGGATTCTGGTTCGATTCCTTCGAAGTCCACCTCGAATCGGGCTGAATTTCGCGCCTCGCTACCGGACTGACCGATAGCGCCACGGCGGTGGGGCGATCGCCCGTCAGTATGTGTCGGTCCTACATGGACCCCCGCCGTCCAGAGGAATATAGTCGCTCCCATGCTGGGGGCATTCCGAGCTCAGGCCCGTTCACCATCATCCCGGGTGCGGAGGCTGACGCCGCGCACCATACTTTGCGTCGCAGTCGCTGCGCTCGCGCTGTCCGACAGTGTCGGCTGCGGCGGTGGCGACGACGACTACACCATCGACGAAGAATCCCAGGTCCCGAGTGGGGCGGTCGAGGTCACCGTCGAGTTTCCCGGAGACCGGGAACAGTCGGCCACCGCGGCCTTGCACCTGTGGGCCCTGAATCGCGAGGGTCATCCAGAGGTGACCTGCGCACGTCTGATCGGGGGTGACGACGACCCCTACGACATGAGCGTGGTGGCGCATGCCGATGTGGTCCAGACGGACACCACTGAGCCCCTCGAAGCGGAAGACGTCGAAGTGGGCACGGTGCTACTGTACGTCGAAGCGGTCGACTATCGTGGGGAGGTGCTCTGGGCGGGATGCACGAGCACCACGGTCGAGGAGGGGCTGACCAGCTCCGAGTCGGTGACGCTGGTCACCGCCCGCGTCTACGACTGCGACGACGAGGACACCGAGGACGGGGCACCCTGCGATGACGGGGAGTTCTGCACGGTCGACGAAACCTGCTACGACGGGCGCTGTGGGCGCGGCGTGGAACGCAACTGCGACCACCTCGAGGACCAGTGCAACGTTGGCGCCTGCGACGAGGAGCTGGGTTGTCACCGAACGCCGTTGCCAGACAACGAGCCCTGCACCGACGACCGGGTGTGTACGGAAGGGGACCGCTGCGAAGAAGGTCGCTGCGTCGGTGACCCCGTGGATTGCACCGAGTCGCTTGGAATGTGCGAAGTGACTCTGGGCTGCCAGGAGCCCAACGGATGCATCGTCGTCGACGCCGACGCGGGTACGGCCTGCGACGATCAAGACCCGTGCACCGAGGATGACCAGTGCAGCGGGTTTGGCACGTGCCTGGGGGGAACCGCAGTCGACTGTTCGGCACTCGACGATGAATGCGTGCAGGGCGTCTGCAATTCGACGGATGGTAGCTGCGAGGCGCAGAATCTTCCCAACCTGACGCTGTGCGACGATGGATTGGCCTGCACCCAGATCGATCGCTGTGATGGCGATGGCACCTGCGTCGGAGGGACTCCCTTGGACTGCTCCGGCTGGGACGACCAGTGTAACGTCGGCGTCTGCGTCGAGCCGAACGGGACCTGTGACACGGAACCACTCCCGGACACGACCAGCTGTGACGACAGTAATCTGTGCACGACGGTGGATGAGTGCGATGGCTCGGGCAATTGCGTGGGGTCGAGCCCGCTGGACTGCACGCCGGCGACCAACGCCTGCTTCACCGGCAATTGCTTCCCGGCCTCTGGCTGTGAGGTGGACGTGGGGCTCAGCTGCGATGACGGGGTGGCGTGCACCGACAATGACATGTGCGACTCGGCCGGCGATTGTGTTGGTGCGACGGCGGTGGTGTGCACCGGCCCTTGTGATGTGGGTGGCACCTGTTCCGAGCCGAACGGTTGCGAGAAACATCCCGAGGGCACGCTCTGCGGGACACTCGACACCGACTGCACCGCCACGTGTGACGCTTTGGGCGAATGTGTGGCCGCCGCCGCTCCGGTCGGAACTTCCTGCGGTGCGTCGGACACCTGTTCTGCCTGCGACGCTTCCCAACTGTGCGTGGCGGCATCTGCCGCAGACGGCACGCCGTGCGACGATCTGACTTCGACGACTACCGATGATCAATGCACCGGCGGAGTCTGCTCCGGAACCTGAGGGGTTGAATCATGGCGATGGATGTGAGCACGAAGCACGATTGGGTTCGGCCGGTAGCGATGTTGCGCTCGAGCGCGCTGGCGCTCGTTCTGGGGGGCGCGCTGGCCGTCGCGGCAGGCTGCGGCGGCGACGACGAGAAAGAGCCCGCCCCGGCGACGCCCAAGGTGGCCGATCTCGCCCAGGCGGTGTGCGAGCTGATGTTCCGGTGCTGTGCACGCGGTGAGGTAAACGTGATGCTCGGGCCCTACGTCACGGCGGACAATTGCGCCCAGCGGTTGCTCAACTGGACCACCTACTCCAGTGGCGGCCAGCTGGACCTGCAAGACGTGATCGGGGAGCCCGTGGCGTTGCAGTTCTACAATCTGGCGGCGCTGGAGCGCGCGACCAGTGAGGAGCGTGGCTGGATCGACGGCAACGCGGTCCAAGCTTGCCTGGCCTTCTTGAGCGATGCTAGCTGCAACGAAGTGCAGGAAGTACCAGAGGTGGAAGGCTGTGTTCCTCCGGAACCACCTCCCGACCCCGGTCCCTGTGACCCGGATGCGATGTTCGTCGGCTTGGTCAAGGAAGGGGAAGCCTGCAGCAGTCCGGGCACGTCGCTCGAATGCGAGGAGGGGCTGACGTGCAAGGCCGACGGGCAGTACGGCGTTTTTGGCGAGTGCGTGCGGCTCGGTCGGATTGGCGACGTCTGCTTCAATGACGTCGAGTGCCAAGCAGAGCTGTACTGCTCGCAGCTCTACGGGACCTGTGAAGCGTACCGACAGGAGGGTGAGACCTGTGCCTACTCCGATCGCGACTCGCTCACCCCTGATCCCGCTACGTTGCTGGTGGCTTGTGACCCAGAGCTCGGTCTGACCTGCGACACGCTCAGCGACACCTGTGTACTGGCTTGCCATCAGGGGGCGTCATGCGCCACGGACGATGACTGCGGGCACGAGGACGACCCCGACCTGCAGTGCATCTTGGGACGATGCGATCGACCGCGCGCGGAGGGGCTTCCCTGCGGCCAGGATGACGACTGTGGCCCCGACCTGGCGTGCAATCTCGACCCCAACGACGGCACGGAATCCCTGCGGGTCTGTCTGCCACAGCTCGAAAGCGGCGAGCCCTGCATCGTGCACAATCAGTGCCTGAGCGAGTTCTGCGACCCGGAGGAGCGGACTTGCGCGGCGCGAGTAGATCCAGACTCGCCCTGCCCCAGCGGAGACAGTGCTCAGTGCCGCAATGGCCGGTGCATCCAGGAGCCGGTGTCGTTGTGCGCCGAGGATGCTGATTGCCCGATCTCCGGTTACTGCAACCCGCTCACTCTGCGGTGTGGTTGGTACTGCGTCGCGCTGCGGCCGGACAACGCCGACTGTGTGGCGGACACGGACTGCGTGTCCGGGGATTGTGTCCAGGAGCGCTGTCGGACGCTTCCTCTCGGGAACGGCGAGGCGTGCGACGAGGACGAGGACTGCGAGTCCGAGTTCTGCAACGTTGCGGAGGATGACCCTCACTGTCAGGAGCTCCCGCTTGCGCTGGGGACGCCATGTTGGAGTCATCAACAGTGTGAGTCGTTGGTGTGCTTCGCTCCCGATTCGGCAACGCAGTCCACCTGTGTGGTCGGACGCGAGGAAGGCGAAGCGTGCGACCCGAATGACCCGTCGGTGGAACCCTGCAGTCCTCACCAGTTCTACTGCGACGACTGGGATGCGGAGACGCCCCACTGTGTGCGGCTTCTGGAGACTGGCGCGGCCTGCGAGCGTTCTGCCCAGTGTCGCGGTGAATGTGCCATCATCGTCAGCCGTCGCCTGTGCACTTCGGCGGTTCGCGAGGGTCGGGTGATCTGCGATGGAGAGGACTGACCGCGCGCCGCATGTGCTGCCTTGGGCTGACCGGACGCGCCCCGAGGTTGCCAATCTGCCTGGGGTCCTCACCTTCCGGCGCTCCGACCGGGCAGAAATCCGCCGATTCTGCTGAGGGATTCTTACGGATGCGACCCGCTGTCCGGCCCTCCGATTGACCGCGCCCAAACAGCCCAGTAGATAGCGCCTGCGCTGAGGACGGAAATCGTGGTCGCGTTGGCACCTCACACCACCGACTGCGCTGCCCGTCTGGCTTACCGCGCAATCCGGTCACTGGAGGATCGCTGTCATGGATGAACTGATTCTTGCTGCTCCCGCCGCGGGCGTCCTTGCTCTGCTGTTCGCCTACGTGAAGGCAGCCTGGGTGAAGAAGCAGGATGCTGGCACCGACAAGATGAAGGAGATATCGGCCCTGATTCAGGAGGGCGCGATGGCCTTCCTGATGCGTGAGTACAAGGTGCTCGGGTGGTTCGTTCTCATCGTCGCCGGTCTGCTGGTGGCCTCGAACCTGGGCGCTGGGCAGAGTCCGTTCATCGCAGCCTCGTTTGTGATCGGCGCGGTCGCCTCGGGCTTGGCTGGGTACTTCGGCATGCGCGTGGCGACCAACGCCAACGTCCGCACCACGGCAGCGGCGCGCAAGGGACTCCCGGAGGCGCTGCAGGTGGCGTTCTCCGGCGGCTCCGTCATGGGAATGAGTGTGGTGGGCTTGGCGGTGATTGGACTGGGAGTGCTGTTCTTCATCTACAAGGGGATGTTCCCATCTCTGCCGCTGGCGGTCTCGGTGCTTACGGGCTTCTCCATGGGAGCCTCGTCCATCGCGTTGTTCGCTCGCGTGGGGGGTGGGATCTACACCAAGGCGGCCGACGTGGGCGCCGACCTGGTCGGCAAGGTCGAGGCGGGGCTGCCGGAGGACGACCCACGAAACCCCGCGGTCATCGCCGACAACGTCGGCGACAACGTGGGTGACGTGGCTGGCATGGGCGCGGACCTGTTCGAGTCGTACGTGGGCGCCATCATCGGCGCCATCGTGCTCGGCCTTGGTTTCGAGGCGGTCGGCACCGACAACAACCTCAACCCACTGGTCATGCCCCTGGTCATCGCCGCAGCCGGTATCATCTGTTCCATCCTGGGCACCTTCCTGGTGCGCACCAAGGAAGGGGGCAATCCTCAGGTGGCGCTGGATACCGGCGCATTCGGATCTGCCGGTGTGATGGCCATCGCCACTTTCGCCATCGCCAAGTTCATGTGGCCGAGCAGCGGCACCGGCGACGTCTCCTGGCTCGACGTGGGCATCGCCACCGTGATCGGCCTCGCCACCGGCGTGGCCATCGGCATGCTCACCTCGTACTACACCTCCTTGGGCAAGGGCCCGGTCAACGGCGTCGCCGAGCAGTGCAAGACCGGGACTGCCACCAACGTCATCGCCGGACTGGCGCTGGGCATGCGCTCTACGGCACTTCCCGTGCTCGTGATTGCGGTGGGGGTGGTTGGGGCCTACCACTTTGCCGGGCTCTACGGGGTGGCCATTGCTGCTCTCGGTATGCTCTCGACCACCGGGATCCAGCTGGCGGTGGATGCCTACGGTCCCATCGCCGACAACGCGGGCGGAATCGCCGAGATGAGTGAGCAAGCGCCGGAGGTCCGGGCGCGCACCGACCGACTCGATGCCGTCGGCAACACCACCGCCGCCATCGGCAAGGGGTTTGCCATCGGTTCGGCAGCGATGACCGCTCTGGCCCTGTTCGCGGCGTTCCGTCAGCAGGCGGGGATCACGAGCATCAACGTCTCCGATCCCGTGGTCATGGCGGGGCTGTTCGTCGGCGCCATGCTGCCGTTCCTCTTCTCGTCGATGGCGATGACCGCCGTGGGCAATGCGGCGATGGAAATGATCGAAGAGGTCCGGCGTCAGTTCCGCGAGATCCCTGGTCTGTTGGAGGGCAAGGCGAAGCCCGATTCTGCCCGGTGCGTGGACATTTCTGCTGCGGCCGCCATCAAGCGGATGATTCTGCCTGGCGCAATGGCGATCGCCACGCCGGTGGTGGTGGGGTTGGTGTTTAAGGCCGAGGCACTGGGCGGGCTCTTGGCCGGCGTGACCGTCTCGGGAGTCTGCATGGCGATTTTCCAGTCCAATGCAGGCGGCGCCTGGGACAACGCCAAGAAGACCTTCGAACAGGAGGGCGGGTTCAAGTTCGCCGACGGCTCGACCCACAAGAAGGGATCGGACGCTCACAAGGCGGCGGTGGTCGGCGACACCGTGGGTGACCCCTTCAAGGACACCTCGGGGCCGTCCTTGAACATCCTGGTCAAGCTGATGGCGGTCGTCTCTTTGGTGATTGCCCCGCTGATCGCAGGCTGAGTCGATTCGAAGCCTGGTGGAAGGGCCGCGCCGCGCCGCTTCGGCGTATTCAGCCCCATGCCATTCGCTGCCCTTCCACGATTCTCGAACCCGTTGCCGCGCGACCGGTTGACGCTGGGGTGCGCGCTGCTGGCGCTGGTTCACTCGGTCTCGGCGTGCAGCTGCAGAGAGCTTCCCGCACCCCAGCGCTCCACGGGGTCGGCCGATCCATCTGCGGTCGAGTCGCCGAGGGCTTCGGTGCCGTCGCTGTCTTCGCAGTCCGGTCCGCCCCCAGCCCGGCCCCAAACGCGTCCCGCGCCCTGGCCGCGGGACCCCGTGGCCCCGTCCGCGCCCGACCAAGGTATCTTCTCGGATCTCGATGCTCGGGTCCGGTTGCACCTGCCCGCGTGGCTTGAAGGGGCTCCCGCGGTCGTCATCGCCAGTGCCCAAGCGAAGACGACGTTCGTTTACGTGGTCGGAGTTGCGGTTGGGTTCGGCCGAGAGGGTCTGGGCATCGAAGTCGCCGGAGAAGGCAGCGGCCGCGCCAACGACGCGGACGGCGATGGCATCCCAGACGCGGTGGACATTCTGATCGGTGCCAAGAAGACGGTGCTCAACGCTGCGGCCTACCGCAACACCTACCGAGTGCTGTCGTATCCCGAGGGCGATCTTCCACGCACCGAAGGGGTCTGCACCGACGTCGTGATTCGAGCGTTGCGCAATGCGGGCATCGACCTGCAGCGGCTGGTGCACGAGGACATTCGGGCGACTCCGGGAGCCTACCCGATGGTGAAACGCCCCGATCGCAGCATCGATCACCGACGCGTGCGCACACTGCTGCCGTACCTGGAGCGCCATTTCACGCACGTGCCCACTGACCCGCGCGACACCGCGTCCCCCTATCTTCCTGGGGACATCTGCCTGCTCGACACGCTCCCCACGCCCGGTCCAGACCACATTGGCATCGTCTCGGACCGCCTGGGTCCGTCCGGTCTCCCGCTGCTGGTCAACAACTGGACCGACGGGCACGTCACGGCGGAAATGGATCTACTGGACTTCGTTTCGGTCACCCATCGCTTCCGGGTACCGGTGAAGCCCCTTCGGGTCGTTCCCGAGCACCGAGGGGCCGATGGCCTGCTGTCACGGCGGAGCATCCGGCTGCCGGACGGGCATCGACAGCTTCTGTTGGTGCACGCACCGCTTTGGGAGAGCTCGGGCGGTACCCTGTCTCGGTGGACGCGCGCGTCGGGTGCCGAGCGGTGGACACCGCAGGGCGAGCCGGTCTCGGTGCGACTGGGGAGAGCAGGGCTGGGTTGGGGACGCGGTCTGCATGCGGATGCCCCCTCGAAAGTGCTGCCCGGGCCTACCAAGCGGGAAGGGGACCTTCGCTCCCCGGCCGGCGCGTTCACCCTGGGCACTGCATTCGGCCAGAAGCAGCCCGGAGCGTGGCGCGCGCTGCGGTGGCCCTGGCGCTCGGTGGGCCCGCTGGATCGCTACGTCGACGACCCAGCGTCCCCCCTGTACAACACCTGGCAGGTGGCGCCCCGCGACGGTGGCGCTGCGTGGTCGTCCGCCGAGCGACTGGGTCAATACGAGCTTGGCGTCGTGGTGCAGCACAACGCTGAGCCCGTCGAGCCCGGAGCCGGCAGCGCCATTTTTCTGCACCCGTGGCGCTCCCCCGAGACCCCCACCATCGGCTGCACCGCCATGGCGCGCGAGTCACTCGTCGACCTGGTCAGCTGGCTTGACCCCGAGGCGCGTCCGGTGCTGGTGCAAGTTCCCGGGACGGTGTTCAAATGAGCGAGCGCGAGCGGCCGGCTACCGCGGTGGCGCAGCCGCGGCTCTGCGCGGCGAACTTCCCGGTTGGAAACGGGTGATACGCACGCGCGGATCGCGCGGATCGGCCCGCGCCCCCGCACGGGCAAACAGCGCCGCGCGGTCGGCGCGGACCTCTACGACCGAGGCAAAGGGGCCGACGTCGATCGCACCCACGTCTTTGCCTTCGATGTTGCCGCGCCGGCAACAAAGCGCGAGCAGCCGTCGTGGATTGGCGCCGTGCTTCGCGCCCCAGGAAATTCGAAACGACTCGAACGCCACCGACCCCGGGGGCGCCCGGTACGGCGTCCGTGGTGGGCGTTCTGCGGCGCGTCCGCGCCCTGGTCGCGGGTGAGCGCCGCTAGCCGGAGCTCGCACTTCGGTGACCTCCAGCGGCTGGGCCGGAAGCGCCTCCCGGCAGCGTGCCACGAGGCGTGTGACCACCGCTAGCGGCTCCTGGTCGTCGCTGAGCAGTGCCCGAGCGAGCTCGGCGGCGCGATCACCCGCGTTGCCTGCGGGCGCGGCAGCCATCAAGGAGGTCCGCAGCCGGGCGTCGGCGGCGCGCTCGACGTCCCCTGGGGTGGGCAACGGACGTGTCTCGATCTGGATTCCGGCTCCGGCCAGCACACGCAGGGCGGGAGCGCGCCCCAGCGGCGGGACGAGCAGGATGCTGCTCCCCTTGCGGCCGGCACGCCCCGTGCGGCCGCTGCGGTGGGTGTGCGCCAGAGCAGAGTCCGGCACTCCGACGTGGAGCACTCGAGTAACGTCCTGGATATCGAGGCCGCGGGCTGCAACGTCGGTAGCCACCAGCACTCGGATGCTGCCGCCACGGAATGCGTCCAGCGTGCGGGTCCGTTCCCGTTGGGCGAATTCCCCGGTGAGCGCCGCAGCCGCGAAGCCCGCCGTGCGGAGGTTCTCGGCCAGAGTGGCGGCACCCTCGCGGGTGCGGACGAAGACCAACGTTGCCTCGTCGGGAGCGAGCAGGAGGATGTTGGTGATGGCCGCCTCGAGCTCGCGTGGCGCCACGACGTGGAGCACGTAGGTGATGTCGGCGTGCGACGGCCCCACGTCCCCCGCCTGCAGCAGGTAGGGGTCGCGCTGAAATTGTCGGGCCAGGGCGGCCACTTCCGGGCCAAAGGTGGCCGAGACGAGATGCGACCGCCGCTCGGTCGGGACTCTTTCCAGGATCCCCCGCAGAGCCTCCCGGAAGCCGAGGTCGAGCATCTCGTCGGCCTCGTCGAGAACCACGGCGGAGACGTCGTCGAACACGAGCGTTCCGCGCTGCAAGTGGTCGAGCACACGCCCTGGCGTGCCCACCAGTACGTCGAGCCCGCGCGCGACGGCGCGCGCCTCGACCCCAAACGGCATCCCGCCAATTACCACTTCGATCCGGAAACCGATCGCCCCGAGAGCCCAGCGGAGCTCACGTTGTACCTGACACGCGAGCTCCCGAGTTGGCGCCAGCACTACCGCGCGCGGTCGCGGTCCGCGCGGCCGCGCGGTGCCGCGGGTCAGCTCCTCGAGCAACGCAAAGCCGAAGGCGAGCGTCTTGCCGGATCCGGTCCGCGACACGACGCGCAGATCGCGGCCCCGCGTTGGTGGATCGAGGACCCCTTGCTGAACTTCTGTCAGCTCCAAGATGCCGCGCTGCTCGAGCGCGTGTCTCAGTTTGGGAGGGAGGGTTTCGAGCAGGGCTTGGCTGGGGGAAGGATCGGTCACGGGGGCTCGGCAGGGTGACCGCCCCGGCGCGTCAAAGCAACCCAAACGCTGACATTTCTGCCGGGTCGTCTGCGTTGGGACCGCGAAGCCGCGGGTCTCGTCGCAGAAGTGCACCGGTCGAGCTCGGTCGCGGCGCGATCCACCAGGTGTGCGTTGCCGTCGGCACGGACCCACCCCCGAGCAGCTACTGACTCGGCGGGGGCCACTGAATGCCCGGAATGGGCTCCCACGACGAGGGCAATGCCGTGGGCAGGGTCGACGGGAGTGGCGGCAGGGTACTCGGTAGCCCGGGCAGCTGCGGGAACCCTCTGCCTGCATCGGCGCTGCCGGAGTCGGCTCCCGCGTCCCGAGGTCGTGGCTGCGTCCCGCCACCGCCTGGCGGCGTTCCGGGTGTCGGGGGGCTCACGGGTGGTGCCACCCCGGTGTCGTCGAGCGTGGGTGCCGTGAGATTGCCGCCCTCGGCCGACACCGTTGCGAGTGGAGCGTCCGACACGATCGGAAGCGTCGGAGGGAGATCGCTATCGCGCTGCTGGCGGGCCACCACGACGGCCGCGATGACTCCACCCGTCACTACCACACCCAGCAGCAGAGCCAACACCGCACCGAGCGCTCGCCCGGGCGCTCGCCTCGGTGGGGTGGGTCCAGTCGCGTAGTGGCCGTAGGCACCGCCGGTCCCGGGATAGGCTCGGCCAGCTGCTGCTGCCGGATAGCCACCGCTGGCGCTGGCCGACGCTCCGACTTGGGGGGCAGCCGTCGATGCGACGTGTGCACCGGTGGCGAGCCTCTGAAGTGCGTCGACCGGTGCATCCTGAGTCGACCCCTTGGGCGCACCATTCAGGGTGGCTGCATCCGGATCGGTGGGTGCCACGACCGGACCCGTTGCGGCGGGAGGGCCATCGTCCGGCGGTAGGGTGGGCGGAACTCCGCTCGGGGCGTGTGCTCCTCCCTCGCTCGGCTCTTCGTGCGCGCTGGTCAGGGTCGCCCCTCCACTGGGGACCGATCCCGCGGCGGCATCCGAAACTGGTGTCGGGGTTGCAGCCAATCTGCCGGCGTGACTCAAGGCGCCGGCCAGGGGCGCCAGGGCGATCCGGAACTCGTTGGCGCTTCCAAATCGGTCTTCTCGATTTGGCGCCAGTGCTCGGTGCACGGCGGCCACCAGCGCCGGCGGAAGGTCCGGCACATGCTCGTTCAGCGGTTTGACGTGTCCCTGTGCCACCTGCGCGATGATGCTGGGAGCGTCGTCACCATCGGCTGGTCGCTCGCCGGACAGCATCTCATAGAGGATTGCACCCAACGAGTAGATGTCGGCGCGGTGATCGACCTGGTCCGCCGCGTACAACTGCTCCGGGGCCATGTACTCCGGCGTTCCCATCACCGCGCCGGGCCGTGTCAGACCCTTCTTGTACTCGTTGGCTTCGCGGAGCTTGGCGATACCGAAATCAAGCAGCTTCAGGACGGGTCCCCCCGCAGAAGGCGTGATGAACACGTTGTCGGGTTTCAGATCTCGGTGCACGACGCCGAGCGCGTGCGCCGCCTCCAATCCGCAGAGGATCTGCAGGGCGAAGTCCAGTGACCGGTCTCGACCGAGCTTGAGCTCGCGATCCAACAGATCCTGCAGCGACTCGCCAGCGAGCAACTCCATGACCAGATAGGGGGATCCGTCCGCGGTCCGGTCGACATCGGTCACGCGAGTGACGTGCGGGCTCTGGATGCTGGCGGAGACACGCGCCTCCTGCAGGAAGCGAGTGGCCAGACCCGGGCGCTTCGCCAATTCGGCGTGCAGGAACTTCAGGGCGACGGGCGAGCCGAGGACTTCGTGGCGGGCTTCATACACCGCGCCCATGCCGCCATCACCAATGAGGCGTGTGATGCGGTACTTTCCGCCGATCACGTCGTTTGGACTGGGTCGCATGGCTCGGCTTCGAGCCCGATCATACCGTCGATGTGGGGCTGCGTGCGACTCGACAGCGGTCGTCGTGCCCCGATTCCGGGCTCCGGTGCTCCGTTTTACAGGTCTGGAGGCTTCAGATCCATAGGCCGAATTCAGAGGGTGGTCTCAGGGGCGGCCGCTCCACGGCGCTTCCTCGACGCCCGCCGCCCGATTGCATTCCCGGGCGAGCACGTAAAGCAGGTCGCTCAGGCGGTTGAGATACGCGAGCAACTCTGCACGGAAGCGATGGGTTGCACCCGCCGAAACCACGCGGCGCTCCGCTCGGCGGCACACCGTGCGCGCCTGGTGTAGCGCGGCAGCTGCAGGGCACCCGGTCGGGAGCAGGAAGCTCTTCTGTGGGGGCAGCCGACGCTCGGTAGCATCGATGGCTCGTTCGAGGCGCTCGATGTCGGCTGCTTCGAGCAGGGGCAGCTGGTTGGACGGTCCGGCTTCCTTTGGGCACGCCAGTTCTGCGCCCAGTGCAAACAGATCACGCTGCGCGCTCTCGAGGATGGCGTCGACGTCGGTGGGTGGCCTCGCGGCTCGCGCCACGCCGATGAGAGCGTTGGCTTCGTCCACGGTGCCATACGCCTCGACCCGCTCATCCGCTTTGGCGACCCGCGCGCCACCCAGCAGCCCCGTCGATCCGTCGTCGCCGCGCTTGGTATAGATCTTCACGATTCCGATCCTACCGCTCCCCGCGTGTCCGCGCGGCACTGCGCAGCACTTCTCGAGGTGACGCAGCGCTACGCGGAGAAGATTTCCTGGATCTCTCCTTCGATGGTGGAGCGTTCCACCTTCTTGGCGAGCGCCAGCTCTTGGATGAGGAGGCTTCGCGCCTGGTCCAACAAGCGACGCTCCCCAAAAGAAAGGTCCTTGTCGAACTTCAGCCGATACATGTCCCGGAGTACCTTCGCGATTTCCGAGGGAAGCCCGCTCTTGAGCATTTCGGTGTAGGCGCGGAAGCGTCGGTTCCAGGGCTGCAGATCCACCGCGACTTCGGGCGCACGCAGGATTTCAATGATCTCCTGGGCTTGCCGCTTCTTCATCACCGGGCGCAGCCCAACCCGATCCACCGCTGTGACCGGAACCATCACCGTGAGCCCGGTATCGATGATCTTGAGCACGTAACAGTCCGTGCGGGTGCCGCCGAGTTCACGCTGCTCCAGCGCGGTCACCTCGCCCACTCCGTGAGCGGGATGCACGGCCATGTCGCCTGCATTGAAAGCTCTGGATTGAGACGACCTACCGCGGGCCCGCGCGTCCATTACGCCTCCTGAATTCGACTCCCGGGTTGGTGCACGCTGGACCGTGGCCCCTCACGAGCCCCAACCTGGAGGTGCCCTCGGGAACGACCTACTTCCCGCCGGATCCACCCGGCTGAGCACGGGCGCTACTTATCACTGCCGCCCGACGAGGGTCAATCTCGCCCCGCCCCGCCGGCTCCGTGAAAATCCGGAGTTTTCTCAGTAGGTTGGGCGCCCACTGGCGATTCAGTACGCTGTGGATCCGGTGGCCGCAGGTCGAGAATCTCCCACACGTCGGCAATTACGGCAGCCCTCAGGCCAGCCACGATCGGGGCAAGCTCTAACTCCACCAGCAGCTGTAGAGTATCCGAAGCAGTGGACACCTGCGGAGGCGTTGCGGGCCGATTCAGGCCCAGCAGCCTACCCGTCGGGCTCCCTGCCAGATCATCCCAGGCTTCCGACAAGTGCCGCTCCGCGTCCTCGCTCGGGGGGCTCCAACCTCCGGCCAGCACCACGGCAACCCGAACCTTTCCGGGGGCTACGGGGTCTGCGGTGACGGCAAGTGCGGTCGCGGCGGACAGCAGACCCCGTGCGCCCACCCTCCACTGTCCTTCAAACGGACCCGGCGCATAGAACCGAATCGGTGATCGCTCGAGTCGTTTCGGCAGGGTACTCAGGGCAGCACCGTCGAGAGCGGGTCGAGACTCGCGGAGCTGCTTGCGGGCAAACGCTTCCACGATCCTCGTCAGCGTCGGATCCCTGACCGCGAGCGCGATCAATCGTCCCCGGATGCTCACCAGCGCCTGCGGCTCGCCGTCGACGACTCCCAGCATGCGAGCCACGCGCGGATGTGGTCTTTCGAGGATTGGCTCACCCTCGACGCGAAGGGCAAAGAGCTCTTCCGCTCGCGCGGTGTCGGTGCGCGTCTCCGCTAGATAGATCGTGCCCAGGCTGAACCCGGCAATGGCCGCACTGGGGAGCGTGCGCAAGTCGACTCCCGTGGACGCGGCATACGCATCCAAGCGTGCCTTGGGGAGCAAGGGTTCGAGAGCTGTGGCGAAGACCGGGCTGCGGACGAGCTCCCGCGGTCGCCCTGCCACGAGCCACCGCAGCCCCGCTGCCGGCACGTAGTCCAAGAGCGGCCCCTCGTGCAGCTTCGAATCCTCGGGTGCGCCCGCTGCCCGCGCCTTCGGCGGTGCCGCACTCGGTCCACAGGCGGGGGCGGAGCATGCGGCGACCAGCGCCAAACCGAGGCCCCACCGCCGCGAGCGAGATCCCCGCCCTGCCCGGATCATGGAGGAACCTTGACGTACGCGAAGCGTCGCTTCTTCGATCCGACGCGCAGAAGATAGCGCCCTCCGCGGGCGAGTTGGTACTGCTCGTCGGTGATTCGGGTTCCGTCCACTTCCACACCGCCCTGACCGGACAGCCGTCGACCCTCGCTGGTGGACGAGACCAGTTTTGCCGCCGACAGAGCCTTTGCGATCCAAAGCGTATCGCCGCCTGCAGCCACCTCCACTTCCGGGACGTCCTCCGGTACTCCGTCGGCGAGGTACGTCGAGCGAAAGGTCTGAGCAGCCCGACCAGCATCGCCCTCGCTGTGGTAGAGGGAGATCACCTCTTGGGCGAACTCCCGCTTTGCGCGCAGCGGATCTCCGGCGTGGCGGAGTTCGTCGATATCGGCGCGACTGCGCGACGAGAGCAACTCGAAGAATCGCCAGATGACCGCGTCGTCGATCTGCATGCACTTGCGCATCATTTCGAGCGGGGGTTCGGTGAGACCGACGTAGTTGTCGGCGGATTTGCTCATCTTCTTCCCGACCACCTTCCCGTCGCTCACGCGCGCGTCGATGCCTTCCAGGATCGGCGTCGTCATTACGATCTGCGGGCGCATCCCGTAGCGCTGCATCAGGTCCCGCCCCACCATGAGATTGAAGAGCTGATCGGTACCGCCCAGCTCCACGTCGCATTCGAGCGCAACCGAGTCGTAGCCCTGCAGCAGAGGGTAGAGCAGCTCGTGCAGGTAGATGTCGCGTTGTGCTGCCAGGCGCTCGTGGAAGTCGCGTCGTTCCAGCGTGCGGGCCACCGTCCGCTTGGCAGCTAGTTCGACTAGGCGAGACAGCGGCATCTCATCCAGCCATTCGCTGTTGTACCGGACCTCGGTACGCTGCGGGTCCAGCACTTTGAACGCCTGCTCCTGATAGGTCTGTGCGGCTTCCATCACCTGCTGACGAGTCAGCTGGGGACGCATCTCGTTCTGCCCGGTGGGGTCGCCCACCATCGCGGTGAAGTCGCCGACGAGGAATACGACGCGGTGTCCCAGATCCTGGAACTGGCGCATTTTGCGCATCAGTACGGTGTGTCCCAGATGTAGATCCGGTCGCGTCGGGTCAAACCCCGTCTTCACACGCAGGGGCCGCCCTTCGGCAAGCCGCTGACGCAGTTCGTCGAGTTGGACCACATCGGACACTCCACGAGTGAGTTCGGCAAGTTGTCGTTCGGTGGAAAGCACGGCGCCGAAGCTAGCACGGTCATCCCGGAGCGCCTGGGCTCGAAACTCCCACCCGATGCCGCAAGCGCCTGGGTCAGCTGTGGGGCGGCGTCCGGGGAACACCGCGAAAAGGCAGCGCCTTTCTGCTCGAGCTCAGCCCGGGGAATTCTGTGGCGCTGCGAGCCCTAGCCCCGCCGGGGGCCCGCAGACCATTTGAGATTCGCGGTCGCTGATCTAGTCGTTGTCGTTGCCATCATCGCCGCTGATGGCCTGTCCGCGGCTGCCGTTGACCAGTTCCTTGAGCTCTTTGCCGACCTTGAAGAAGGGCAGTCGCTTGGCAGGAACGGGCACCGGCTGCCCGGTCCGCGGGTTGCGGCCGTCGTAGGGCTTGTAGGGCCGCACGGTGAAGCTTCCGAACCCACGGATTTCAATACCTTCGCCGCGCTGCAGCGCTTCCGTCATGGCGTCGAACACGGTGTTGACCACCATTTCGGCACGAGCCTTGGTCAGCTCTCCTCGAGCGGCAATTGCCTCGATGAGCTCGCTCTTGGTCATCCCGTCCTCTGGAGTTCTGGCTACCGCCCAGGGCGCCGCTTCGAATCCAAATGGTTTTCGTAACAGCACGTACTGTCAACGCTTTTTTCCTGGTGGGCGCAGGCCGATGTGGGAGGACATGCCCCGGTGACTCACCTGGATGGCGTAGCGCTGGAATTTGGTCGGCTAACTGGCCTGAGTTCCAGGTAGTCCAGCACTGCCGCCGAATCGCTGGCTCGCAGCAGCACCGGATGCGCGCCCGCAGCGAGGGCGACACGCAGCGAAGGCAACATCCAGCATTCGTGCACGGCTACCACTCTCCGCCCGTTCGTCGACCTGCCGGCCACTGCCATCTCCACTTCGACCGTGGCCGAGTCGTGGGCCACCCAGGCCGAGATCAGCTCGTACGTGGCCTGCCGGTCCGCCACCACATCGACCTCAACCTCCGCCGGTCTGCCACCGTGCGGTCGCAGCCTCAGCCCCTGCCCCTGCGACGCACAGCCACTACCGACATGGGTGGGGTGGACCCAGCCGGAATTCACGTTGCGGGCGGGCCAGAGAGCTTCCGCCTCGAAGCGCGCGGAGTCGATCTGGGCGGGGTCGTAGGTTCGAAGCGTACCTACGGAGCCGGGTGCATAGGGATCGTAGTCGTAGCGGAACGCCGGGGGTCGACCGAGTCGCTTCCACAGCAGGCGGTCATGCGCATCGCCGCGCCGCCGCGCGACCACCACCCCAGTGGAAGCGTCGCGCACCGAAGGGTCGTGGCCCAGGTTGAAACCGTGGTCGGTGTTCACGTAGACGAGTCCGTGCGTGACGCCGTGTTGCCGCAACGTGCGGGGCTCGAACATCGGACGCCCGCCTTCACGTTCACTGAGCCTCGCGTGATCGTGGCTGGCTCCCAAGGCGAAGCCAGCGAGAGCGACGGGCACCACCCACTTGCCCATGCGCCACCGGGTCAGCACCCACGCGAGCAGCACGTGTTCGAGTGGCAGTACATCTGCGAACAGGCGAGCGCCCCCTCCCGGATAGCTCCCATCGAAGTAGAATGGGACATACCCCAATACGACTAGGAGGATGCAGGCGCCGAGCGCGATCAACCCTCGTTCTCGCCGCCCGATCCAAATTGCCACAGGCAGGAGCAGCGCGAGGGGGCGGAAGTTGGCGAGGTCTCGCGCGTGATGGAAGAGCCGGACTCCCGTGGTCGACCAGGCCTCCCGCCAGCCAAACCCGTTTGCCAGGTGGCGCTGGACGAAGTCACCGTGTTCGTAGCGGCAGCCCACGCCGGCTCCGAATCCGTATACGAAACACCCGGGGGGGCCGTCGGCGCGGGCGTAGTAGTAGAGTTGAGCGGACTGCCACAGGCTGCCGGTGGCGGCGTACTGGTGCGCCAGCAAGAGGCCAATGCCGGGAAGCAGTCCGAGCAGCGCAGCCCAGCGTCCGTATCGCTCCCGGAGGATCATCACCCCAGCTACGGCGGTGATGGCCACGCCGGTAACCGGCCGGGTTGCGATGAGCCAACCCGAAGCCAAGCCCAGGAGTATGCCCCAACCGAGTTGCACCCATGACGACGTGCCGCGCATTCCGACCGCGCACCGAATCGACAGCGTCACCAGTAGCGCAGCCCAGCCGTGGGACATGGTGTCGGCGGTGTGGTAGCGCAGCGCGGCGCACAGCACCGAGAGTCCGGCCGCCAGCAGTGCAACCTCATGTCGATGCGTGACGCAGCGAGCCAGATCGTAGGTGGCGAGAACCAGTGCGGCCGCCAGCAACGGTCCGATGGCAAGAGGCGCCCCCAACACGAACCCTGCCGCCAGGAGGGCGCCGTATCCCGGAGGGAAGATCACGGCCAGCGAGCCTCCGGCCGGCGGAGTCACCAGGAACCTGCCACCGAAAGACGCCAGCGGGTCGGGCACCGGAAAGGCGAGTTGCCCGGCTGCGAGCGCGCGTGCCTGCAGGAAGTAGCTGGTCGCGTCGATGATCCGAGGCCCGCCACGGAGGTAGGTGGCCACGTATCCCGCGGAGAGGCAGGCTGCGCAGCCCGCCAAGACCGCCACCCACCAGGTGGGCCGCACCCAACCCAGCGTCGTCCGGGCGCTGCGCCCCGTCAACAACCAGGCGAGCGCCAGCGCCACAGCTAGCGCGAGTGCGGTCCAGGCAATCGAGTCATCGGGGAGTCCATAGGCCATGCGCGTTGCGCTCACCGCGGCTGCACCGCCCACAAGTGGTGAACGATGCGACTGCCGTCACTTCCCTCGATGCGGACATGAAGGTTCGGTCTCACCTGATCGCCGGTGAGACTGACCGCCACCTCTTGCCAAGCATCACGAGGCTGCATCGCCACCACGCCCGCTGGAACGTCGTTGACGATCACCGAGAAGGCCGTGGGTTGCGAGGGGGCTGCGCGGATGAGGAGTCGGGCAGGCTTGCCGGGTTCGAAACCTCGAAGCAGGAAGCTGTCGGCCACGTCCGGTCCGAGTTCACGTCCCGCATCCCACAGCGTGACGCCCGGCCGTTGCGGATAATCCAGCAATTTCATGTGAACATGCCCCACGCGAGGTCTGGAAAGGCGATAGGAGTGCTCACGTTCACTGACCAGATCCGCAAAGTCGAGTGCGTCGACGATGCGCTCACCCGGGCGCAGAAAGAAGGGCTTGGCGCTGAGGTCCAGTGGTCGCCAGTCCGGGGCGTACAAGACCTTGCTCGGCCCCCCACAGATGACGTTCCCATGGACGGTGACTTCTGTGATGCGTCTGCCGAACCACAGGGGCAGTGCCCCCCACCAGGACGGGTAGAGCGCCATCAGGTCTGGACGGCGCTGCGACGGGATCCTCTCGATGAGCTCCAGGGCAGCCGGCAGCCCCAGCCGCGTTGCTCGGGCGAAGGGCAGCGCGTGGTAACCTCCTAGGCCGATGAGGTCGAGTGCGGGCAGATCCGACGCATAGGGAATGGCTCCAGCATCGCCCACCATGACCCGTTGGGGAGTCGGCTCGAGCTGATGCCGTAGCTTGAGCCCCACGCGCACATGTTGCTCCAGGATGTTGCGCGAGGCGCGTCCGAAGAACCAAACCTGCTCGACGAAGCGTTGGCGTTGATGCAGGGCAAAGAGGACCACCGCGGCCAGCGCGCCGGCCACACTGCAGACACGGAGGGTGCGGGCTGTCCGCGACCTCCCGTACGCGGTGGAGAGCAACACACCGAGGCCAAGCGCCGCACTCAGCAGCAGCCAGGCCAGTGCGGGCATGCTGTAGCGTTCATTCTGCCAGCGCACTTGCCCATTGAGCGCGACCAGAAGCACCCACGCTGCTGCGCTCGACCAAAGCAGGAGCGCGTAGCGTCGTGTGGTTCGAGGCACCAGCGCCACGGCTGCCAGCCCCCACACGATCCAGCCGTGCCGAGCATCATCGCTCAGGTGGTACTCGGTGATGCGGAAGACCTGGTACTTCAGATGAAACCACCACGCGCCCAGAACCTCCTGGGTGGTCATGAAAGGGTGGTGGAGTTCGAGCTTGGCCAGCGCCCCGGCGGCGGCGGAGTCCCCAGTCAGCCATTGGTTTGCCGCAGACTGGGCCAGCACTACGAGTGTTGGTGGAAGGGCGCTCGCCGCGGCCACCCCAATGGCGGTGGGCAGGCCGAGTTTCAGGAGCGTCGCTGCTCCGGCTCCCAGCACGAACGCGGCGACCGCGGTGACTCCTTCGGGGCGGGTGAGGACGATGATGGCGCCGGCGAGCCCGAGCACGACGGCAGCCCGCCAGAGCCGCGGGCGTGCTCGGGCCGAGCCCGCCTCGAGCGTTTCGAGCAAGTCGTCCCAGGCGATCAACGCCAAGGACCAGACGCCCATCAACAAAGAGACTTCCATTCCGCTGTAGAGCGTCCAATCGAGCGCACCCACACTCAGGACCACCGGAGGCAAGCAGTAGCTAGTCCACACGGGTAGGTTTCGAAACAGGCGGCGGGCGGCCAGCAATAGACCGAAGACGCAGGTGCAGGCGACGATTCCAGCCCACAGCATCAGCCAGAGTTGCCGGAATCCAGCCCAGTAGCCGACGGCGAGAACCAACGGGTACAGCAGGCTCGTGCCTCCGCTCGAGTAGCCATTCGTCTCGGACCACTCGAACGGGTAGCCGCGAGCGGCGGAACGGGCGAAGTCGAAGTGGATGAAGACGTCGTCCAGTGGCGCCGACCAAGGACCCAGCTCCCGCAGCCGGTGCGTGATGTCGTCATCCGGTAGCGCCGAGTACAGCATCAGCAACTGTTGCCGCATGGACGTGAAGAACATGGCTGCCGTCACCAGCGTGCAGACGGCCGCAAACACCGCGTAGGCAAGTGGTTCGATCCGGCCAGCATGCCGCGTCGCTGCGCGTCGGAACGCGGTGAGGTCGAAGCGGCGCTCGGCCGGGGAAGTTGTCGCCATCTCGGTGTGCTGCATCGCGTCTCGGCCGGCTAGAGCGTGCGGTGGAGCGGTACCGGCTGTCAAATGCGGCCTGCAACGCGGCCTGACCGAGCTGGTTCCTCGCCCGACTTGACTGAACTTTCCAGGTCCTGTCTGCTGGGGGAAGCGTATGCGCTGGTCGGTCCAGGTATCTCCAGTGGCGGGAAGTGGCCGCAGTGACACCGTTACCGTCGAGGCCCCGAACTGGCGAACTGCACTGGAGCGCGCCCGCGCGACTCGCGGTGAGCCACAGTCCATCAGCGGTTTTCACATCGAGGTCAGTGCCGACGTCTATCGGGTTGTCGATCCGAGGACGAAGCAGCGCTATGAAGTGCGTGCGGAAACCGGGGCGGTCGACGCTGGGATTGCGCTGGCCTCCACCGAGCGTGCCGCCCGGGTTGGCAACAAGACCATCGAGACGTTTCCGCCGCCACCCACCACGGAGGCGTCCGACGTGCCGGGTTACCTGGGCACTCCGAGTGAGGACGGCTCCCTGAGTGGCGGGGCGGAGCCAGCAGCCGACACTGAGCCCATGCAGTCGCCCGTGCCGCCTCCGTCCACAGACGCAGGTTTGCTCGAGCCCAGGTCCACGCTGAGTCTCCACCGGCGCGAGCCGTCGGTGGAGGTGGCGTTCACGACACTCGAGGCCACCAAGCCGAGCCTGGAGGCACCCCGCGAACCGGATTTCTGGCTCGTGGGCAAGCGCGAGGAGCCTCATTCCGAAACCAGCCCGGTAACCTTTCGAGAGTACGTGTACGCCGTGGAGCCCGGCACCAAGACGACGGAGGCAGAGATGCTCCTGCGGTCGAGGTTCCGGGAGGTGCAGAGCTCCATTCGCGACTGTCAGCCTGGCAAGTTCGTACAGTTGGCAGTGTACGATCACGTCTTCCGGTCTCAGCCGGTCCGACCTCCGATTGCGACGCTGGTCTGGAAAGACTGGCTGGGCGATGCGGTCGTGCGGTTTCCCGGCTCCGTGCCTCCCCCCGCTCCTGATGTCGGCTCGCCCCGCTCGGCAGGAAGCCGTCCGGCGTCGGGTGTGACCGAAGGCGCCGATTCGGCGGGCAGCTCCTCCGTCGATGAGCTGGTTCAGGCCTGGCAGGAGGACCTGACGCCGCTGGCTCGGCAGTCAGGAGCTCTGGCCGGCGCACACGTCATTCTGGAGGCACTCGGGCGTCGCATCCCGTGCCAGGCCTACCTCATCGAATCGTTTGACGCGAAGGCGGCCGAATTCGTCGTCATTGCCGCGCGGGGACCTCGCGTCGATCACGTCCTCGGCTTCCGCACACCGGAGCGTCAGTCTCCGTTTCCCAGCCTCGTGCAGCGTGGCACGGCACAGGCGTTCGATGCAGGGAGTGACTTCGACTACGTGCGTGCGGAACGGTGGCGGGCATTGGGCCTGAGGCCGACCCATGGGCTGTGTGGGCTCGTCCGTCACGGCGAGCGGCTGCTGGGCGCCATCGAGCTTGCCGACCCCGTCGAGGGTGGGGCATTCGGCCGCGAACAGGCCCGGGCGGTCGACATACTCTGCCAGCGATTTGCCGAGTATCTACGAGCGCGCCCGCACCATTTCGAATAGCTCCGAAGGAGCTATTCGAAATCCCTGCTCGGGAGCCCCGCCCGAGAGCGAAGCTCTCGGGCTTCCAAATCCAACCGCCGTCCACCTCTCCTGCTTCACCCCCGGACGCGCCACAGCAGGTCTCTGGGGGCAATGCGTCCCGGGCGATTCATCGCCTGCAAGCGCCTCCGTCCGCCGCCCTCTCAGCTTGGTGCTTCCGGGCTCCCAACGGCGCGACAGGTAGCCTCCGGCTCCGAATTCCCCCCCCGCCCAAGTCCGGATGCTATCGTCGTGGCCCGATGGCTGATCGCACGCGTCGCGAACGACTGCTGACGTTTCTGCTGCTGCCCGCAGTCGTCGTGGCCGTGCTCGTGCTGCTGGGCGTGACGATTCGCAACAGCCTGCAGCTGGAAAAACTGAGAGAGAAGTCCATTGTCGAGGCCACCTACGTGTTGGCGAGCGACAACGCGGACCGACTCGAGCAACGCATCATCGAGCAGGACAACGCGGTGCGAGTCTCGGTTCGGGTCGAGGCCAGAGAGGATTTTGGCAACGTCTGGCTGAGTTCTTCAGCCCAACAGACTCCAACTGTCCGGGCGGTGTTGCTCCTGGACTTGAGCTCTCGGGATCGCCCCGTCGTTGCGTTTGCCTCACGTGGCCTGCAACTCGAGGACGAGCGTTTTCGGCGACTTCTCGTCAACACCCTGCTGAGTGACATGGAGCTCAATCAGGCCCCACGTTCCCAGCTGCGGCACCTGCACGGCACCTATCAGGGCCACGACTACCTCATCAGCTACTGGCAAAGGGACTACCAGCGGCGTCGCTACCTGCTCGTGGCTTGGCACAGCGTCCCGCTCATCGTGCACAAGCTTTTCGCCTCGCTGTACTCCAACCGCGATCCGCAGAGCCGCGTGAACGTCGTCGACAGCGAAGGGCGCATCGTCTACGGCCAGCCCCTGAGCCGTGGTGGCGTCACCCTGGGGCGCTCGTTCCAGACGACGCTGTACAAGTGGCACTTGAACGCCACCATCATATCCGCGGAGGCTCTCGGGGAGGCGCTGGCGAGCCGGCAGAAGCTCGAAGCGCTGATGGTGGCGGTCTCGCTACTCGTCGTGATTGCGGGCCTGATCGTCGTGGTGGTCGCGGTGGCACGAGAACGGCGCCTATCGAACCTCAAGAGTGACTTCGTGTCGAACGTCTCTCACGAACTGAAGACGCCGCTTTCCTCCGTGCGCATGTTCGGCGAGTTGCTTCAGAGTGGACGAGTCGACAGTGATGCCAAACGGCGGCAGTACCTCGAAATCATCAACCACGAGAGCGAGCGGCTGAGCGCGCTGATCGAGAACGTCTTGGACTTCGCTCGAGCAGAACGCGGCAAGGCCGCCTACGAGTTCGCCGAACGCAGTCTTGCCGAAGTGGTGGAGCGGGCGACGGGAGTCTGCCGTTCGCGCGCCGGCGACACGCTCATCGAGATGCGAGTACCAGCGGACTTGCCGCTGGTTCGCATCGACGAGCACGCCATCGAAGTCGCCACCACCAACCTCATCGACAATGCGTTGAAGTACGCGCCCGATGGAAAGACCGTGGTGGTCGCTCTGAGGGCCACCCGGAAGACCGTGGAGATCTGCGTTACCGACGAAGGTCCGGGAATCCCCCGCGACGATCGAAAGCGCATCTTCGATCGCTTTGTCCGCGGCCGAGCTGCCACGGAGAAGCACGTGCGCGGAAGCGGCATCGGCCTGGCACTGGTCAAGCAGATCGCCGAGGCGCATGGCGGGAGGACTTGGGTCGAACCCGCCGCCACCGGTGGCAGCACCTTCGTCCTGGCGGTGAAGGTGGGCACCCGCGCGCGCAAGGCCGGGCGCCAGAACGTCTGAATCAGGGAGCGCGAATGTCGATCACTGCCCGGACCTGCGCTGTGCGCCGGCCGTTTGGGGTGGGGCCCCGCTCGCGGGGCGGGGTCTGGCGAAGACCCCGGAAAAACAGCAGGAGTCTGTGATCAGGATCGCGCTCGCTGATTCGGGTCAGTAGGCCACTTCGCCGTCGTCGGTGGCCGCCTGCATTTCGAGCAACTCCTTGTCGGTGAGGTAGACGGCGCTCGCGGGCGCGGTGCCTTTTGGTTTGGTGGCGGCAGGCGACGGGCTGGCCACCTCGGACTCGCCGTCCGGCTCCTCGTCGTCGAATTCCTCGTCTGTCTCTTCGCCGACGGCTTCTCCGGCAGCTTCCGCGGGCGTCGCCGTGGACGCGGCGGCAGCCACCGGTGCAGCCGCGACGGCCGGAAGCTCGATGGCGTCCAGCAGCTTGTCGTACTTGGTCTTGGTGTGAGCGAAGACCGCGCGCTCGGCCTGGGGCAAGATACGCATGGCGTCCAATTTGAGGCTTTCCGGATCGATGAACTTGCCGTCTTTCTTGGCTGAGAAGTGCAGGTGCGGCCCCGTCGAACGGCCCGTCGAGCCCACGTATCCCACGACCTGCAGCCGCTTGACCTTGTCTCCCGTTTTCAGCCCCTCGGCGAAGCGCTGCAGGTGTGCGTAGCCGGTCTCGACCCCACCCGGGTGCTCGACCTTGACGAGATTGCCTGCCGGTCCGGAGTAGCCCACGAAGCTGACTGTGCCGAAGGACGCGGCCCCCACCGGCGTGCCCTGCTCGGCGCCGTAGTCGGTGCCGTAGTGCGGCATCACCTTCTTCAACACGGGATGCATGCGCTTGAGGTTGAACGGCGAAGTCACCCGCGCTCCCGGTATCGGTTTCCGCCAACCACCTTCGTACGGAGCTCTGCCCCGTGCGTCGTAGTGACCGCGGGACTCCGGGCCACGGAAGTAGTAGATTCTGAGAGGCTTGTTGCTCGTGCCTCCCGGCTTGTACTCGAGCGCCTCTATGCCCGCGTAGCGGGAGAATTCGCCCAGCACGGTGACCTCCTGCGCGATGATACGCAGGCGATCGCCGCGCTCGATTTCCTCGACCGTCATGTGGCCGTTGAGGGCCTTCCTGAGCGCCGAGACCAGACCCTTGTCGAATCCAGCAGCCGCCGCAGCCTCGGTGAGACTGCCGGTGTTCATGGCCAAGGCGCCGCTGACCTGAGCTCGCTCGACCTTGAGGTCGAGACGCTTGCCCACCAGCAAGCCGTCCTTACCCTCCCGCGCCTGATAGACCTCTTCTTTCGACACGACGTACTCGAATGCGACGAGCCGAGACGAAGTCCGGTCGAGCAGCGCGGTGAATTGATCGCTGCTCTTGCACTTGTCGAAATCGCGCAAGCCCTTCATTGCGGTCAGTACGCGATAGGCCTGCTTCTTGGGCACGCCCGCGTCCTGCACGGCCTTCAAGAACGGGATGCGGCCGACCTTGCCCGAGACGGTCCTCAGGCCCGGCTTGTCCTTGTCATCACGGATTCGCCAGGGGCCGCGGATTTGCTGGCGCGGGGGGCGCTTCACTTGGGGGCGCGGCGGGACTGACGTGCTGGCTGGCGCTCCCGATGCCGAGGCAATCGGCTTTGGCTCCGGGTGAGTGCTCGGATCCAGATGAATGGCGAGGGCTACGATGGTGGCCACCGTTGCCAGCCCGAGCAGCGTGCCGAACAAGCCAATCAGATTTGGTGTCAGCTGGGCCTTTCCTCGGAGCACTAGCGGCGCTCTGGGGGGCCGAACCTCGCGTGCAGCGACCCGATCGAGTTCTGCGTCACGTGGCAGGCGCTGCCCGGACGGCTCGCGCTCGAGCTCGTCGAGACCGGCTGCACCCGGGTTGGGTGTGTGGGTGATTCTCGCTGCTGCGGCTTTCTCCAGCAGGCGCCTTCGCACCGGATGCTCCGAAGCGGCCGCGGCGCCGGACGGTGACGGTGCGGGCAGCGAGGCGCTCGATGCCTGCCCCATGTCCGACTCGTCGTCGGCCGCGCCGACGACCCCTGCCGAGGGAGCTGCTGGAGACCCGTTCAGCTGAGGCCCGGGCGGGAACCGCGGTGGGGCTGAGCCCGTCTCAATGCCCGGCTGCGGATCAGAGCATGATTCACCAGTAGTTACCGAACCTTGCAGACCCGAGGGCGAATCCTGACCGGCCGCCAGCGGCACTTCCTCGGCGGATTCTCGGTAGTATTCCGGGTCGCCCACTCCGTCCTCACGGGCGAGTGGGTCGATAATCAGCCCGGCATGTTGCGGTTCGCTTGGCGTTCGTGAAGACGCCACGCCGCGGAGGTAGCAGCCTAGAGGGGTATCGGCAAGTGCTGCCTGGCCGGATGGTCTGATTCCGGGTGGGTCGCGCTCAACCCTGGCTCTTGGCCATTCGCTCGGTTTCTACGACACTTCCGTGCCATGGATGAACACCTGAAGGAGCAGCTCCTGCTCGGCCGCGAGCATTTCAATAAGCGGGAGTACGAACAGGCGCGTGAGCTGCTTCGCCAGGTGGTCGCCAAGCTCGACACCTACGCTGACGTGCACCACATGCTCGGTGTCATCGCGCACGGTGACGGGGAGTTCATCGAGGCGCGTATGCATTTCGAACGCGCGGTGGAGATCAATCCCAACTACACCGAGGCGCAACTCAATCTGATCGTCACCTACAACGAGCTCGGCATGTACGATGCGGCACGCGAGCTCTACTCGAAGATTCGCACTCGCGACTCGACCGAGCAGGGTTCCTCCCTCGATCCGTTCGCCCGCGGTCGCATCGCAAACATGCACGCAGATACCAGCCAGGCGTATCTCGATGCCCAGATGATCCCCGAGGCGATCCGCGAGCTGGAGCGGGCCGTGGCCTTGGGGCCCGGGTTTGCCGACCTGCGCACGCGACTTGGGGTCCTCTATCGAGACACGGGCGACAAACGCCGCGCCCGCAAGCAGTTTGAGGAGGCCATCGAAGCCAACCCGCGATATCCCCAGGCGCGGATCATGTTCGGTGTGCTGTTGCTCGGTGCCGGTGAGATCGACGACGCGCGCGATCAGTTCGAGCAGGTATTGGAGTGCGATCCAGAAAACAAGAGCGCCCAGACTTATCTGCGTATCGCCCGGACTCAAGCCGAGAAGAGTGAGGACGGGGCCGAGCCCGAGAAGTGACGGCCGAGCGCCGCCGTCCCAGATTTCGCGAGGCCATGCGGCGACTGTGGCGTCGCCTTCGCGGTGGAGCATTCTCGCCCCTCCGTTTGGCTCTCTCGGTGGCTGCCGGTTCGTTCATTGGCTCTCAGCCAGTGTACGGGCTTCACTTTCCCCTGTGTGCGGCGGTGTGCCTACCGTTCAAGCTCGACCTCGTGGCCGCGTACCTCGCCGCCAACGTCTCGAACCCACTGATGGCGCCGTTCCTGGTCGTGTTGGAAGTGAATGTGGGCTCGTATTTGCTCACGGGGCAGCTGGCGCCATTTGACGTGGCCCGGGCTCGCGAGGCCGGCATCTCCGGATTCGTGACCCAGGCCCTGGTCGGCTCGCTGGTCGTCGGAGCCGTGCTGGCCACTGTGGGAGGCATCGCGGCCTATTTCGTTGCCAGACGCTATCGGAAACAGGCGCTACCTCCCCCGCGCGACGCTGCGTCGGCGTGAGCGCGGCGGTAGCCTCAACGGCGGGTCCTGGACAGCACGTCGCTCCACGTGCAGCGCTCGGCGTCCACGAGTTCCGCTGCGTCCACGGCAAAGACCTCTCCGAGGTACCGAAGCGCGTTCGGTGCCGTCGCTCTTACACTGATGGTTTGCCCGGTCAGCGCTTGCACGGAGGTCACTGGGTACTGTGTGATCCCGCACGGAACGAGCAGGGAGTAGCAGTCGAGATCCACGTTCAGGTTCAGCGCGAAACCGTGCATGGTCACCCAGCGAGATATCCGGACTCCGATCGCTCCCAGCTTGGCGGGACGCTCAGCTGCGGTCTCTCCATTCCAACGACCGGGGCTCGCTCGGTCCACCCAGAGCCCGACCAGGTCATGCATCACACCCGCGTCGAGTTCCCAGGCGCCGACCAGCCGACGCATGGTCTCCGTCAGGTCCTTGACGTAGCGTCGCACGTCGCGTCGATCCGGCGTCAAATCGACGATGGGGTAGCAGACGAGTTGGCCCGGGGCGTGAAGAGTCACATCGCCTCCGCGATTGGTGTCGAGCAACTCCACACCGCGTCGGGCCAACTCGGACTCCGACGCCAGAACGTGGCCCGGCTTGCCGCCTCGTCCGATCGTGATGACCGGTTCGTGTTCGAGCAGGAGTACCGTGTCGCCGACGGCTCCGCTGCGCCGCAATTCGTGCAGTTGCTGCTGGAGCTCGAACACAGGCTGGTAGCGCCGACGTCCCAGCCAGATGCCACGCAGTCGGCGCTGCAAGCCCCTACTCCGGCACGCTGACGCCGGCATCCCGCAGTTCGTCACGGAACGCGTCGATGCGCTCGGTGAACTCGCCCGCGATGTCCGGGTCGAACTGGGTACGCGAGCAGCGCACGATTTCATTGACCGTCACTTCGTGCGGCAGGGCTCGGCGGTACGCGCGGTTGCTGGTCATGGCCTCGTACGTGTCGGCAACTGAGATGATGCGTGCAACCAGTGGGATCTCATGCCCCGCAAGTCCCAACGGATAGCCGCGACCGTCCCACCGCTCGTGGTGGAGGTGGACTCCCGGGATGACCGGCTGCAGAAACTTGATGGGAGAGAGAATCTCGCGGCCGTAGGTCGGGTGCTTCTTGAAGACCTCGTATTCTTCCTGAGTGAGCTTTCCAGGCTTGTTCAGGTTGACGACACATCCGACCTTGCCGATGTCGTGCATCTGCGCGGAGTGGCGCACGATCTCGATCTGATCCTCGGGCAGTTCCAGCCAACGCGCCAGAGCGACGGCATAGCGTGTGACGCGCTCGGAATGACCCGCCGTGTACCGATCCATCTTGTCGATGGTCTGAGCCAAGCTTTCTATGGTCTGCTTGAACGTGGACTGTAGGTCTTCGTACAGCCTTGCGTTTTCAATGGCGGCAGCGGCGCGCGAGGCGATGATGCTGAGAAGCTTGCGTTGCCCTTCGTCGAACCGCTTGTTCGCCGTGAGGCTCGCCACTGCTATCCACCCCACCAACTTGTCCCGCATTTTGAGTGGAACCACCGCAACGCTGGACACGGCGCGCGTTGGCTGACGCCCGAGGACTTGGGCCGCACGATCATCGTGTTCCACCAACGGGACGCCAGTGGAAAGTCGAGACACGATGGCTTCGGGTTTGAACTGCCCCACATCTTCGTCGCTGGGGAGGTCCGGCGTGCGCGCGACGCGACGCTCGAAAAAGCCCCCATCGATATCACCCAGCCAGGTTGCCACCACATCGGCACCCATCTCGGCGATGGCGCTGCCCGACACGGTCGTGATCACTTCGTCCAGGGAGAGGCTCGCCGCGATCGCCTCCGAGACCTGATACAGGGAGAGGGCTTCTCGCAGGCGCAGGTTCTCCGCCGCCAGACGACGCTTCTCCAAACCGCGCTGGACGATGTGCACGATTTCTTCGACCTTGAACGGCTTGAGAATGTAGTCGTACGCGCCGCGCTTCATGGCATCGATGGCGGTTTCCACCGTGCCGAATCCGGTCATGATCACCGTGAGCGTGTCCGGAGAAGCCAGGCTGACTTCCTTCAGCAATTCCAGCCCACCCATGCGTGGCATCTTCAGGTCGCTGATGACCATGTCGTAGCGATTCTCCTGAAGCGCATCGAGTGCGCTGGCGCCGTCCTCGGCGGTCCGGACGACGTACCCCTCCATGCCGAGAAAGTCGGCGAGGATGTCACGGATGAACTTCTCGTCGTCGACGACGAGGATCCGTGGTCTGTCTTCGGGTGATCCCGAGTCGGGCTCGCTCATGGATAGGCTGTTTCTGGGCGGTCAAAGACGGTGGGTAGGCTAGTATAGTTACATCCGCTGGCTCACGGGAGCCGCGCGCGGTAGGCGTAGCGACCACGTGGATCGGGACGTTCCCCTATCCACGCAAGCTGAGCAGACCCCCGAGTGACCTGGGTCGAGGGTCCGGATCATGTCGCTTGAGATACGACAGATTCAATCCATTGATAATAGCGTGAGCGACCAACGGTCCAACGAGCGATCCGGTCAGCGCGAACATGGCTCCGAGCGCGAGACCAACCAGCGTGGCCCAGCTCACCCAGACCCACCGGCTCTGCCCGGGCGCCTGGTGCAACAAGCCGAACAGGACGGCCTGCGGGACCAGCCCGATCCAGGGCTGGAGCAGTCCCCGGAAGAACAACTCCTCACCCACGGCGCTGAGGACGGCCAGCACTCCGATGCCCGTGTAGCTGATGCCCGTGGCAATGGGCCGCAACTGTCGGTGCAGTGCCCGGGCCCACGAGATCCTGGGAACCAGTGCTCGGGTCGTCACCACGATTACGGCGCTGAACGCCAAGCCGATCGCCAGGCTGTAGCCGTGCCCGTCCACGGCGGACAGGCGCAACCACGGGTCCGGATGCGCCAGTGGAGAGCCCTTTCCCCAGACGAGCGCGATGCTGCCGGAGGCGATTCCCAGCAGGCCGTACGCGGCGGCGAAGCGGCCCCAGCGGATCATGGTCAGCGCCACTATGGCACGGCAGGGACGCTCACGCACCTGCAGCGCGCGCAGGCTGCCTGGGACGCTGCGGAACGCTGATCCTGCTCCTATCGGGCGCCGCCCATCCGAGGTAGATTCCGCTTCGCCGTGGATCGAGCGAAGGACTCCCGGGAGGTGATGGAGCGGTTCAACGCGACGCTCGACCTGGTGGATATCGTCGCGCGCCAGGTTGGCCGTGCAATCGGCCAAAACCTGGAGTTGGAGGAGCTCTTGAGCTACGGGCGCGAGGGCCTGCTTGACGCGGCCCGACGCTACGACGCCGCGCGGGGTGTCCCGTTTCGAGCCTATGCGAACTACCGCGTGCGCGGAGCCATCATCGATGGCGTGAGGTCGCAGGCGCGGCTGCCTCGGCGTACCTACGAGCGGCTCACCGCGTTGGCTGCCGGGGATCGATTCAGCGAGGGCGCCGCCGAAGATGCGCATTCGCCGCCGCCACCCGGACATTCTCCGGTCGAAGCTGAAAGAGCACTGGCTGAACACCTGGCGGGCATGGCGACCGCCATGGCGGTCGGACTGGTGACGGGGGCTGCTCGCGGTGAGGACGGAGAGCTCACGACACTCGTGACCTCGGACGACCCGGAGTCGGCGACGGCTCGGGCTGAGCTGTTGGCCCTGGTACGGGCCGCCATCGATGAGTTGGCTCCACAGGAAGCGGAGTTGGTGCGCCGGCACTACCTCGACGGCGAGCGATTCGACGCGGTCGCACAAGACCTGGGCCTCAGCAAATCCTGGGCGAGTCGGCTGCACACCCGCGCCATCAAGCGTCTGTCCAAGCGTCTGCGTGGCGCCGCCGGCTGAATCGGGGAGTCTGGTCCCCTCCAATCGTTTCCGCACCTGGAGGAGCGCCGGTGACGCGCTCCTTCCCTTGCGAGCTTGACGGTGGGAGCCTGGGGCTCCTTACTCCGGTCCATGACTCAGCGTGTGCTGGTGGCGATGAGCGGTGGCGTCGACTCGTCGGTGGCTGCGGCGCGCTTGGTTGCCGAAGGGTTCGACGTCGTCGGGGTGACACTGCACCTGTGGGACTATCCCGACGATGGCTCGGTTCATGGGCGGTGCTGTGCTCCGGAGGACGTTCACGACGCCCGTCGCGTTGGGGAGCAGCTGGGCATTGCGCACTACGCATTCGATCGACGCGAGCTGTTTCGAGAGCGCATCGTTCAGCCATTCGTCGACGGCTACTTGCGCGGCCAGACTCCGAGCCCCTGTGTCGACTGCAATCGACAGATCAAGATTCCGGAGTTGCTTCGGCTCGGCGACCGGTTGGGGGCGATGCTCGTCGCGACCGGTCACTACGCACGCGTCGAAACGGTGTCTGGCCAGCCGCGGCTGCATCGCGGGCGCGATTTGGCAAAGGATCAGAGCTACTTCCTCCACATGCTGGGCCCCGAAACTGTGGCGCGTCTTCGGTTTCCCCTCGGCGACGCCACCAAGCGCGAGGTCCGTGCCGAGGCGCGGAGCCTCGGGCTCGTGGGTGCGGGCAAGGGGGAAAGCCACGAGCTGTGTTTTGTCCCCACGGGCCGCTATGATCGGTTCGTGGCCGAGCATGCGGAGGGACGAGTTCGACCTGGGCCCATCGTCGACTCGAAGGGGAGGCAGATTGGCACGCATGCTGGCATCCACGGGTTCACCCTGGGTCAGCGCAGGAATCTGGGTGTCGCTCTGGGAGAGCGCGTATTCGTCGTGGGCATCGACCCCGTGACCCACACCGTCCGGCTGGGAAACCGAGCCGAGATCGAGGCAACCGGCGCGGAGCTGGAGCAGGTGGCGCTGGCCGATGACGTCGGGCTTCCGCTGAGCTGCGACGTGGTCGTTCGCTACCGCGGCGAACCGCACCGTTGCCGCATCTGCGGAGCCAGTGCCGGGCGATTGCGGGTAACGTTCGAGGAGCCCGTCACGGCCGTGGTCCCCGGGCAGTTTGCCGTCTTCTACGCGGGGGATCGGGTGTTGGGTGGGGGCAGGATCCGCTGCCCGGTTTCCGCCGTCGGAGCACCGGGAGGCTCGGCATGAACGGACCGTTGCGCTGGTGGATCGCGGGCGTCCTGTGCGTTCTCTGCGGAGCGTGTACCACGGGGGAGGGGGAGGGCTGGGTTCGAAGCGACCGTCTGTACATCGAGGATTGCTGGAACGGTCCGTTCAACCTGCGGCCAACGTTCTTCGGCGCGAACCCATATCGCGAGGAGTCGCTACTGATACGAGTGCAGCGCGGGGACAACCTGCAAGAAGTGTCGGACGGACTCACCGTCGTGGTCAGTGACCTGGCTGGAATACGTGACGGCGGCCTGGGCCAATCCATTCCGGTTGGCCTGCCTCCTGGAGTCGCACCCTATGGAATGCCGGTCTCGAATGGTGCCGAGCCGGCTCAGGTCAGTCTCGGTCTGTACCTCCACGACACTTGCCATGCCGAGAATGGGACGGTGTACGCCATGAGCGGTACCATCACCTTCAACTCGCTCTTTAGCGGCGATCCGAACGAGTCCGAGGCTGCGGATAGGCTGACCGACGCCGACTTCGAGGCGACGTTTGCGGATCCTCGGGAGATGGCTGCAGACGGTTCGGTCGACGCCGCGACCACCAGCTCGGTCAGCGGACACTTCAGGTTCTTCTTTCAGCGCGGCCAGCCGGCGCAGCCTTTTCCCTGAGCTCGGGCTCGGCTGCGACCAACTCGGCTCCGACTGCGGTTAGGACGCAACTGGATCGGCCGCGAGTCGATACGGGGATGGGTACCGGGACGCTCGGACGCCAGACCTGTTCTGGTGGTCGACCGTCCGAACAAGCCAAGAAATGGTGAAGGTGAAATCAGGTTTGCCGTCACAGAGTCCCGCCGGAGATCGACGCGACGCGGCGCGGTTCCAGCACGGTAGGGGTGACGGTCTTGCCCGCTACGCCATCGTTGGGGAGATCGGGGTGGGAGGCATGGCCCGGGTTCACCTGGCGTACTTGGACGGTCCTGGCGGCTTCCGGAAATGGGTGGCCATCAAGCGGATTCACCGTCACCTCGCTGGCGACGACACGTTCGTCAGGATGTTTCTGGATGAGGCCCGGGTGGCTGCCCGAATTTCGCACCCGTACGTGGCCCAGGTGTTCGAGCTGGGTCGATACCGGCGCACGTACTGGCTGGCGATGGAGTACCTGCACGGCGAGCCGCTGCACGAGTTGATTTGCGCGAACGCCGAGCGAGGAGGGAGAGCCCTGGACCCGTATCTGGCCGCTCGGCTCATCGCTGACGCCGCCGAAGGACTCCATGCCGCTCACGAGCTACGCGGTCACGACGGTTCGTTGCTCAACCTGGTGCACCGAGACGTCTCCCCGCACAACATCTTCGTCACCTACGACGGTACGGCCAAGATGGTCGACTTCGGAATCGCCACCGGGGCGGGCCGCCTCGCCTCCACCCGGGTGGGGACGCTGAAGGGGAAGCTCGCGTACATGAGCCCGGAACAGATTCGGGGTCGCCCCCTGGACCGCCGGGCAGACGTGTTCGCGCTGGGGATCGTCTTGTGGGAGCTAACCACCGGCGAGCGGCTATTCCGCGGCGAAACCGAGCTCGAGACCTTGGAACGCGTGCAAGCTTGTCGGGTCCCTCGCCCGACCCGGTCGCTCCCGGGATTTCCTCCAGAGCTGGAGGCGATCCTGCTGGACGCGTTGCAGAAGCACCGTGACCAACGGATCCCGAACGCACGCGAGCTGTCCCGCGCGCTGCGAAGGTTCGGGGCGCGCGCCGCCAGTCCGGTTGGCTGCGAGGAGGTCTCGGCGCACGTGCGCGAGGTGCTGGCGCACCACCTGCGAGCGCGTGAAGCGTTGCTCAGGTCGGCTCCCGCCCCGGCCACCCAACCGCCGAGTCGCACGGCGCGGATTGCACTCCGATCGCCCTCGCCCACCACCGCGGCGCAGCGGCCGTGCTCGCCACCGGGACCGCGACCGCCCCCTGCCGGCTCGAGCGCCCCGGCGGAACCGAGCAGCACGCTGGGCTCGGCAAGTTGGCTCGTGCCCGTTCGTGGTCACGGGCAGACTGCTCCGCGCGGGCATAGTGCAACGGTTCGTGCCGGCGATCCTCTGAACGCGACCGCTGCGCGACCGAGGGTGCGCCAAGCGTTTCCCGGCCGGTCCTCCTCGTTCGTCTGCGCGCGGGGCGGGCATGGGGTCTCGGTCGTCGGCCCCGCGCACGGCAGTGACGATGACGAAGCCGTTACCCGCATCATGCGGCGGAACGATCCCGCAAAGCTCCGGCCTCGCAGTGCGACGGCTGAGCCGGCGGGACACCGGGCTTCGGATGCTCCGCCGAGGCTTGTGTCCGCGGGCGCGGGGTCACCGCGCGGTCGCCCCGTGGACCGGGGCGGGCGCCGGCACTCGCGTGGGGCTAGCGAGGGCCGCGACGCGGCGCGAACCTTGCCATCGCACCGGGCGCGATGGTCTTCGCGACCGCGGGTTCCGCTGCGCGTGCTCGCTGCAGCGACGACTGCGTTGGCGGTGGCCTGGATTGTGCTTCTGGCGGTCTGAGCGGGTGACGTACAGAATCCGCGTCGTCCCGTTCCCCCGCCACGCCGAGTTTGCCCGTGACGGCACCGGGACGGGCGGGGTATGGACACTCCGAGGGCGCCCCATGAACACGACGGTGGATGAACGGTTGCGACGGGAGGCACAGCAATTCGCACTGCGATTCACCTGCGAGTCCTGTCAGCACTTCGACGCTGAGCAGCCTGCCTGCGCCAATGGATATCCCACCGAGCCCCACCGTGGTCGTGACCTCGAGTCGTTGGGTCAGCTGGTGTTCTGCAAGATGTTCGAAATGTGCTAGCTCTCGCGCCGGAGCTCTCCGGGCGGTCGCAAGCGCGCGGTTCTTCGATGGCACGCACTCACCCTCCCACGCTGCTGACGCGGGTACGGCGGACGCTGCGTGAGGAGTGCAGCGTTGCGCGAGGAGCCCGCATTCTGGTCGCGGTCTCTGGCGGCGGTGATTCAGCTGCGCTTCTCCATGCGCTCGCTTGTGTCCGGGGCCGAATGGGACTGATCCTGTTTGCCCACGGCGTGAACCATGGTCTGCGTCAGGAAGCCGCCGCCGAGCTGGAGTTGGCACGGAGCGGGGCCGAGCGCTGCCAGGTCCAGTACTCCGAGTCCAGCCTCAGGTTGCAGTCGGGCGGTAATCTCCAGGCCCGCGCCCGAGCGGCGCGTTACGCCGCGCTGCGGCGCGCGGCAGCACAAGTCGGGGCAGACTGGATAGCTACTGGCCACCACGCAGACGACCGAGCAGAAACGGTGATCATGCGCCTGCTGCGAGGCGCGGGACCCCGCGGCCTCGCCGTGCTGCCGGCGCGTGCCGAGAAGCTCCTCCGCCCGATGATCCGGGCGCGCCGCGCGGATGTGCTCGCGCACCTGCACCGTCACGCGGTGCCATACACTGAGGACCCCTCCAACCAGGACCGGCGCTACCTCAGGGTCCGCGTGCGCCGCGAGGTCATGCCCCTGTTGGAGTCGCTCTCGCCGCACCTGGTTGAACATCTGTGTGCCCTTGCCGACCAGGTCGACGCGCCGGCTCCCCCGGAATTGCTCGACTTCGGTGGTCACCCCGTCCCGCTCGGGCGCGAGCACGCCGCGCAGATTCAGCGCGCCCGTCGGCTGCGACTGCCCGGCGTGCGCGTGCGGCTGCCCGGAGGGCGTGAGATTGCCGTGGACCCCAGAACCGGGAAAATCACGCTCGACGAGCCCCGAAATGTGGCGGCGGGCCGATCGAGTGGCCGGGGGGCTGCCAAACGCCGCCGAGATGGTTAAGTAAATGGGACCCGCATCGCCTCCCGCGGATCGACGGACTGCGCTTCAGGTGGCATATTCGAGTTTCGAGGTTCGATGAAGCAGCCACACAGGACCCTCTTGCTGTGGGTCGTTCTGATCGTCGCGTTCCTGGCCATCTGGCAGTTCCTCAGACCGGATGGCCAGAAGCGTCAGGAGATGCCCTTCAGCGATTTTATGGCGCTGGTCAACGCGCCCAAGGATCAGAAGCACGTCGAAGCCGTCGAGATCAGGGATCGCGAATACAAGTTCAAGATCGCCAACCCCGCCGCAAAAGGTCAGACCGAGCCAGGGTTCACGGTAGGGCCCGCCGAGGACGACGTAGTCGAGACGCTGCTGAAGCACGGAGTCAAGGTCACATATCGGAAGGACGAAGGCAGTCCCTTCCTGACCACCACGTTGACCATCGTGCTGCCGATGCTCTTCTTGTTGGTCATGTTCTACTTGTTCATGCGCCAGCTGCAGTCCGGCGGTGGGAAGGCCATGAGCTTCGGCAAGAGCCGTGCACGCCTCTTGAACGAGGCGCAGAACAAGGTGACGTTCGCTGACGTCGCCGGGATCGACGAGGCCAAGGACGAGCTCGAGGAAATCATCGCCTTCCTGCAAGATCCCAAGAAGTTCCAGCGCTTGGGCGGTCGCATTCCCAAGGGCGTGCTGATGATGGGCCCGCCGGGGACCGGCAAGACACTCCTGGCACGTGCGATCGCCGGTGAGGCTGGCGTGCCGTTCTTCAGCATTTCTGGGTCCGACTTTGTCGAGATGTTTGTGGGAGTGGGTGCCAGCCGCGTCCGTGACCTCTTCGAACAGGGCAAGAAGCACGCGCCCTGCATCATCTTCATCGATGAGATCGACGCGGTCGGTCGCCATCGGGGTGCCGGTCTAGGCGGCGGTCACGATGAGCGCGAGCAGACGCTCAATCAGCTGCTCGTGGAGATGGACGGCTTCGAGTCGAACGAGGGCGTCATCATCATCGCCGCCACCAACCGGCCCGACGTGCTG
>CAZSVU010000002.1:0-2627 GCA_964610275.1 uncultured Polyangiaceae bacterium | reverse complement strand
CCGGCCATCTTGCGCCCGGGCCGGTTCGACCGGCGCATCACCGTGCCCCGTCCCGACATTCGGGGTCGCGACGGTATACTGGGCGTTCACACCAAGAAGGTGCCCCTGGCATCGGACGTGGACTTGCAGATCCTCGCCGCGGGCACCCCTGGCTTCGTGGGTGCGGATCTCGAGAATCTGGTCAACGAGGCGGCCCTGCTGGCGGCGCGGCAAGACAAGGATGCCGTCAGCATGATGGACTTCGAGCTCGCCAAGGACAAAGTCCTCATGGGGAGCGAACGCCGCAGCATGGTGATGAGCGAGCAGGAGAGGAGAACTGCGGCCTGGCACGAATCGGGACACACCCTCGTGGGGATGCTGGTCGAGGGCAATGACGCCGTCCACAAGGTGTCGATCATCCCCCGGGGGGCGGCACTGGGTGTGACCATGTTCCTGCCTACGGAAGATCGGCACCTGATGACCAGGAAGCAGGCCCTGGCGCGGATCGCCATGGCGCTGGGAGGCCGGGTGGCTGAGGAGGTCGCCTTCAAGGAGGTGACCACGGGCGCTCAGGATGACATCAAGCGCGCGACGCGGTTGGCGCGAGGTATGGTGTGTGAGCATGGTATGAGCGAGAAGCTCGGTCCCGTCGCGTACGGCGATCCCGACGAGAACATCTTCTTGGGACGAGAGATCGCCACCCGTCGGGACGACTTCTCGGAGGAGACTGCCCGGGACATCGACCGCGAGGTTCGCGCCATCATCGAATCGCAGTATCGAGAGGCGCGACGGGTCGTCGAGACCAACCAGGATCGGCTCGACCGCCTGGCGGAGGCCCTGCTGGAGCGGGAGACGCTCGACTCTGAGGAGATCAAGGCGGCGCTCGAAGGCAGGGAGCTACCCGAGCGTGAGCGCGTCGTGATTCCCACCTGGCGTGAGAAGCAGAAGGCGGCCGAGGAAAAGAAGCGCCCGGCTAGCATTTTTGGAGCCCCGAAGCCCGCTCCCTCGGCCTGAGGCGCCGCCCTGGGATCGTTCCTCAGCCGTTACGCAACTCGGCCGCACGCGCGAGCAGTCGCTGCCGGGTGTTGCGGTCAGGGTCTGCGACGACCTCGTCCAGGAGCGCGCGCAGGAGACGCCCCAGCTCGCTTCCCGGCTTCATTCCCAGGTGCTCCATCAGGTCGTGGCCGTTCACGGCGAGATCCCGCACCGTGCATGGGAACCCGTTCGCCGTGAGCTCCCCAGCGCGTGTGCGGAGCGAGTCGACGTCCCCGAGGCTGCGAGCCGCTTCGAAGTCTCCGACTTCGACGTCGGCTCGACCCAGCTCGCAGAGCGGTTGAACGAGCGCGGGACCGACTCGAAAGACCCAGCGTCGGAGTGCGGCATCGTCCCAGCTCGGGTCGTAGCCGACCACGTGGTGAGCCACCATTTCCACCACCTGGTCGCGCTCGCGATTCGAGAAGCGCAGGCGCTGGAGGAGTCGCGCGGCGAGCTCCGAGCCCACCACGTCGTGACCGGAGAAGCCGCCGTCAGCGTCTGTGGCCGATCCCTCCCCGTGGGCCTTGCCGATGTCGTGAAGCAGTGCCGCCAGGCGCAGCAGCGGGTCTCTGCCGCACGTGTCGAGACACCTCATGGTGTGCTCCCACACATCTCCGGGGGCTCCGGACGGGCGTCCCACGCACGCCGCGAGCTCTGGGGCCGTCACGGCGAGCATGCCGTGGTGCAGCATGATCCGATAGCCCCGGCTCGGTTGCCGTGCGACCAGGCACTTCAGCCATTCGTCACGAATACGCTCGGGACTGACTCGACGGTAGCTCTGCAGCGAAGGCTCGATCGCGGCCAGGGTGCGTGCCTCCACCTCGAACTCCAGGGTTGCGGCGAAACGTGCTGCGCGCAGGACGCGTAGACCGTCTTCCCCGAATCGTGCTCGTGGATCCCCCACCGCACGGAGCAGGCGGGCTTCGAGATCCGCGTGTCCGCCGTGGGGATCGATCAGCGTCCCCTCGAGGGGCTCATAGGCCAGCGCATTGACGGTGAAGTCGCGTCGGGCCAAGTCTGCATCGAGGTCGCGGACGAAATAGACCGAGTCCGGGTGCCGGCCATCGGTGTAGGTGGTCTCCCCGCGCAGGGTCGTGAGCTCGTAGCTCTCGCCGTCCAGCAGGACTGTGACCGTGCCGTGCTGGATCCCCGTGGGGATGACCCGACGAAAGCAGCTCCGAACCTGCTCGGGTCGCGCGTCAGTGGCCAGGTCCCAGTCGTGCTCGGCTGCCGAGTTCTGGTCCGACCGGCGGAGCAGCTCGTCGCGCACGCACCCCCCCACCAGCCAAGCGCGGAATCCCTTGTCACGCAGGCGCCGACAGAGCCTGAGCACGGTGGCGGGCACCGCACGCTCGAGCTGCGTGAGATCGGGGGTGGACATCGTGCTCAGGCGTCAGTGCGAGCTGACCGGATCGGGGTGGAGTGTAGCGACGGATGCGCCGGGAACGAAAGCGTCGAGGAGCGCCCGAGCGTTGCTCGGGCGCGGGTGGCAGCAGCAGGTGTGGACGGAGCTGGGGAAGGAGCGCCCGAGCGTTGCTCGGGCGCCGTCAATCCCACGGATTCACGATCTCGCCACCACCGATGGGTCGGGGCGTGGGCTTGGGTCGGGGCGT
>CAZSVU010000001.1:25013-77658 GCA_964610275.1 uncultured Polyangiaceae bacterium | reverse complement strand
TAGAGCACAAGCTTCCCAAGCTTGGGGTCGCGAGTTCGAACCTCGTGTCCCGCTCTGATCGTCACATTTCGGAGTTGTGCGCACTGATCGACGATGATCGGTGCGGTTCGCCGCATGTCCGGATCTTGACGTGAATGCGACGCGTTGTTCAGCGTTGGGCGTCGATCGGTAACCGGGTCGAACCTCGTGTCGGCAGCGCAGAGTGAGGAGAGAGGCGGTGCTGGGTAGGGGGTGCGGTTCGCCGCATGTTCGTCTGGTGAGGTGAATGCGGCGCCAGGCGAGGCGTCTTGCGTCCGATCACCCGAATCAGACCGAGGTGAAATTGCCGCTGGGCGGCAATTTGTGGGGCTTCTGAAGATCAGGCGGAGCGGTGGCTGAGCGTCCCGTCATGCGCGCGTGCTGGCCCTCGCCCCGGTGTCTCAAAGTGTCGCGCCCTACCTCACTCTGACTCACCTTCGCCTTCTCCGGGCGGCCCGTCGAGGGGTGGATTTGCAGGCTTTTCCGCCCAGGCGACGGTCTTCTGCAGAGTCGAATCGTGGCACGACCCTTGCTACTATACGAGGAGGCGGGTGCAGCGGGGCAGCGGTGTGCCACGCCCGAAGTGAAGTGGCGGAGTGGGGCCTCGAATACTGGGTCAAGACTCCGGCGACGGTGCGCAGCTTGCGGGAGTGAGAACAACGACCATGGCAGACAACCAACACGCGAAGCTCGTGAGAGCGTTTCTGGATGAGGTGTGCGAGTCCGGAGCTCGACCCGATGTGGCGCGGTGGTCGGATTGGATGCGACGTTCGGTGGGCGCCACTGCTGCCCTGGGGCTGTCCGTGGGCCTGGCCGCCTGCTCCGGTAGTAGCTCGACGGCGGACGATACGGGTGGCGGTGGCGAGGCCGGCACCGTGAGCGTGTCGAGCGGAGGACAGATCGGCAGCTCCGGCGGTTCGCAGTCCGGCGAATCGGGCGGCACAGGGGTTGCGGGTAGCGCTCTTGGTAGCGGCGGTCAGTCCAGCGGAGGAGCCATCGGAATCGGCGGATCGGCGGATGGCGGCACCGGCGGGTCAGGGACGGGAGGCTCGGGCACTGGCGGCTCGGGCACTGGCGGCTCGGGCACCGGCGGCTCGGGCACCGGTGGCTCGGGCACCGGTGGCTCCGGCACCGGTGGCTCCGGCACCGGTGGCTCCGGCACGGGCGGTGGGGGTATCGGCGGCTCGGGCACTGGCGGTTCGGGCACTGGCGGTTCGGGCGTGGGTGGAGATGTCGGCGTCGGTGGTTCCGAGCCGGGCGGTAGCGCTGGTGAGGCGGGCGGCCCCGGGGGCAGCGCGGGCGCACCCCCTGGCGGGAATGGCGGAGTCGCGGGGGGCGAAGCCGGCGGCAGTGGCGGTCTGGGCATCCTCTATGGCATCCCGATGGAGGACTGCGACAACGGCGAAGACGACGACTTCGACGGCCAAACGGATTGTGCGGACGACGACTGCTACGGTTTCTGGTCCTGCAGCATGGCGGACTACGCGATGCCCATGGACTACTTCGAACGCTACTGCGACGACGGAGTGGACAACGACTCGGACGGCCTGACGGACTGCGAGGACCCTGACTGCATCGAGAACGGCTACTGCGGCGATCACCCCATGAGCGGGCCGCCGCAGGTGGAGCAGAACTGCACCGATGGGGTCGACAATGACGAGGACGAATCCACCGACTGCCTCGACGAGGACTGCGTCGACCACCCCAGCTGTTTGCTCGTTCGCTACGGCATACCGTACTGAACGCGAGGCGGAGTCCGGCGAAGTCCCCGGAAGAAGAACCAGGAATCTGTCTCGAGCGAGTTCGGAAATCGCGCTTGCTGATTTTGTGCGTGGGGACGCTAGGGCGCGCAGGTTCGAGGTTCCACTGGACGGTCTCGAGGCTGGCGGGGGAGCTGGGGATTGGGCAGCGCGCCGTGGCGCGCAAGCGCGTCCAGACACTGGTGGACGCAGGCGTCGACATCGTCGGTGGCGGTGTGTAGGACCAACTCGGGGCTCTCCGGAGGCTCGTAGGGATCGTCGATGCCGGTGAAGCCCTTGAGGTCGCCGGCGCGCGCACGTTGGTACAGCCCCTTCGGATCCCGACGCTCGCAGACCTCCAGTGGCGCGTCGACGAAGACTTCTACGAAAGTGAGTCCCGACGTGTCGTGGATCTGACGGGCGATCGCCCGATCGTCGCGATACGGACTGATGAAGGCGGTGAGGGCGACGACGCCGGCGTCGGCGAAGAGCTTGGACACCTCGGCGATGCGCCGTATGTTCTCGTGGCGGTCGGCGGCGGAGAACCCCAGATTGGAGTTTAGGCCGTGACGCACGTTGTCGCCGTCCAGGCGATAGGCAGGGACCCGCATTTCCACGAGCTCCTGCTCCAGGCGCGCGGCGACCGTGGTCTTGCCCGCCCCGGAGAGACCGGTCAGCCACATGGTGGCCCCACTGCGGCCGAGGCGCTCCCGTCGGCGGTCGCGAGTGACGAGGCCCTCCTGCCAGGCGATGTTGGTGGCCCGGTGCGACGACGCGCCGCTGTTTTCGAGGTACCGGGCGCGGTGAGGCGCGGCGAGCCCTTGTTCCGCGTCAGTGGCTTGCCCGAGGTCTGGCCTGAGCGCGCCAATCAGATCCCGGAGGGCATCGGTGCAGCCGGAGTTGAAGAAGTCCACCAGGAAGCTTTGGAGGCAGAGGTCGCCCTGGAGGTCGAAACCGATGCGACTCGCCCTTTGAAAGACGCTGACCAGTGGTTCGTCGTGCGCTACGGCATCGAGTAGCACCAGGAAGGCAGCGGGCTTCTTGCCATAGCGGGAGAACACGTAGAGCGGAGCGTTGGCCGCGTCGTAGACGAGGCGGTAGAACCGGACGACGTCGTCCATCTCGATCTGTGAGCGGATGATGGGGACACTCAGGTAGTGCAGGCCCAGGCGACGAGCCTGCTGCTCCACCTGCCCACCGAACTTCTCCTGACTGGACCGGACGTCGAGCACGCTCCGGTATCCCAACCGAGCGAGCTGCTCGAGATCCTCGGCAGTGGGCACCCGGCCGATGGTGATGCGCTCGTCGATTCGCGTTGCGTTCCTCATGGTCATCCTCCAGGGGTACGGGGGCGCGAAGGAGCAACCGCTGTGCCACGGGCAATTCTCCGAGGCGGACCGCACCGGGGCTACCGACCGTGCGGATTCTGGGGGGCGGACCATCGAGGCCCGAGCCGGTGGCCGCTACATATCACGGGGCCCGTTTCCGGCAACGGATAGCCCGTGCCATAAGACGGTAATTGCGCTGGACCCGCGTGACATTGGATGGACCGGCTCTTGCGTAGCGTCCGGCGTGCTCATCGCAAGGCCAGCGTCGGAGTCATGCTTCGGAGTCAGGACGAGCGTCGCGGTCGGCGACTGTCCTGATTTCGGCTTTCGTCTCCGAGGCGGGAAGGTGACCAGGCTGGAGGAGCACGTGCTCCGCCAGGGTCGGCAGCCGCCAGGGCCCCGCGCGGTGCTGGGACCGCACGCGGGGGGGCAGCCGGATGCCGCTGCGCTGGCCGGTTGCGTGCAGTGCGGGGCATGCACTGCCAGCTGCGGCCTGATACTGCAGGGTGCGCTCATCCCGCGTCGTCAGATGAGCCTGCTGGCTCTGGGACTGCACGACGAGATGCTCAGTGAGGCCGCGGCGTGGCAGTGCCGGGCGTGCAACGACTGCAGCGTGCAGTGCCCGGCTGGCGCGATGCCGGGGCGCGTCTTGGCGGTCGTTCGTCAGCAGGCCGTCGAACGCTGGGCACGCCCAACGTGGTTGGCTCGAGCGGCTGGGACTGGGCTCGGAATGGCGGTGATCCCTGCTGTGCTCGGTGGGGTGCTGTTGCTGACGATGGCAGTCGTCGGCTCTTTCGACCGGCACGAGTCGAGGGTTCATTACGGGAGTCTCTTCCCTCACGTTGCGGTGTGGGTCGTGTTCGGAAGCGCCACGGTCTTTGGCGTGGCGGTGGGGGTGCTGGGGTCCGTGCGGGCTTGGCGAGACTTCGAGGTGGCCTCGCGTGGGGGTCTGGCGCCGTCGAGGTCGGTTCGCGAGGTCGCCTCAGCAGTGCTTCGGTGCGTGGTCGGTCGCCGTACGCTGGGTCCCTGTGGTGGACCCCGCCCGACCACGTGGGCTCACCTGGGGTTGAGCATCGGGTTGTCGGGTTTACTGGCAGTGGCCGGCGCCGTGGCCGTGTTGGCGGCCAGAGGCGGGTCGTACCCGCTGGACCTGTCGCACCCGCTCAAGCTGCTGGGCAACGCAAGCGCCGTCCTGCTGATTGCGGGTAGCGGCTACTTCGTCTGGCGTCGTGCCGTCGACCACCGAGCAGGAGTGACGAGCAACGGGTTCGATTGGCTGCTGCCGGCGACGTTGCTGGGCTGTGCGCTGACTGGCACGGCCGCGCAGTTGCTGCGGGTGTGGGAGGTTCCGCAGGCTGCATACCCGGTCTACTTCATCCACTTGGTGACGGTGCTGGTTCTGCTCTTGCTGTGGCCGTACACCAAGCTGGCACATGCCCTGTATCGAGCGGTTGCTAGCGTGCACCAGACGGCAACGACCGAGGTGGTGCCGAGAGCCCGCAGATCGCTCCCGGCAGACGCGCCCGCGGCGAAACTGGGATGCCCTGCGTGGCTCAGAACGGAGCAGCTGTGACCCAAAGAACTGGTGTTGTGCCCGGTTGGTTGTGGACCCTGCTCCGCGGGAACGGAGCGCCGCGGCCGCAGGCACCGCTCGCTGAGTGCGATCACGCGACGCTCTCCCGACTGCCCGACCAGGTGCTCAAAGACGCCTACTACACCTTGCGGAACGAGACCGTTCCCGGTCCGCGCGGCGCCGCCCATCCCAATCAACGGCGCCTGTTCGCTACGGCTCTGGAGCGCGAGAAGGATCGGCGAGAGAGTCAAGCCCACGCCGACCGGGCACGGAGACTCGAGATGCAGCGGTGGTACGAACAGGCTGCTGACGGGACGTGCACCGAGTGGCTGCAGCGCCACTTCGTCGCTCGGCACGCACTGCACAGTTGCATGTCGTGTGGCGTGTGTGCGTCGGTCTGTCCTGCGGCCCGGTTCTATGTAGGGTACAACCCGCGGCACATCGTGGATGTCAGCCTTTCGGGTGACGAGGAACGCATCGTTCAGCTGCTCGAGTCCGAGGAGCTCTGGTACTGCGGGCAGTGCGGTTCGTGCAAGCCAGGTTGTCCGCGTGGAAACGACGTGATGGCCCTGGTGAGCTCGCTGCGGCTCTTGTCGCAGCTCAAGGGATGCCACCAGCGGAGCGTGCGCGGGCGGCAGCAGTACGCGGCCCGTCACCTGTGGGGCGGCAACTTCTGGAACCGTGGCTGCAGTCTGTACTTCCGCAACGTCGATCCGGAGACTCATCCCGATTTTGGACCGCGTTTCGCGCGGTATGCCTCGCGCCGGGAGCGAGAGATGGAGCGGGTCGGCGCACACCCCGATGTCGAAGGGTGCTTCGGCGGGCGAACGCTTGCCCCCGAGACCATCGGGGAACTTCGACAGTGCACCATCTGGGGGGGCACGCTGGTGCTCTGGACCCGACTCGAAGACTCGGCGGCGTCCAGCGCCCGCGAGTTGGGCCTGAACGTCGACGAGTACCTCGAGCAGGTCCGCACCGAGGGATAGCTGCGTGGAGCCGTAGCATGACCGTCCCGAACGCTGCCTGGTTGCGCCACATGGCCAACGTCCCTGCCAGTGAGTATTTCTTCACTCCCAGCTGCATTCTCGGTGCGCTGAACCCGGCCGGAGACGTGCTGATCGCCAAGCTGTTCGATGAGCTCGGGGTGCACTGGGGGGTGGCCGGCGGTCGTGCGTCACAGTGCACGTGCTGCAGCGGGATTCTGTCCCACGGTGACGTGATCACACCGGAGAGCACGCTGTTGGTCGTCGCTCGGTTGTGGTCGGTGGCCGCCGAGCTTGGTCTCGAGCACGTGGCCACGGCGTGCGTGACTTCCTTCGGGATCCACCAGGAGTGCTTGGAATGGTTGCGGTCCGAACCGGAGCTCGCCACGCGCGTGGCGCGGTGGCTGGACGAAGCGTGTGGACGTCGACTTCAGGTTCCCCGCCACGTGGTGCACGCCAGCGATGTCGTGTATCGCTATCGCTCCGAGCTCGCCGCGCGGCTGCGGTTCCGACTGGTCGATCACCGTAGCGGACGCCCGCTGCGAGTCGTGGAGCACGTTGGGTGCCACTACAACAAGCTGTTTCCCGAACGCGCCGTGGGGGGCGTCGAGCAGTGTGAGGTGCTGTCCGGCCTGGTCGAGGCCTGGGGCGGCCATGTGGTGGACTACCCGGAGCAACGGCACTGCTGCGGGATGGGATTCCGGCAGTGCATGATCCAGCCCAATCGCGGTTTCAGTCTGGCCTGCGTCCTGGCCAAATTGGAGAGCATGGCCCCTTACCGTCCCGACCTGATCCTCACCAACTGCCCGGGATGCAACCAGATGCTCGACCGCGAACAATGGGCGGCCAGCGCGGTGACGGGGGAGCGGTACGCGGTGCCCACGCTGTCCTACGCGGAGTTGGCCGGATTGCTCCTGGGATGGGACGCCTACGACGCCGTGGGAATCCAGTGCCATACGGTTCCAGTCGAGCCGCTCCTTCGCCAGATCGGCATTCCCCACGACGCCCGGGCCGAGCTCGAGGACGTGTCGGAGGCGCCGCCCGCGGCGCGTACAGCGACAACGCCCGTGGCGGCGGCAAGGCTCGAACGATGAGCAGCGCGCGACGTTCCCGGGCGTTGGTTCTTGGCGGCGGCGTCACTGGGATGCATTGCGCATCCCTGCTAGGCAAGATGGGGGTGCCGACGCTGCTGGTCGAGCGGTCTGACCGGCTTGGCGGGCGCGTGCCGCTCCTGGCGACGACGTTTCCGCTCATGACCGACAACGGATTCGACGACGGGGCCGCATTCGCCGCGCATATCGAGCGAGAGGTCCGAGCGTGCCCGCTGGTCGACGTCCGACTGCGCACCCGGTTGGAGCGTCTGGAGGGAGAGTTTCCAGCGTTTCAGGCGACGCTGGACGATGGATCGCGCCACGACGTGGCGGCGGTCGTGGTGTGCACCGGTTTCGAGCCCTTCGATCCCCGCGGGCTGCCCGAATATGGCTACGGTGTTTATCCGAACGTCGTAACGGCGAGCGAACTCGAGTGGATGCTGAACCCCCGCGGCCCGCACGGTGGACGCATCTGTCGCCCCAGCGATGGAAAACGGGTGGACCGGCTGGCGATTGTCTTCTGTGTTGGATCGCGCAACCGGCAAATAGGGGCGCCGTTCTGCTCGCGCATCTGTTGCTCGTACAGCACCAAGCAGGCGCTGACCTTCGTGGAACGCAACCCCACTGGTTCGGTCGTCTGCTTCTACATCGACGTGCGGACCTACGATCGCGGCTTCGAAGAGATGTACTCGCGGGCTCAGGAAGCGGGAGTGCGATACGTGCGAGGTCGCGTGGCCGGCTGCAAGCAGAACCGCGACGGATCGGTGGCGATCCGAGCCGAGAACACGCTGCTGCAGCGGCCCTTCTTGGGCGATTTCGACCTGGTTTCGCTCTCCACTGGGATGCGCCCGAGCACCGAGGTGGGAGCGCTCGCGGACACGCTCGGTATCGAGCGGGCGCGTGACGGGTTTTTCAGCTGCCGCGCGTGGTTTCGATACCCGAATGACTCGACGCGGCCGGGCGTGCTGGTGGCCGGGTGCGCGACGGGCATGAAGCCCATCCGCAACTGCATGAGCGAGGCTGCCGCGGCAGCGGTTCGGACGCTGACGCGAATGCGGGACGTGACTGGACCGGCAGACGCGCAGGTGGGCGGCATCAGCCCGGCCGTTGCTTTGTGCCGTTAGATACAACGGAAAATGCCTGCCGAACCATGATATAAAGCGGGTCATGTACGCGGAGCGGATCTGGCGGGAGCTGTTTCGGCATGCGAATCTCACCGACTCGGTTGCCGGCGTCGCCGAGATTCTGCGGGAGGAACTGGGGATCCGCGCGTTGGTGGTGCTGCGGGTCGACCTCGAACACCAGGCGCTGCGGATTGTGGCGGAGGACAGGCGCGCGGATTGGACCACCTTACCCGCAAGCCGGCGCGAATGTACCGGCGACGAGATGAACGCGCTGCTTGCCTGGTTGCGCCAGGGAAGGGTGATGAGTGGCGGCACGCACACCGACTCGCTGCTGGCTCTCCTGGTGGGCTCGAACCAGAGAGCGGACGTGTTGGCTGGACCACTCGCGGACGACGAGCACGGGGCGGCGGGGGTGCTGCTACTGTTGGGGGAAGAGGGCAGTTTCTCCGAACGGCACGCGACCGAAGCGCAGCGGTTGCTCGAGCCTTTCGTGGTCGCTCTGGCTGGCGCGCGTCGGGTTCAGGAACTGGCTCGGCTGCGTGAAGTGGTGGAAGCGGACAATCGGGCGCTACTGTCTCGGCTGGATCGCCAGCAGATCGTCGACTCCATAGTGGGGGCCGATGCCGGGTTCAGTCAGGTGATGGCCAAGGTCAGGCAGGTGGCGCCCACCGACGCGCCGGTGTTGCTTCTGGGCGAAACCGGAACCGGCAAGGAGGTGGTGGCCCGGGCGCTCCACGATCAGTCGCGGCGAAGCGGCGGGCCGATGTTGCGGGTCAATTGCGGCGCCGTTCCTGCGGGTCTGATCGATTCCGAGTTGTTCGGACACGAGCGTGGCAGTTTCACGGGAGCCGTGAGCGCCCGCGCAGGTTGGTTTGAGCGCGCCGATGGGGGCACGCTCTTTCTGGACGAAATCGGGGAACTGTCAGCGGCGGCTCAGGTGCGTCTACTGCGTGTGCTGCAGGAGTCCGTAGTGGAACGCGTGGGCGGACAGCGCACCCTCAGCGTCGACGTGCGCGTCGTCACGGCGACGCACCGTGACTTGGAAGACATGGTACGGGAGGGGCGGTTTCGCGAGGACCTTTGGTATCGCATCAGCGTGTTTCCTATCCCGCTGCCGCCACTTCGCACGCGGCGCGAGGACATCCCTGCGCTGGCCGCGCACTTCGCCTGGCGCGCCGGCAAGCGCATTGGCGGCGCGCCGCTCGTCCCTTCGTCCGCCGACGTCGAGCTGCTGCTCGAATACGACTGGCCGGGGAACGTGCGGGAGTTGGCAGCCGTGGTGGAGCGGGCGGCCATTCTCGGGGACGGCAGGACCTTGGACGTTGCCGGTGCACTCGGCGCACGCAGCGACCGAGTCCAGTGCACGGATCACCCGAGACAGGCGGCGTTGCCGGCTGAATTTCCCAGCCTGGACCAGATCATCACCCAGCACGTCGAGGCCGCCCTGAGCCGAACTCGCGGGCGAATCGAGGGACCGGGTGGAGCCGGCGCCCTGCTCGGGGTCAACCCACACACTCTGCGTTCCCGGATGCGCAGGCTGGGGCTCGACTGGCGCAGGTTTCGTGGCCAGCGCGGCCCCGAGGGTGGCTGCGGATGACGCCGAACCCCAGCCACTTCGAGGCAACCGCCTCGCGTTTGGTGTGACGCCCGAGTGTCGCTACTCTCACGAACGTGGCCAGGTCGACACCCAACCCGGAACCGGCACCGCGTGGCGCAACCATTCGACAGGCGATTCGCGAGGTGCTGCGGGAGGAGTCGCTCACGGCGCTCGAGATCTCAGAGCGGGTGCGGGTGCGGGAGCGCGAAGTGACGGACCATCTGGAGCACCTGCAGCAGTCACTGGCGAGAAGTGGGGAGAGGCTGCTGGTCGAGCCAGCGCGGTGTGCGGAGTGTGGGTTCCGTTTTCGCAAGCGGGAGCGCCTGACCCGTCCGGGGCGTTGTCCAAGCTGTGGCGGCAGCCGCATCCAGCCGCCTCGATTCGCCACCGGTGGACGGTGACCTACGGCTCCTCGAACGCTTCGTCGCTTTTTAGCACCAAGGCGTAGTCGAAAGCCTCGAGCAGGGTGGGCAGGTTGACGCCGGTGTTGGCCAGCACCGGGCGGACACTCACCACGCGGGACGAGACGCGGCGCCGGATTCGGTCGGGGATGGCATCGGCGCGGCAGTGCTGGGCTCCAGCCAGGACGAGGAGTTGGCGGGCAGGCTGCCGCTCGGAGAGCCAGTGGGCTGCCGTCTGGGCCATGGTTTCGTCCCAGATGACCTGCGCGGCGTAGAGTCGGCGGGGCCTGCCGTGGTGGGGATGTTCCTCGAGCGCCTCGTCGAATGCGGCGCGGTGCTTGGGATCGTCCAAGTTCAAGCGAGGCAGTTCCTTGCGCTCCGCCTCGGTCAGCGAACGCAAGCCCTTGCGTGCGACCTTGCGCGTCAGCTCGGCGCGCGCATTCAGCGCCAGGATGGGAATGCCGCGGCGGCGGGCCGTGCGCACCAGGGGGCGGTAGAGGCCGTAGTCGTGGCGCCACCGCTGCTCCCATTTCGTCTCGCGCAGCAGAGCTTCCTCGTCTCCGCCCTTCTCCGACAGGTACTTGTCCAGGACGGGCTGGGCCGGCTTCTCGAACATTTCCATGCCCAGGGCCACCTCTCGACCGGACGTGCCCGCGCGACGGAGCAGTTCTTGCAGGATGCGGAGCTGGAGCCAGTGATGACGCGCGTCGTCGTGGTCCTCCGCGACGCAAATGACGTCCGCCTGCGACAGATCGTCCATGACCGTGCTCGGCTCCAGGGCGAGGCCATCACTGGCACGAACGCCGTGAAAAGAAGTGGCGTAGCGGTCCAGATCTCGGCTGGGTGGGACCGTCCGCTTCGGCGCGGGGGCGAGCGTGGGCTCGGGCCTGACCGTCTCGTTCTCAGTGGAGCCGAGGTAAGTGGCTCGCTGCTGGGAGCCACCGCCGCACCCCGCGGCGAGCAGAGCCAGCAGAGCCAAGCGGCGCGTCCCTTCGCGACTGGGACCGAGCACTAGTACCCTCGCTCCAGCAGGCTGTCGGGCAACAAGGGGCTGGGGCGCCCAGTGGTCATGACCCAGAGTTGGTGGGCAGCGCGGGTGGCGGCGATGTGGAGCAAATGGCTGGCCTCGGCGGAGGGAGGATAGGAGGCTTCGCTCACTTCGACCAGGACCACGTAGTCGAACTCCAAGCCCTTGACCTGTCGCACGTCCGTCACGTCCACGCCGGGCTTGAAGGGAAACTCCTGGTCGCCGATGCGGCGCAGATTCGGGACTTCCCCTTTGACCAGACCGTCGAAGTAGATGTCCGCTTGCTCCGGGTAATGGGCGATGACTGCCACCGACGCCAAGGGCTCCTTCTGCAGCAGCGCCCGCAGCGCCTCGGCCAAGAAGCCCGCAGCTTCGCCGCTGTGCGCGAAGCGGAAGAGCTCCACCGGCGCGCCGTGGCGAGTGGCGCGGCATTCTTCCTCGTTTGCCAGAGGTCCCAGTACCGCGCGGGCGAAGTCGATGATTTCCTGAGTAGAACGATAACTCAACCGAAGCGGCTCCACGGCCACGTGGGCGAGGCCCAGCTGGGTGAGCACGCGTGGCCAATCCGTGAATCCATTGTCCAGGAGTAGCCGCTGCGAGACGTCACCGGCCAGCGTGATGCTGCGCCCGCCGCTGACCGTCCCCAGCACCACGGCGAGCTCCAGCGGACTGAGGTCCTGCGCCTCGTCGATGAAGACGTGCTCGTACACCAGCGCCTCCTTGCCCTTCCGGCCGCGCAACAGCGGGCCGCGGAGCTTCTGGTGCAACCGCAAGAGGAGGGTGTCGTCCTCCGGATCGAGCGCGGGCAGGTCATCGATGTCTCGCCCGTCCACGCCCTGCGCAGGGGCGGGGCTGGCGTCGTTGTCCTGCCGGCGAGCGCGCTGAGCGCGGCGCGGCGGGGGTTCGGCGGCTCGTTCCTCGGCCTCCTCGGCGAAGTCCACCACTGCCGAGCACTGCGCGGAGCAGTACCGCAGGGCACGCCCGAGCTCGGTGGGGGAGAACTCGTCTGGCGCACCCTCCTGAACGACCCCGGTGAGCGCGTCGGGGTCACTGAGCATCTCCGACCAGGCGCCGAGCACGTCCGTGGCCTCGCGGAGCGCTGCCCGCAGGCCACGCTCCAGCGTGACCCGCGCGTCCGTGGAGAGCGCGGGGGCGAGCGTTCGACCGAGCTGCCGGGTCAGGGAGTGAATGCGGTGGACCAACGGGCGACCGTCGGTCGACCGCCAGGCGCGCTCGAGGCGTTCCTCGGCAGACGGCGTTGCCGGCAACGTGCCCTTGCGGAGCGCAGCGCGCAGACGCTCCTGCCAGCGGGCCTCGAGACGTGCGACGTGCGCGTCGATTGCCAGCAGCATGACGGGGTGCTTCTTCAGCCGGGCGACCTCCGACGGCGTGTCGTCGCGGTAGCGAACTGGCAAGAGTGGGAAGTGGCTCTGGCGCAACCGCTCGGCCCAACGCGAGTAGGTGCGGATGGCGACGTCCTTCACCTCCAAGGCCGGCAGGACCAGGGAGATGTAGCGAGCCAAGGCGTTGTTGAAGACGACGACCAAGGTGCGGTCCGCGCGGAAGCGGTGCGGATCCTGGAAGGCGAGATACGCGAGGCGATGCAGACCGATGGTCGTCTTGCCGCTGCCCGCCCCGCCTTGGATGACGACCAGGCCGGAATCCGGGCGCGTGATCAGATCGAACTGGGTACGGTCAATCAATGGCGTGATTTCACGCAGGTGGCGGTCCTCGCGCTCGTCGCCGTGGGCCACGCCCAGCTGGCCCGGGCGATGGTGCTGATTCGCGCGGGCAGCGCTGCCTTGCCCACCTTGGAGGCGCGTTGCCTCCAGATCGAATCGGCGCCAGACCCCGGCCTGACTGCGGGCGAAGTGGCCCTGGGGAGCGGTCACCCGGCGGAGCTCGCGATCCACGATGGTGACACTGCGGCGCGTGAGGATCTCGCCCTCGATCTCGCGGTCCCCAAACACCTCGTCGTAGTCGTCGCCTTCCTCGTAGCGGTAGTAGAGGCGACTCACCGGAGCGTCCCGCCAATCCACGATTCGCAAGCCGGCGTCGGGATCCAGGTGCGTTCCGCGGCCGATCAGCACCTCACGCTGGCGGCCTGACTCCAAGAGCACCAACCGCCCGAAGTAGGGGGAGCGCGCATCGACTGCCGACGTGGCGGGAGCCTGGCGTTGTCGGGATGCCAGGACCTGCAGACGCTCCATTTGCTCGATGAGGGGGGGCACGTCTTCGAGTCGTGCGGAAGCGACCTCGTCGCGCAGCTCCAACATCGCCTTGTCGTAGTCGATCGGGCTCGGCTTGCTCGTTCGTTTCCCGCGGAGAGCCAGGTGCTCGAGGACTCGCCCCAGGCACCCCTCCTCCTCTCCCACCACCCTGGCGAGCTCGGGATCGTCGGCAGCAGGACCTGTGGCAGGGTCGCCTGCAGCCGAGCTCGTTCGGTCGTGTTGCTCCTGGTTCTGCATGTCGGGAGTTGGCGCGGCGCCAGGGCGCGGGGCTCCAGGACGAAGGCTCGGGTTAGCATCTTTTCGCGGCGAGGGCACTGGGTGCTGGGGTGCAGTCAGGGGCGGGAACGTGTGGGTCCGGCCATGCGGGCCGCCCAGTGCGCACGACGAGCCGTGGGATCAGCGGACCGGCGGCACGAGCTCGGACAGGTAGACCTCTGCGGCCGAAAGCACGCTTTGGGGGATCTCGTGACCCCCATCGAACGGGGTCCAACGGACCACTAGTCCCCCGGTCGAAAGAGCATCGCGGAGGCGCTTGGCGATGGAGAATGGGAGCAAAGGGTCGAACCGACCGTGGCTCTGTAGGACCGGTAGGCCGGCCCGGGAGGCGATGAGCGGTTCCCACTCGCACTGCGCGAGCATGGTGCCACTCATGAGCAGCAGGCCACACAGCGGACGCTCATCGCGGAGCGCGACGTCGCACGCCAACATGGCGCCCTGCGAGAATCCTCCCAGAACGACCTGCTCGCTGCGAACGCCGAGCTTGGTGTCCAGGTCGTCGAGCAATGCGACGACGGCGGCGCGGGAGCGCTCGAGGCCCTCGGGCACGGTGGCGGAGAGGTCTCGCTCCCTGCCGGTTGCCAAGGCAGCCTGCAGTTCCGCGAGGTCGACCATCCACCACGCCCTGGCGTCCCCGGTGGGGTCCAGGGCCAGTGGGGCTTCGGGGAACGCGAACCGCATGCTTTCCGAGACGCCGAGGGCAAGGCTCAACGGCACGAGATCCGTGCCGGGTGCCCCAAACCCGTGGAGGAGAACGACCATCAGGCCGTCGCCGCCACCGTGACCGTCGGTGCCGCCGGCGAATCTCACCCGGAGTCCCCCCAATCTAGCTTCGCGCATCGGTGATATCTGTCCAGTGGTTTTCGGGGGAGGCGACTCTAGTTCACGGGGGGCGCCCGAGCCAACCGGAGGATGTCAAATCGCCGCGGCCTGGCGTGTGGCCGGGTCGGTCCGAGGGAGCACGGCCGTGCGAGCCGGACCTGCTTTTGCGGGGTCCCCTTTGACGACTCACGGAGTCCGTGATTCCTTTGAAGCAATGGAACTCAAGAATCTGGTCAAGAGCCTGCTCACCGAGATCAACAAGATCTCGAAGAGCGAGGCCGTGGTGGGGAACATCCGGGACGCTGGCAAGGCCAAGGTCATGCCGCTCAGCAGGATCAGCGTGGCCTTCGGCACCGCGATTGGCGGCGCGGGCGGCAAGCGGACGAAGGCGGATGGATCCGGTGACGCCGAGGGTGAGGGGGGTGGTGCCGGGGGCGCGCTCAAGGTCGAGCCCAGGGCGTTCGTGGTCGTCGGCGAGGACGGTGTCCCGCACATGCTGGCCATCAAGCGCGGTCACGCGGTCGTTCGCCGTGGCATCGAGTTGACCAAGGAAACGGAAGGCCTGGACGCATTGCCGGGTGGGCACACGCCCAAGCTGGGGGCAGGCACGGGAGCGACATAGTCGTCCCGCTGAGCTGGTGGTTTGGTCTGGTGGATCGCGTGCGCCGTCGTCGTCATCGACCTGTGCCTGGCGGCCTTCCTCACGCCACTGCGGGTCATTCTCGATCTGCAGGCGCGAGGGGAGCCGCAGGGGATGTGGGCCGCCGCCGGAGGACTCCAGATTGGACCGCTCGCGGCCAGTGGAGCCGCAGCGCGAGGGGTGCCGGCCACTCTGCAGGTGCACGCGTTCGGCCGCTGCTGGTTGACGAAACAAGCCGGTGCCCAGCTCGACGAGCGCCCGGAGGGAGACCCGGGCGGGATCGAACGCGCCAGACAGGCGCTGGAGCGGGTGGGCGAACGATATCGGCGCTTCGAGAGGTGGTTCGATCCGTTGGATCTGCTGCTGTTTCTGCTGCAAGAGCGTCGCCGCATCCGGCCCCAGCAGCTCGAGGTGGACTTGGAGTACGCCTTCGAAGACCCCATGCTGACGGGGAGGCTGTTGGCAGCGATCTGCGTGCTGCAGAGCGTGCTGCCGGACAGCATCGTGGTGCGGTCGACACCCTCGTGGGAGTTGGTCGACCGTGCGCAATTGGGAATTCGAGGCGAAATCAGGGTGTGGCCCGTGCTGGCCGCCACCGATGCGATTTGGTACGCAACTACGAATGTGAGAGTCTGGCCGCGGCGCAATGCCGCTAGCTGACGGACGGAGTGGACATGAGCCACGCAGACATCAGTGACATCGTCAACAACCTACTCGACGGGATCCACGAGATCTCCAAGAGCGAGACCATCATCGGAGAGCCCCAACAGGCGGGGGACGCGACCATCATTCCGGTGCATCGCCTGAAAGTGGTGTTCGGAGCGGGCAGTGGCAACGCCGGCGCCCACGGGAAGAGAGTCGGCGGTGACACGGGCCTGCACGGGGCCGGCGGAGCAGTGGAGTTGGATCCAGTGGCCGCGATTGCCATCAGCAAGGACGGCACCGCGCATGTCGTGGCGGTCGAAGGGGACTCCGCGAACACGTGGTCGGCTCTCCTGCAGGAGGTACCGGACCTCATGGGCAAGTTCGCGCACACCCTCGCGGACCGCATGAACTATGAGCTCCAGAACCGCGGGGTTCTTCCGGCGAAGCTGAAATTGGGTCAGTCCACCACTGATGCCCTGCCTGAAAAGGGCGGCTCGAGCGACGGCGAGTAGACACGGGATCCGGGGCGGAGAAAAGGCCGAGGAAATTGGTGAAGCCTGCCATTCAGGCTGCCGTTCGCTACCTGCGGCGGCATCCGGAAGAGTTGGTGCGAGCCGCCCGCAGCGCGGCGGCGTTGCGAGTCGGAGTGCCTTTGGATGCGTTGCGCTGGCTGGCCGCGCAGCCGCGGGGGGCGCGGGGGCCTCGCGATGTGGTCATCGAAGCCGTCCCTCCCGGGCTTCGGGTGAGCGCTACCGTCGAGTTGATGGGCAACGTCGTCCGTGCCACTGGCGTGGTCTGCCTCGACCGTGTCGACCTGGGGCGCGAGCAACTGCTCCTGCAGTTGCGCCTGAGGGACGTGACGCTGGAGGTGCTCGAGGAGCTACCGGATTCGGCGGTGGTCACGCTGCTCAAGTCCGGGGCGCTGGACCTCAGCAAGCCCGGGAATCTGGCGGCCCACATGCCCAGGCGGCCAGCCATGCTGGTGGAGGCCGAGGACGACCGGATCGTGCTCGACCTCCGGAAACATCCCAAACTGGCCGACAACGCCCGCGCCCAGCGACTCCTCGAGTTGCTCATCCCCGTGCTGACCGTTCATCGCGTGGAGACCAACGACGAGCACCTGGACGTGCAGCTATCCGGCTTCCCCGAGGGGTTTGGGGAGGCAGTCGAGAACTGGCGCCGCGTGCTGTAGCCGCTAGCCGGTGGTGAGCGCAGTCGGAGCGGGGGCGTCTTTCGCCCGGGGCTCGCGCTTGCCCTCCCACCAGGCTTTGAGCCGCTCCTTGCTGAAGGGGCGGGAGTAGACGACCAAGATGAGGATGGCCAGGAGGAAGAAGAGCCAGGACTGCGCCGTGTACTTGTCGTCCACGAAATAATACTTGAGCAGCAGGATCTGGCTGGCTCCGCTCGTCGCGAGCAGCGCCGGTCCGAAGGTGGGCCTCACCGCCACCAGGGCCGCCGCGACCATGAACATCGAGTAGTAGTAGCAAGTGAGGTTGGTCAGGGCCATGGTCAGGGGAAGACTCAATGGCAGTGCCACCCACAGGAGCTTGGTGCGACGCAGGGCCCACACCGTCCAGGCGAAGAGGCCGAGCACGATGGCCAAGAACAACGGCCGCGCCTTCTTGAATCGTTCGTTGCGGCCGTCCTTCCAGCCTTGGAACGGATCGTCGAGATTGTTGTCGCGCGTGAACCGCATCCGCCCGTCCCAGTCGTGGACGATCATGGTCTCGAGGCCCATGTGGTTGGTGAGCGGTGTGGTTTGGTGCGTGCGCAGGGTGTGATTGTAGAAGTCTTCGTAGGTGTGGGCGCCCCCGGTGTAGATCACGCTGGCGGGAATCAGTATTCCGGCTGCGATGACGCAGCCGATCACCAGCCGGCGGTGGTCGGGATGGAAGCGGCGGTGTCGGATCAGGTACATCCCGATCACGATCCCCCAGCCCGCGAACATGATCAGGGGGAACACACGTAACAGCGCGGACCAGGTCAGCGCCGCGCCAGCCCAGGCGAAGCGGCCCTTTTTGGCCAGCGCCAGCGCAGCGACCAGCAAGAAGATCCAGTCCTGTCGCAGGAAAGCTCCTCCCGTCCAGTAGAAGTTGGCGGGCGCATTGCACCCCCAGAAGACCGTGGCAATGGCCATGATCTTCCAGCCGAACGCCCACCAGATGAGCAGGACAGCCCCCAGCTGCAGGATGGGATCGATCGACGCCAGGATCTTGAAGTAGCCGTCTCCCGCCGGCGCAAAGCTTCCGAAGAACTTGCCGGCCATGGTCCAGACGGGCGGTGGGTTGTACCCGTGGTCCTTGTGCATGTTCTCCCAGTAGCTGCCGCGGGAGACACGCTGGAACCAGTCCACGTCCTTCTTGAAAGCCTCCCACTTTTCCGGAGTGAAGTGCTTCTTGCACCGACCCGGATTGGAGAAGACGTAGGTGTCCGGAATGGGCTTGATGAGGTTCTCGCGTAGATCCCGGAGCTCGCGCTTGCGTATCTCAGCGCCCCGTCCGAGCTCGACTTCGGCAATTGCGGAGCACTCGTAGATGCGCGTGTACGCGAGTTCCTCGTTGTACTTCGACCCGAGGTAGTAGTGGTAGAACTCGTGCCGGTGGTAGTACTCGGGGTAGCGAACCTTGGGGTTGAAGAAGTCGAAGTAGGCGCAGAATGCGATTGCGGCAAAGACGAACGCAACTCGCTTCTGGGTTCGCATGCGGATCGGCTGGCCCATGCGGCGGGCGCGGTACTCGTACATCAGGAGCAGCGCGCCACCGAGGGTGAGGGCGATCCTCAGCGCGTTCATGACGTTCGTCCAGCTCTCGTTCTGGAAGATCTCTAGCGAATCCCAGATGCTCCCCATCATCAGGAGCGACTGCGCGGCTACGGCAGCGGCAAGCGTTGAAAAGTCCATCGGGTCCTTCCGGAGGCGGGAGGGTAGTACCGGCTGGCCCCTCTTCCCAGCCGGATTTCGCGATTGCTGCGGGGAGTCCCCACGGCGCCAGTCTGGCGACAGAACCTGGACGGCGAGCACCGGGCGCTTCGAAGTCGCCACCGTCGTTTCTCGCGCCGCTCGGGGCCGATCACCGAACGGCCGTTCGGTGTGACGGCTCGCGAGGATCCGAAGCCTCAGTGGGCCGGGGCCGCCGTCTGCTTGCGCTGCCCGTCGAGGAGGTAAGTGATCTCACAAGGAAGGGTAGCGAATCCGCCCTGCACGCCGATCAAGCCGGAGCAGTCCGACCTCTCGTCCACGGCGTAGCGGTAGCTCAGGGACCCGGCGAATGCCTCCACGTCCAGGCCGGAGCTGGAGAGTGATCCCTCCGCCTGGTCCTGGCGCAACACGGTGCAGCCGGAATGGGGGGGATTCGGCGGCTCGATCTCGAATTCGAGCAGCGTGTCGAAGGAGAACGACGTGCCGTCGGCGGCCAGGGACCCCGCGATGACCTCTGCCCCGTTGAGCCAGAACAGGTCGGCCCCGTCCCGCGACAGACGCACGTCGAACTCCCACAGGTCTTGGGTGCCCAGCGCATCGGGGCCGCAATCAGTGGAACGGAGCGTCGCCGACACCTGGTAGTGGCCGAGGTCGTCGCCAGGAACCTTGGCGTCCTTGTCTCCGTAGTCGATGCAGCCGCACACGGACAGGGCAGCCAGAGCCATCGAGGGGGCGCATCGCACCGTCAAGGCGCTAGCAAGTCCGCAGCATTTGGGACAAGTATCCCGGGGCGAGATGCACGCATTCGACCAGATCCTCCTTCGCCGGTCGCTCGCGCTGACGGTGCTGGCGGTGGTGTTGGCGTTCGGTGTCGTCGTGGGCACGGACGAGGCGTTCAGCACCTGGCAGATGCGTGTGGCACGTATGAGCGCCTTTGCTCCGGCGTTGGCTGGTGTGGGGGCCGGCGCTGCGCTGGCCCAGGCGCGCGCCCGCGGCGAACTGAGGGCGCTGGCGGCGCTGGGGGTTTCTCCGTGGCGCTTGGGGCTGGGGCCCATGCTGGTGGGGTGGGGGGTCGGGGTGGTGAGTGTCGGGCTGCTGTCGTCACCGCTCGCCGACGCCGCGGTGCTCTTTCCCCGGGTGGCCCAGTCGCAGCCGTGGACTTGGCACGAGGGTCTGCTGGTGAATGTGGCTCACGGGGTCCAGGTCGCTGGGGACGGGCACCTCGACGTGGGCCTGGGGACCGGAATGTCCGGGGCTGGTTTCGCCGCCGGGGGGGCCGTGGCGGTACTGGCCGTGGGACCGCTCGCGGCGGCGACGCCGGCCTGGGTGTCGGCACCCATCGGGGCGGTGGGACGCTGCGCCGTTCTGCCCCTGACGCTCGGTCTCACCATCGTGCTGCTACACGCAGTGGCTGCGCAGCGGCTGCATGCCGCCTGGCTCGTGACCGGCGCACTGCCACTGGGAGTGCAGGCTCTGCGGGCGCACCTACAGCGCTGAGCGCGGCCGAGCGCCCTTGCCGGGGGCGACGGCGGCTACTCTTCGGCCTGGGAATCGGCGGACCGCTGGGCAGATAGCCGGCGCTTGCGCTCCAGCGCCTGCTCCAGGCCGATGCGCGCCCGCTTGCGCCGATGCAGCCGCTTGCCTTTCAGCGGCGTGGCGAGCCACTCGTGACGGCGTTGGACGTTCCAGATCGATCGGTTGGACATGGGCCGGGGGGTCTTAGCGAAAGCTGGGCGGACACGCAAGCCATCAGGTGATACTGGGGGGGACCAGTGCTCTTTCCCCCGAGTCGCCATCGATGTCCTCCTCCGGGCCGGACCCGGGGGTGCCAGGCCGGAGGAGGCCAGCTCCGCGGCGCTCCGGGCAGAGCACCGCATCGTCCTGGCGGCACCGTCCGTGCCGCCCTGGCTGGCGCCGCCGAGGACGTGGGAGACTCACGAAAACCCATGCAGTCGGTTCCGCCGTTTCTTAGCTCCGGGACAGGGCACTAGGTGTCACCGCAGCAACCCGTTCCGCAGCCATTTCCGGGGACGGGCGGCTGTGTGCGCTCTCCGCGGGGGTTGCACTACCTGGTCGGCGACCAGGTCGGCGGGGGCGCATTCAGTGGGGTGTACGACTGCGTGGGCCCCTTTGATCAGTCGTTCGCGCTCAAGGTATTCAAGCCCAGCAACCGGCCCATCCAGCAGATCCGCCAGGATTGGCTGCGAGAGGCCGCCCGGCTGCACCGGCTGCGTCATCCGAACATCGTCTACGTTCACGACTACTTCGAAGGGGATGGCCTCTTCTACTTGGTTCTGGAGCGGTGCGATCACAGCCTGGAAGCGATGCTGGGGCAGCCGTTTACGGATCGGTTGGTGGTTGACCTGGCACGGCAACTGCTCTTTGCCTTGCAGTATCTCAGCGACAACGGGGTCGTGCACAACGACCTGCACGCAGGCAACGTGCTGGTCGTGCAAGGGCACGATGTGCAAGTCAAGATTGGCGACCTGGGGATTGCCGAGGAGCTCTACGGGAGGCAGATCGTCCACCCTCCCATCGTGCACCATCGCATCATGGCCCCCGAGGTCCTGGCCGGTGGCTATTCATCCAAGCAGAGCGACTTGTACCAACTCGGCCTGCTCATGTTTGCGATGCACGCCGGGGACTACCCGATCGATTTCTCGGTCGGTCATGACGGGATCATCGAACAGATTCGCGTCGGCACGCCCCGGCAGCGCGCCGAAGCGCTGGGGACGCCACTGGGCGACATCATCAGCGTGATGCTGCGTCGCCACGAACAGTATCGCTACACCGACCCGAGCCAAGTCTGGGAGGAACTCAGGCGTCTAGATGTCTGGCGCCAGTGACCGGTGGTGGCCTGCCCGAACGCAGGGGCTGACGGCGCATCCGGGTCAGCGTTGAGTGCGGGCTTTCGCCTTGCGACGCGTGCAGGCGTCGCAGAGTGAGTAGCCGTTGGAGGCAGCGCCGCAGGCGACACACAGCCCCGCTCCACGTCGTTCGTAGTAGCGGTCTCGCATGAGGTCCGACGAGCGGGACGCGCAGGCGTCGCAGAGTTGGTAGCCACCAGACGGCGTGCCGCAGTGGATGCAGCGTCCGGACTCGCGTCGCTGTCGGCGGTACTCCCTGAAGTACTCCAGGTGATACTCGCATTGCCTGCGACCGGGCGCGGCGGGACGCGAGCACTTGGTGCAGGTGCGCGCGCCCCGGGCAGTCCTCTTGCGGGTCCGCTGACCTGCGGCGGTGGGCGGGGCGGCAGGCTTGCGTTTGGAAGCCGCCTTCTTCTTGGCGACGACTTTCTTCTTGGCAGACGCCTTTTTGGCGGTGGCCGGCTTCTTGGTGGGAGCCTTCTTGGCAGCGGCCTTCCGGTTGGCTGCAGCCTTGCGCTTCGGTGCGCTTGGCTTGCTGGGGGCGGACTTGCCTCGAGTTGCGTCTCCGGCGCGAGATCGCGGCTTCTTGGCTCGGGCAGGCTGTGGCTTGGGGGTGGGCTTAGTGGATCGAGTTGGTCGGGGCACGAGTTCTCTCCCGCTGGCGGAGCACAGGATTCCTCACGATCCCAAAGAGTAGGCCCAGCCGGACTCAAATGCGAATGAATTCTTCCCGGCTTCCGCGCAGGAGCGGGTCGTCCTCTACAGCCTGCTTGTACCTGCTGCTCGTACGCCCTGCTCGTACGCCCTGCTCGTACACCCTGCTTGCACACCCTGCTCGCACACCCTGCTCGGGTGTCTGCTGCCTGTGGAAATGCTGCTGCGTGTGGAAATGCGCGCGCAGGGAAGCCGGGCGCCGCCCGCGCGGGATCGACCGATCATCGCGCCTGATAAGCCGTATCACACCGCATTGTTTCGGGATTTTCACCTGGTACGTGAACCAGGGACCGCGTGTGTGCGCGCCCCACACGCCCCCATGTGGAAATGTCGCTGATGGAAACTCGGTCGGGGCGACTGGATTTGAACCAGCAACCACCGGCACCCAAAGCCGGTCCTCTACCAGGTTGAGGTACACCCCGATGGGGCGACGGAATATAGCAGCGACCCGCCGCTGAACAAGAGGTGCTGGTCCGGACGCGCCATTCCGTCCGGCGGGTCCTGGCGGCACCCCGGCGCCCGCCGGGGCGGGGGCAGGAGCTCGGGCACCGCTGCCGGTTCGGCTCCAGCGCGAGGCACCGGCTGGGTGCTCGACGCGCGGGTCAGTCCGGAATGCGCACCAGCCGCACGTCGAGCGAAATGGGCTCCCGGTCTGCCTCGACCAGGCGGTCCCACGGGAAGTACCCTTCCTTCTCCACCGTGATGCGGTGTTGGCCCAGCGGCAATCGAACCCCTCGGGCTGCGACGTAGTAGAGCGGCCCGATGTACTCTTCGTCGATGGTCACCGAGGCATCCTGGGGCGTCTTGGGATTCCGGGTGAGGCTGAGGCTCACCGCGGGGCGGCCCACCGAAGGACCGCAGCCGCACACCGCGACCGGTGTGGGCAGGGTGGCGAGTCCGAGGACCAGCCCAAGTTGTGCGGCGGTACGGTTCACTCCCACTCGATGGTTGCCGGCGGCTTCGAGCTGATATCGTACACCACTCGGTTGATGCCTTTCACCTCGTTGATGATGCGAGAGCTGAGCTGGGCGAGAAGTTCGTGAGGTAGGCGAGCCCAGTCCGACGTCATCCCGTCGCTGGAGTGCACTGCGCGGATGGCGCAGCACTCGTCGTAGGTGCGATCGTCGCCCATCACCCCGACGCTGTGCACGGGCAGCAGGACGGCGAATGCTTGCCAGACGTTGTCGTACTGGCCGGCCGCGCGGATCTCTTCGGTGACGATTGCGTCGGCGGCGCGCAGGACGGCGAGCCGTTCGTCGGTGACCTCGCCCAGACAACGGATGGCCAGGCCGGGGCCGGGGAACGGGTGACGCCAGAGCACGTCGCGAGGCATTCCCATGGATTCTCCGGCATGGCGAACCTCATCCTTGAACAACTCGCGGAGCGGTTCGATGAGCTTGAGCTTCATTCGGTCGGGTAACCCCCCGACGTTGTGGTGGCTCTTGATGACGGCGCTGGGTCCGCGCACGCTCACGCTCTCGATCACGTCGGGATACAGCGTGCCCTGCACCAGGTACTGGGCGTTTTCCACGTCTGCTGCGTGCGCTTCGAAGACCTCGATGAAGATACGGCCGATGATCTTGCGCTTCTGCTCCGGGTCGGTGACGCCCCGCAGCGCCGTCAGGAACTGCTGACGCGCGTCGGCCGTGATCAAGTTCAGGTGGAAGCTCTCGCGCATGGTGTGCTCGACGCTTTCACGCTCGCCGGAACGCAGTAGACCGTTGTCGACGAAGATACAGACCAGTCGGTCACCCAAGGCGCGGTGGCACAGCACTGCGGCGACGGAGGAGTCGACGCCACCGCTCAGGCCACAGATGACGCGCTCATTCGGACCCACGCGCTGGCGAATGTCCGCCACGGCCTCGTCGACGAACGATCCGGGCGTCCACGCCGGCTCCAAACCGGCGACTTCGAACAGGAAGGCCCGCAGGATCTCGGCGCCGCGTGGCGTGTGGGCCACCTCCGGATGAAACTGGATTCCGTAGAGCTTGCGCTCGTGGTTCGCGATCGCCGCCAGCGGGGCGTTGTCGCTCACTCCGATACCCACGAACCCTGCCGGCGGCTCGGTGAGCCGATCGCCGTGGCTCATCCAGACCTTCAGCTCTTCACCCGCCGAGAACGGCGACAAGACCCCTTGGGGCTGCCGCACGCGGAGCACGGCAGGTCCGTATTCACGCTCGGCGCTGGGTTCCACTCGCCCACCGAGTTGGTGCGCCATGAGCTGCTGGCCGTAGCAGATGCCCAGGATCGGAACACCGAGGTCGAACAGACCGGGATCGCTACGTGGGGAGCGCTCGTCATAGACGCTCTGGGGACCCCCGCTCAGCACGATGGCCCGAGGGCTCCGCTGCTGCACCTCGGATAGCGGGACGGTGCACGGATGGATCTCGCAATAGACATGGCTCTCTCGGATCCGACGCGCGATGAGCTGCGTGTACTGCGAGCCGTAGTCGAGGACGAGTACAGTTTCCCGTATGGCCATCGCGCCGCTCGTACCACGGGGCGCGGGCGCAACCAACGGGCTCGCGCCGGGAACCACGTGGCGACGACGGCGCTCCCGGCGGCCTGCAGCCCTGTCCCGCGGGCGGTCGCGGTTACAGGAACAATCGGATGATGTCGTCCGAGTGGGAGAAGGCGAGGTAGTAGGCGACGAAGCGCGGCATGCGAAGGAGGTTCACCCAGAAGATATCTCGTAGCGTGAGCTCCAGCATCCCCGCCGTCCAACAGGTGAGTGAGTACGGAATGGGAGTGAGTGCGCCGAGTGCCACGCCCCACTTGCCCAGTTTCGCGACGAGGGCATGGTTCTGGCCGGACTGCAGACGTCCGAGCCACGGGTTCGCCCAGGCTGTGTGGCCGACCTTGGTGCCGAGGTACCAGGCGACGCCGCCAGCGAAGCTCGACCACAGCGCCAGCACCGGGACGACGATGGGCCAGTACGGACTGAGATCGCTCTTGGCGATCACGACCAGCGTGAAGTCCGACGGGATGGGTGCGCAGAAGGCGTCGCTGACGAACAGGATCGCTGCCAACCCCACGAGGCCGACCTGATCCATCACCCATTGGCACGCGGCCATCGCCTCCTGGTTGAAGTAGATCCCGACGAAGCCCATCAGAACGATGACGAGGACGAGGATTACGCCCGCCTTGATCAGATTGCGGCGGATGTAGGCGCGTAGCTCCGGATCCGACGACGTGGGTCCCCCTTCGCGCGCGGTGGGCGGCTCGGGGCTCGGGGGCACGCTCGCCGGGGGAGTTGCTCCACCAGCGTGAGCGTCGGTTCGCGAGGCAGTGCGAGGGTTCAATGGGGACTCTTCGCGGGGGGTCATGCTCGGAGGCATTCGGTAGGGTCGAGCCCCGGTCGGATCAGGCTCGAGGGGTCGTGAGCACGACCAGGTGAGCATCCGGCCTAAAAACTCGTCGGTGGAGCTTGTGCAGCGAAGCGAGGTCGGGCGCCGGCGCGGAGGACGAACCCTGCCACAGGTGGATGACGCGGTGACGTGGGTCGAGGCTGGCAGCCCTGTCCCTGGACGCGAAGTGCGCAGCCGCCTGCTGGACGTCCGCTTCGGTCGCAGCCCCTTGTGCGAGCCGCTCCAGCAGTCCCCGGACCTGAGCCACGGCCTGGTCGAGTTGGTCCTGGGTCGCCGAAAGCTCGACAATGAGCGCGGCTCCTCTGCGTCCACCGACCAGGTGAGCGCGCGCCGACGACGCCAGCCCCGGTGTACGGAGCGTCTGCTCCAACCAGCCGCCTTCGCGGTTGAGCAGCCAGAGCGTCCATTCGGCTTCGCGGCGGTGGTCGGCAGTGGCGGCGGGCACCGGCACCGCGACATACCCAACCGGGGGCTGCCCTGGCTCCGAGGTATCGATGCGCAGCACTCCCGAGCGCGGGCTCGTCCTCGACACTGCCGGGCACTGCCGTTGCTCTGCTCGGACCGGCCGGAGCCAGCGCTGGAGCCCCGCCACGGTGGCGGGGGCCTGATCCTCGGACCAGTTGGTGAGCACCGCGATCCGGAGTGGCCCCTGGACGAAGTCGACGCGCTGTGACTCCGCCGCATCACTGGCGAGCTCGGTCAACGCTTGCCAAGTGCCCCGAGGTTCCAGCCACGAGGGGCGTTCGGGGGCCAGGGAGCTGATCGTCAACCACCAGCCGGGGCGCGGAGCCGTGCCGACTTGGTCCAGGAGCAGGCCCCGGGCCGCAGCGAGATCTCCACCCTCGATTCGGGTCGCGGCGATGGCTCGGCCCAGCGCGGAACCGACTCGGCGGGCATGGTCGGTGGGCTGCTCGTACGGATCGGTCGGAGCCCCATGGGCCAGCAGCCCAATCCCGTCCGGCGTGATCCAGGGCTCGATGCTGACCCCCTCGACGACGGGCATCTTGGCGGCGAGGGCGGTCACGAAGGCCGCTGCGGTCCCCGCTGTGTTGGCCGACTCGCTCGCGGTGCCACAGGGCGACGCCACGAGCGTCCAGAGCTCGCCTTGCCCGGGCTCCACCCTGGCTCGCTGCTCCAAGGTGGCCCGTTTCCAGCGCTGCCCGGCGTCGGTCAGCGCGCGGTCGAACGAGTCACTGCCTTCGGGCGCTTCGTGGGTGAGATAAGATACGAACCGCCGAGTCTTGCCGGCTCGGAGGGTGCCACTCAACGCTCGCCACGCGGCCACGGCGGCGGCGGCACTCGGATCTGCCGGGCGCAGCACGCTCTGCTCCAGGCTCCACGCGCCGTCGTGATTGGCGTCCAGGGCCAGCCGGGCTTCTTGCAGCGCGAGGTGGGCGACGTCGGCGGCCGTGCTCGAGCTCGGCGCAGCGGTCTCGGCAGCGGTGAGATCCACCCGGATGCAGGCGCCGCGGGGGCGAGTTGTTCCCACCACTCGAGTCAGTTGCCAGGGCGGATTCAGCGCATGCAGGCGGCGAAGCAGTGCGGAGCCCGGCTGGGCCAAGGCGCGCGCAGCCTCCAGAGCCGCACTGCCGTCGGCAACTCGAAGCGCTACCGAGAGTCGGCTCGGGCCGCTGCCTCCGTGGGCGGCGCCCACCAGATCGGCGGCCGGCCACGGGTCTTGCGGAGGTGGCCCTTCGGGCCACTCGGGCGTTGCGCGCAGGGCTTCGGTTGCGGCCTCCAGCACTTCCGGAGACCCCAGCGCGGCGAACGCCACGCTCTGGGTCGAGCAGGCCTCGCTGCGCCAGCGCTCGACCTCGGTTGCCTGGAGGGGCGACGACGACGGGGTGCTCCCGATCGGCGCTCCGAACTCGCCGGAGCAGGCGGCCACCGCGGCTTCCGGCGGTCCTGACCAGACGGGCACCGACAGGCTCCCGAGCGCGTCTCCGAGGGCCGCTGCCTCTTCGCCATCCGCGGCCAAGGGCGAGTTGAGCGCTCGAGCGCACGCGGTGACGAAGCGGCTGGCGTCCTCGGCCGAACCGACCAGCGCCTGCAGTTGAAGTCCGAGGTGATGCGATTGCGGGCGCACGTTGGGAAAACCGGCTCGGGCGAGTCTGGTGCGGAGCAAGACGCTCAGGGCCGCCGAGGCGCGGGATCCGTGGTCGTGGTGGATGGCTACGGCCACAGCCGGGTAGGGGTCGCCCAGGCGCGCGACCAGGCTGATGGGCGGCCGGTGCTCGACCTGCATCAGCTCGACCCGAGGCGGAATGGCGGACGGCCTCTGGGGACCGCCTTCCGGAGCGACCGGAGGCGGCGCCGGGCAGGCGGTGGTCAGGGCACCAGCCAGCATGAGCACGAAGATGCTGACAGGATGCTGCCAGCGCCGCTTCACCGGCCTCCCGCACTCTGCGGCCCGCGTCCGCAATGACTGGTCTCCGTCAACACCGTGCTCACACCCAAAGGGGGCACCCGTTCAATTGGGGTCGAGCCGAGCGTCTAGCACAGGCCGGCACCGAGGGGCAGCCCGTGTCCGCCGGATGGATCCTGGTAGCCGCGCGAGATCCTCAATTCGAGGGAAAAAGTTGGGTTACGCGGCGATTTGACGCTGGGCCAGGAGGGATTCCAGGCGGTGCTGGATCTTGTGCTTTTTCGAGTAGACGGTCTTGACGCTGATGCGCATGCGCCGGGCCACTTCTTCGGGGTCCAGCCCCTCTCCGAAGTAGAGGGCCACGAACTCGCGATCCTTGGCGCTGAACTCACTGAGCATTTCTGACACGAGGCGTGCTCGCTCCCTGAGTTCACACGCCTCGGCCGGGTCCTTGGTGGCGCTGGTGAGTTGTTCGGCTTCGCTCCAGGACGCGCGTCGGGGCTCGCGCCTGACCTGGCGCAGATGATCGTAGGCGCTGTGGATGGCGAGCATTCCGAGCCAGCTGCCCAGCTTGTTGCCGCGTCCTGGCTCGAAGCTGCGCAGCTTGCGCTTGTCGTTTGCCAACAGCCCGACGCACAGCACGGCGTAGATCTCGCGTACATCGTCCGCAGACACGACCGCACTGAAGCGCGCGGTCACTCGCGTGATGCACCGGTAGATCAAGCGAGAGTACCTGGCGTTGAACTCGCGCCAAGCACGCTCGTCGTCGGAGATGAGACCCTTCAAGAGCGCGAGGTCGTCCGCCTCGGCGAACTCCGAAGCTGCGACCGGACGCGTGAGCGAGGCGCTTCGTGGTGTGGCTGCGACTTCGGCTGTGTGCATGCTGCCTCCTGGGGCCGCGGCGGAGCGGGCCGCGCTGCCAGAGGTCAAGAGCACTCGCCGTGCCAGCCAGGATCTCCGGGATTTCGTTCGATTTCAGGGCGTCACACTCGCCCCTGTTACGCGTCACACCGTCACGTTCCTGGCGTCACACCGTCACGTTCCTGGCGTCACACCGTCACGGCGGCTCTCTCTGCTCGGTACGCTGCGGTTCGGTGCAGACTTCCCTCGTTCGGGGTTGTGCTACGGTAAGACCCGTGTCTGCCCGCCTGACGGCACTGTGCCTACTCGCGCTGGCACTGGTGCGGACGCTCGTGCGGCGACTGGTGGGCGCGAAGCCTGGCCTGGCAGCCTTTCGAGCGCAGTACGCCGCGGATGCGTTGCCGCCCGTGTCGGCGCAAGAGCGGGCCGACATGCCGGCGTTCGGTCGCTGCATTGCCTGTGGATTGTGTGACCGAGGCGAGGCGGAGCGCATCGCCGCTTCCGGAGGCGCCTATGCAGGGGTGATGGGGGTCGTCTTGGCCGGCTCGCGGAGCATGCCCGAATTTGGGGCTGCGGCCCTGGGATTCCGCCACCTTTCCCCAGAGGTGCTCGCGGAGAAGGAACGACTGTGCCCCACCGCGGTGCCGATTCGTCGCATTGCCGAGTTTGTGGTCAGCAAGGCGGCGGATGCGGGCCGACTATGAAACCAGCGTGAGTCGCGGGGCGACGCTGAAGGCCGCCAGGTGGCCACTCTCCTCGGCGATGTAGATGTCACACCGCTCGTCCACGCGCAGCAGATCAGGGATCAGATCGGTGGGCGCAGTCCCAATGATCTCGCCGTCGCCGGGGCGGACGACGTGGACCTGATGTTGGGGGACGAACAACGCGCCGTGTCGCAGCACCGGCTCGAGGCGCCGCGGCTGGTCTGCGTCGACCTGCCGGGTGAACACGTGATTGTAGCGCAGCGTGCCCGTCAGCGCGTCGAGGCACAGCAGTGCGCCCGAGGCGCTGTTGACGACGATGCTGTGGTCGACCGCGAGCCACGCACTGGTCGGGGCGGCCACTCCTGGCGCGTGCGACCAGAGGGGGTTGCCCGTCGCCCGATCGAACGCGCGCGCGCCCACGCCGCGGCGGTCACGACTGGGAACGACGACGGCTTCCGGTGTGACCAGGGGAGGCTGACCGGGAACGTGACGTTCCTCGAGCTCGCTCGACCAGCGGAGTGTCCCGGACCAGGGGTCGAAGTGGTGCAGCATGCCCGGGGCGTTTGCCGTGCCGGCAAGCGCGAACCCGGCGTCGTGATCCACCGCCAGGCCGGCACTGAACGGCAACCGACTTCGCAAGCGCCAGACCACCTCACCGGTGGCGGCGTCCAGCGCCACCAGAGCCGAGTCCCCGCCGGTCACGAGGAGCAGCTTGCCGGCTCGACGTAGGCGGTAGTCACCCGCCTGTCGCGCCGTGTAGCGCCATCGTACGTCACCGGTGACCAGGTCGAGTGCGGTGATCTGACGGTCGTTCTCTGTTACGACCAACAGCTTGGGCAGGGCTGGGGCGTGCACCACGGCTCCCGTGGCCCCACCGCCGACGCGGGGAGCGACGTGGGCCGTGAACCGCACCATGCCACTTTCGATGTCGTGCAGAACGACTCGTCCTTCGGGATGAATGCGGGCCAAGCCGACCGGAGTCACCACGCTGACCGCCGGGTGCGTGCTGAGCCTCCAAGCGAGGGTTCCGCTGGACCGGTGGATGCAAGCGGTCTCGCGGGTTGAGCCGACCAGCAACCGGTCTCCGCACAGGAATGTCGCCCTCAGGTCGATCTGAGGAATGGTGGCCACCCAGCGAGGAACCAGGTTCATCTTGCCGCCGTGAGACCACTTGCCCAGCCCCTGATTGCGGCGCTGTGGCGCGTAGGACCGGTACGTTTCCGGCTCCGGGTTGGTGAGGGAATCGTCGGACTCCGCCCCCACCAAGCGCTCCTCTAGAGCGTCCGCCACGGCGCGCAGCGCGGTGAGGCGAAGATTGGCGGCTTGCGTCGGGTCGTGGGTGAGGAACGCCGCACACAGAGCCCGGGCGAACCCGACCGCCGTACGGACCAACGTGGGTGCGGCCAGGGCTGGGAAGCTCAGCGTGCGGTCTTCGGTGGCAGCCAGCGCGGAGCGGACGGTGAGGGTCAGCGGCCCATCGCCGGGACCTCGTCTCACCCCGATGCGCGAATGCCCCGCCTCGACGCGTCGGAAGATCGGGCGACCCGTTTGCCACGCATCCAGTACTTCATCGGTCAGTGCCAAGAGACGCTCCGCACACAGGTACGGGTAGAGGATCCCGAGCGGGACTTGCTTCCCACGCACTGCGATCTGGCCGCTGCCCTGCACCAGCAGGCTGTGCAGATCGGCACGCTCCAATTGCTGGGGCGCTCCTTCGAGGCCAGCGGGCGCGGGTCCACGGATACGGAAGTCCGCCGAGACCGCGAAGTGCACGCCGTCGACCGGTTCGGATTGAACGAGCGCTGGAGCGCGCGCGACCGACCCGTGCTCCACGGGCGGCCAGGCGGCCCCGAGCGCCCGCTGCGCCGACCGCAGCGAGGCGGCTGCACCGTTCGGCAGGCTGGAGACCGTCTCCGCCAATGCTCCCATCACGCCGTCCCGCAGCGCGACCATGGAGACCCGCCGCTCGTGGATGGCGACGTCAGGACGCGGACCGCAGCGGTAGACCGTTACGAGCACGTCCGACGAGTCCGGTTCGAGCCCGATTTCCCAGGCTTCGTCGTCCGCGTAGACCTGGAGCGTGACGCGCTCGCGGCGTCCTGCGGCCAGGGACGCAACGGCGAGCCCGAACTCAGCGAGCACGGCGAGGGCCTGAGCTTGGCCAATGCGCGCGGTGAGGTTCGTGCCGTCGACGACGAGGTCCAAGAGGCCCTGGAACGGCGAAAGGGCACTGGACGGCACGTTGTTGGAGGGGCGGGGGTGAACGACCACGTGGAGCGCTGACATCCGAACGCAATGCTAGGAACGCTCGGTCCAGATTCCCCACTTTTTAGGTCGAATCGCCATGGAGTGGACAGGGCTGGCGCCAGACGCTAGGCGCCAGCTGGTGGACTGGCGCGCGGGCCATGGAGCGAGCTCCCAATCGGCAGGTTCTGCCGGTAAAGGCGCTCGGATCCCCTGGGGAGGGCTGCTCGGAGTGGTGGCCGCGGCGTTGCCGATGGCTGCGCTTTGGGGCTTCACGGTGGATGACGCGCTGGTGTCGGCACGAGTGGCGGCGCACCTCGCGGCAGGCGCGGGGTACCGGTTCAACGCAGCGGGGCCTGCGGTCGACGCGGTGACGCCGCTGGGGTGGGCGGTCGTGCTCGCTCCCTTGGCCCGAGGGGGGCCCTTGCAGGCGCTGCTGGGGGCGCAGTGCCTGGGCGCGGCGAGCTGGATTGCTGCCGCGTGGTGGCTGGGGATGCGCATCGGGGAGCTGGGGAGCAAACGCTGGCGGTTTCTGCCGCTGCTGGTGCTGGCCACGAATGCGCCGATCGCAGCCTGGGCCGTGGCGGGCATGGAGACCGGTGTCGTGACCGCCCTGTGCACGGTGGCCTTGAGTGGTCGTTGGTGGGGCGCGCTGGGCGTGGGAGTGGCGGCAGCCTGGCGCCCTGAGATGGTCCCGTACGCGGTGGTGCTTGCGGCCGGGCTCGCTCGTGCTGCGGGTCGCTCGCGTGGGGTGGTGAGCCTGCACGGGGCGCTGGCGGTTCTTCCGGCCATCGTCACCGGTGCGGTGCGAGCGGTGGTGTTCGGCTCGGTGGCACCGCTCGCTGTGCTCGCGAAACCATCCGATCTGAGTCACGGGGCGTTCTATGTGGCTGCCGCCTTGATCTGGACGGGCATCCCCGTGCTGGTGATTGCCCCGTGGACGTTTCGTCGCTTACCGAAGTGCCACCTCGTCATCCTGGCAGCGTTTGTCGCGCACTGTCTGGCGCTGGTGCTCGCCGGGGGTGACTGGATGTCGATGTTCCGGTTGGTCGCACCGGTGTTGCCGGCGCTGTTGCTGACGGCAGCGGCGTTGGCCGAGCTGGGGTCGGTCCGCGCGACGCTGGTTCGCTTCCTGCTGGGTTCTGCCGTTTCGGTCGTGCTGTTGGTCGACCTGGGACCAGGCGCTCGGAGCGTGTCGTCCAATCGACGGGCGCTCATCCGGAGCGCGGCGAAGGAGCTTCGAGGAGCCGAGCGCGTGGCCGCCGTCGACGTCGGCTGGGTGGGCGCTGCCACCACGGCCTCGGTGGTCGATCTGTCGGGCATCACGGATCCCACCGTGGCCATTCTTCCCGGTGGGCACACCTCGAAACGGATACCGGCCGACTTCCTGCGGAGACGGCAGGTGGACCACGTCGTGCTGCTGATGCCTTCCGGATCCGCGCTGCAGACACCGTGGTACGACTCGGCGTTCTCGTACGCGGTCGAGCATCGTGTCGTGGCTCAGGCTCACGAGCTCGGCATGCGGCCGGTCGCGCAGTTTCCGGTCGGACAGACCGGCAGGACCTACTTGCTGTTGCGGATGAAGTAGACGTGGTTAACTTTTGGACATAGCAGGCAATCTCCGCATTCCAGGCACACGGTTCCGCCACCTGTGGCGAGGTCGAGCGCGGCGGGCGGTCAGCGCGTTGCCGCGCCGCCGGGCGGCGCGAACGCCGTGCAGGATTGGGTGCGCCTGTCGTCGTCGTGGCAACCTGCTGACTGTCGTCCCGGGTGGGGCGGACGCCGGGCGGGTTCTGGTGAAAGGCACCGCGGCTCACTGGCGTTGTCCGGGTGTGCTCGGCTGCCTCACCGATGAATGGCCCGGCGGCGCCGACCGTCCATATATGCTAGAAGATTAGTAAGTGCAGCTCGTGTCCACAGCTTCCGTTCGTAGCGCCCTCGCGGCAGTGTCGCTGGCCCTGGTCGGTCTGGTCGTGACTGGTGCGCCGGCGCAGGCCGACCCGTTGGGCGTGGTGGCTGGCGAGGCGCTGGACGTGACGGCAGACCGATTGAACGTGAACGTCGAGGAGGGAACGGCGGTACTGGAGGGGAAGGTGCACGCCAAGCTGGGCGAGCTCGACGTGTACTGCCCGACGGTCGAGATCCGCTATGACGCTGCTCCGCAGGTGCGGTGGGCGAGAGGCACGGGGGGGGTGCGCGCCACGGTCAAGGGCATCGAAGCCCGCGCCAGCGTGGTGGAGGTGGACGTCGCCAAGCGGCAGGTGAAGCTGGCCGGCGGAGTGGATCTCCGCCGGGGGCGCGGGTGGGTGAAGGCGGAGCGGGCCACCATTGATCTGGCCACCCGCCGCGTTTCGTTGCGCGACGTGAAAGGCTCGATTCCCGTCGAGCCGCCGAAGCAGTGACAGCATCGAACGAGCAGGCTCCTGCGACGGCGGCGCTCCGGGCTCGCGGGCTGCGGGTGCGTCTGGGCGGCATCGACATCCTGCGCGGCGTGGATCTGGAGGTGGCTCCCGGAAGGGTGGTGGGTGTGCTGGGACCGAGCGGCGCGGGAAAGAGCACGCTTTTCCGTGCGCTGGTCGGTGAACTCGCGCTCGCTGCGGGACAAGTCTGGGTCGCCGCGCGAGACGTGAGCCGTTGGCCGCTTTGGCGGCGTGCGCGCGCCGGGCTCGGCTACGTGCCACAGACGCCGAGCGTGCTGCTCGATCTGGCTGTGCAGGACAATATCCGCACCTTTCAGCGCGCGGCTCGGGCGGTACGGCGCGCGCCGCGGGAGTGGGCGACAATGGTGCAATTGGAGTCGCGGATGGACGTGACGGCGTCCGACCTGTCCGGAGGCGAACGCAGGCGTCTGGAGCTGCTTCGGGCGCTGATCGGCGCTCCCGGGGTGCTCGTGTGCGACGAGCCACTGGCCGGCGTGGATCCGGCGGGTGCGCGTCGCCTGGGGCAGGTACTGCGCGGGGAGGCGCAGCGCGGCGCGGCCGTGCTTCTGGCTGACCATCGGATCGCAGAGGCGTTGCCGTTTTGCGACGAAGCCTTGCTGCTCGTCGACGGCAGGGTAGAGCTGGTGGCACCGGCCAGCGACTTTGCCGATCACCCTGCGGTACGCAAACGGTACCTGGGCTGAACGGTTGGCGACCGACTGGGCCGGTGGCCGGCCGCGGTGACGACACAGTGCGACAGAACGATGGGGGTGGCTGGTGTGAGGTGCCGGCCTGGCCCCCGGCAAGGCCCACGGACTTGGTGTCGGTGAACCACTCAGGTGGTATGCTGCCCGACAGATTGAGGACAAGCGAGCGATGGAACTGAAGCAACAGCTCCGCCTGACGCAGCAGTTGGTCATGACGCCTCAGCTGCAACAAGCGATCCGGCTGTTGCAGTTGTCGCGATTGGAACTGGTCGAGGAAGTCCGCAAGGAGTTGGACGACAATCCGGTGCTCTCGGACGAGCCGGTCGAACCCCGGCAGGAGCGGGGAGGACCGGACGGCGGGGAAGAGGGCAGGGACCGTGGCGAAGAGGGCAGGGACCGCGGCGACCACCCCTTGGCGGACGGGCACGACAGCAGCGTGGAGGCACGGGAGAGCGAGCAGGCGGCGCGGGAGGTGGACTGGGAGAAGTTCCTGGAGAACCGGACGCTGCAGCAGCCCGCGCAGGGGAGTCGGGGCGGCTACGAGGAACTGCCGCCCATTGAGCAGAATCTGACCAGACCGCGCAGTCTGCGTGATCACCTGTTGTGGCAGTTGCAGATGAGCGACTTCACCGATGTGGAGCGCCGCTTTGGCGAGTTGGTCATCGGCAATCTGGACGAGAAGGGCTACCTGGATCTCAAGGGAGTCGAACGCCCGGACGGCACTCGCACGCCGGATCTGACCGCTGAGGACCTAGCCGAGGAGGCGGGGCTACATCCGGACGACGCACCGCTGGTGCTGGAGCTGATCCAGAACTTCGACCCGATCGGGGTTGCCGCGCGCAACCTCCGAGAATGCCTGCTCATTCAAGCCACAGCCTATGGGTACGACGAGGTGGAGGTGGAAGTGATCTCCAATCACATCCATCACCTCGAGAAGCACAACTACCAGGCCATTGCCCGCGAGATGAAGATCCCGCTGGAGGAGGTCTACGAGGCGGCGAAAGAGATCCAGAAGCTGGAAAGCAGGCCGGCGCGCAACTTCACGGATCAGGATGATCGAACCATCGGCATCACCCCCGACGTGTTCGTGATCCGCGATGGTGAGGAGTTCGTGGTGCTGGACAACGATCGCGGTGTGCAGCGGTTGTTCATCAACGAATCGCTCACGAAGAAGCTGATGAAGGACCCCCGCGCGAAGGAGTTCATCGGCGAGAAGTTGCGCAACGCTCAGTGGCTGATTCGGGCCATCGAGCAGCGGCGCAAGACCATCATCCGTGTGGCCGAATGCATCGTGGAGAAGCAGCGCGATTTCTTCGAGGGCGGAGTCGACCACCTCAAGCCGATGATCCTGCGCGACGTGGCAGAGGCGGTCGGGATGCACGAGTCAACGATTTCGCGCGTCACCACCAACAAGTACGTGCACACCCCGCAGGGGCTCTTCGAGTTGAAATACTTCTTCAACTCGAGCATTCGGCGGGTGGCGAACGAGGACATTGCCAGCGAGAGCGTCAAGCAGGCCATCAAGAGAATCATCGATGCGGAGGACAAGGCGGCACCGGTGAGCGATCAAGCCATCGTCGAAATGCTGGAACGTAAGGAAGGCATCAGGATCGCCCGCCGGACCGTGGCAAAATATCGGGAAATGATGGGTATTCTCGCCTCATCCAAGCGGAAGCGACTGTTCTGAGCACTCGACGGACGACAAGGGCGATCGATGCGGGTCCGGACGCGTGGGGGTGGTGTTCCCGGTTTGGTCGCGATATCGGGCAGAGTTGGGCTAACCTGGGCGTGTGGGTCTCGAGGCTCCGAACATCCGCGTGCTCGGCCACCCGGCCTCACCCACCAAGCCGCGCCGGACGGCGCAGAAGTTGACCGCGACCCGTCGGGGTCGCCAGGAGGTCGAATGAACATCAGCATCACCTTTCGCCAGATGGATGCCAGTGCAGCGATCAAGGCGTACGCACGCGAGAAGGTAGCGAAATTGCAGAAGTTTTTTAGGCAACCCATGACGGCCAGAGTCACCCTGTCTCTGGACAAGCTGCGGCACGTGGCAGAGGCGCGGATCTCCAGCGGCGGCCGGCACCTGGAGGCCAAGGAGCAGAGCCAGGACATGTATGCCTCGATCGACAAGGTGATCGACAAGCTGGAGCGGCAGATCCGGGGTGCCAAGGGTGCCGCTCAGGCCAAAGCTAGGCGTGGCGGAGCAACCCTCAGAGGTGGTACGAGGCCGACGCCTCTGCCGGCGCCCGCGGAGGGCGAAGGCCGCGCAAGCGGGACGAAGGCCAAGGCCAAGGCCAAGGCCAAGAAGAAGCCGGCCAAGGCCAAGGCCAAGTCCCAAACGGAGACGAAGATCAAACTCAAGGTTAAGGCGAAGGGCCGAAGAGCCGCTAGTAGCCGCAAGACGAAGACCCGATGAGATGACTCCGGCCACGATGCCCTCCGAACTCTCCCTGAAGCTGTGTGACCTGCTCACCGAGGACCGCATTCTGGTCGACTCGGACGGGGGGTTCGTGAAGGGGAAAGTGGATGCGTTGAGAATCTTGGCGCACAAGCTCGCTGAAGCCGTCGGCACGGACCACGCCACCGTGGAACGGCTGCTCGTCGATCGCGAGCGGCTCCAGAGCACGGGGATCGGGGATGGCGTGGCGGTCCCGCACACGTCGACCGAGTCGGCTTCGCGGCAGTCGGTGGCACTCATCATTTGCCCCCAAGGGGTTCCCTTCGAGGCGATCGATGGACAGGACGTCAAGATCATCTTCGGGGTCGTCGGCCCACGCCGAGCGACCGGAGAGCATCTGCGGATTCTGGCGCGGATCTCCCGGCTGCTCAGGGACTCGGCAACTCGAAACGACCTCGTCGACTCGGCGAGCAGCGAAGCGGCATACGAGCTGATCAAGAAACAAGACGCGGCACTGCGATGACCGTCGACGACGTGGCTGGCTCATCGGGAGCACCAACCATCACGGTGCGGAGGCTACTGGACGAGCTCGGGGGCCGTCTCGACGTCCGCCTGGTGGCCGGCGACGGTGGTCTGGACCGCGAGATCGCGCATGCGCGCATCCAGAAGTCGGGCCTGAGCATGTTGGGCCACCGCCACGGTGTGGTCCCCTCGCGCGTTCAGGTGCTGGGCGAAACCGAGATGAGCTATGCACGGTCGCTGGGTCCCGAAGAACAACGCCGGGCGGCAACGCATCTCTTCAGCATGAACCTGGCCTGTGTGTTGGCGACCTGCGGCGCGGATCCACCTCGGTCGTTTCGCGAGGAGGCGCAGCGCAGCGCGACTCCGCTGCTGGTCTGTCAGGAGCGCTCGTCGACTGCCATAACCAGCCTGCACACGCTGCTGGACGAGTGCCTGGCCCCCCGGGCCAGCCGGCACGGCGTGCTGGTCGACATTTTCGAAATTGGGGTGCTCTTGCTGGGACCGAGCGGCATCGGCAAGAGCGAGATCGCCCTGGAATTGGTGATGCGGGGACATCGCCTGGTGGCGGACGACGTGGTGGAGTTCGACTACAGACCTCCGGGCATGGTGTTCGGTCAGGCCGCAGAGCTTTTGCGGCACCACATCGAAGTGCGCGGCCTGGGCATCCTGAACATCAAGGATCTGTACGGAGTCACCTCGGTGCGTGACCGGAAGCGTGTCGATCTCGTGGTGAAGCTCGAGTTCTGGAGCGAGGAATCCGTCTACGACCGAGTAGGCGTGGACGACCGGTACCACGAGATCCTCTCGGTTCCGATTCGCGAGGTGTGCCTGCCCGTGAGGCCCGGGCGGAACGTGGGTTCGATCATCGAGATTGCCGCGCGCAACGAGTTGCTCAGGCAGGCCGGGCACCACTCTGCAAAGGAGTTCGTCCGACGCGTGGAAGGAAGCATGGCAACCCACGAGTCGACCAGCGAAATGCGCGCAGTCAGGCTGCCCGCACCGCCGGAAAGCACGGCTCCGCCGCCGGTGAAATGGAGGAAACCGAAGTGACCGGGGGCGACGGGCATTCCGGGCGCGGTGCGCCTGGGCTGGAGGGGACGAGGTGAGGGGCGTCCGCAAGCGCAGCGGCGCGGAAACGGCGACCGGCGAGTTCGTGGTCTGCAATCGACTCGGTCTGCACGCACGCGCGGCGACCAAGCTGGTGAATCTGGCGTCGCAGTTCCCCTGCGAAGTCTTCGTGAGCAACGACGGGCAGTGCGCGAATGCCAAGAGCGTGATGGGCGTTCTGTTGCTGTGCGGCGGCCAGGGCACCCGTTTGCTGGTGGAGGCGCAAGGCGAACGCGCGGCGGAGGCGGTGGCAGCGATCGGCCAGCTGATCGCCGAGCGCTTCGGGGAGGAGGAGTAGATGGACGACGAGCGCGACCGGAGTGAGACGCCGACGCCGCCGTCAGCGCGGCAGCCTTTCGTGCTCGACGGAATTGGGGGTTCGCCGGGTCTGGCGATCGGCTACGCGGTGGTGGTGGACACTCGCCGTCCGGGGGTGCCACGCCGACACATCGCCCGACACCTGGCGGGCGCCGAGATAGCGCGATTTGACGAAGCCGTCCGGGCCGCTGCGGAGGCGCTGCGGACGGTCGCGGCACAGGTGCGCAGCGGGCCTGCCCGGGCGGAGTCATCCATTCTCGAAGCGTACGTGCTGATGGTGGAGGACGAGAGCCTTCGCGCGGAAGTCGAACGTCACATTCGAATCGACCTGCAGTGCGCCGAATGGGCTCTCGACGCAGCCGTGTCGGGCATGGCCGCGCAGTTGCGGGACGGGGGAGATCCTTACCTGGTCGAGCGCAGTCACGACTTCGAGTTCGTGGGGGAGCATGTCCTGCGTGCACTGACGGGCCGGCAGCGGCTGACCCCGCTCGTCCCGGTGGGCGAAGGGGCCCCGATCCTGGTCGCCCGGGACTTCTCCCCGGCGGAAACCGCCGAACTGGACAAGGACCGGGTCAAGGCCATCGTCACCGAGGTCGGGACTCGCACGAGCCACACCGCCATCGTGGCTCGGGCGTTGGAGATCCCCGCCGTCGTGGGGGCCAAGCACGTCACCTCCCGCATCGCGAGCGGGGAGTTGCTGGTCGTCGACGGGCTACGCGGAAAGATCATGGTCTCGCCCACCGAGGCCATGATCCACGCGGCGAAGGAGCGTGCCGAAAGGCGTCTTCAGACGCGAGCCGTGAACCTGCGCGAGAGTCGCGCGAGACCGGCGGCGACCCGATGCGGCACTCCAATCCTCGTGCGCGGCAACATCGAATTGCCCGCGGAGGCGCAGGTCGCGATGGAGCAGGGGGCCCAGGGCATCGGCCTCTACCGCACCGAGTTCCTCTACATTTCCCGCGACGATCTGCCCAACGAAGAAGAGCAATACGAGGTGTACCGACGGGTGCTCGAAACGGTGGGCGACAAGCCGGTAACCCTGCGCACGTTCGATCTAGGGGGCGACAAGTTTGCGTCGGCGGTGAAGGCTCCCGCGGAGATGAACCCGGCGCTGGGGCTGCGCGCGGTACGGCTCGGATTGTCTCAGCCCGAGTTCTTCCTCACGCAGCTCCGGGCCATGCTGCGGGCGTCCGTGCACGGGAAGATGCGCATCATGGTGCCGATGATCGCGTCGTTGGGAGAGTTTCGTGCGGTCAAGCACCTGTACGAACGGGCTCAGCGTCAGGTGGACGAGGCCGGGCATCCTCGCGAGGAGCACACGCCGCTGGGGGTGATGGTGGAGGTTCCTGCCGCGGCGATCATGGCTGACGAGTTGGCCGAAGAGGTCGAGTTCATGAGCATCGGCACCAACGATCTGGTCCAGTACGCCATGGCCGTGGATCGGACCAACGGCGAGCTGGCGTACCTGGCGTCGCCCTTCCACCCGGCGATTCTTCGACTCATTCGCGGCGTGATCGACGCCGGCGCCCGTCACGAGCGTCAGGTCGGGCTGTGTGGTGCAATGGCCAGCGACCCGCTCGCCGCAGTGCTCTTGGTGGGAATGGGCTTGCGACAGATGAGCATGGAGGCATCGGCCATCTCGGTGGTCAAGACGGCTCTCAGCCGCGTGACCGTGCTGGAAGCAGAGACTGTGGCCGCACGGACGCACGAGTGCACCACTGCCGACGAAGTGATCAACATCCTCATGGAGTCGTTTGCCCCGCGGTTTGGCGACTTGCTCGACCTGGACAGCGCGTAGGCACCGCGGGGGACTGACCCGTTGCGAAAGGACGCAAACGGCCCCACGGTCCGACCGAAGCAGCGTGGCGATGCACGCTGCGGAGCAAGACGGAGGCCAGGGTTGGTGGACGCGCTGCCACTGGCTGTGGTGGGGTGGCTTTCTACTGCTGGCCCCGGTCCACGTGGCCGGTGGGTGCGGACCGGCGGCGCCAGGACTACCGGATCTGACCGAAGCTCAGGCCAGTCGGGACCGACCGCCGGTGGTGCTGCGGGTCGGGACCTACAACGTGCGCAACCTGTTCAACGATCAGGTGGATGGGCCAAACGTCGGTGGCGAGGAGTTGCGCTACACGCTCTCGTCCGCAGCGTACGAGCAGAAGCTCGTTCGACTCGCCGACGTGCTGGACGAACTCGGGGCCGATGTGGTCGTGCTCCAGGAGGTGGAGAACCGAGACGCCCTGGAGCGACTGGCCACCCAAGCGCTCCTGCGTGGAAGGTATCCGCACCGCGTGCTGGTTGAAGGGAATGACCTTCGAGGCATCGACGTCGCCGTGCTGTCACACCACCCCGTCGTGCGTCAGCGGACGCACCGGGACGAGGCTTTCTCTCGCCAGGGCGAGACGGGTGGCGAGCACTACCGCTATGCGCGCGACTGCCTGGAGGTTCACCTGATGGTGGGCGAACACCGGGTGATCGTGCTGGGGGTGCACTTCAAATCGCATCGGTACGACGACCCCGATCACCGCCTGGCGGAAGCGCAGCACACGCGCTGGCTCGCCGACCGACTGGCGGAGGCGCATGCCGAAGCCCGCCTCGTCATCGCAGGAGACTTCAATGACCCCCCCGGGTCGGAGACGTTGGTCGCCCTGACGGACGCGCCTGGGTGCGGCGGTTGTGTGGGTCCGCCCTACGCCAGCGTCGGGGCGTGGCTGCGGCCGGAAGAGCGCTGGACCACCTTCGATCCGGTGACTGGCCGAGGCGTGCTCTTTGACGACCTGTTGGTCAGTCCGGGGCTGTATGACGCCCTGGACGTGGAGTCGGTTCGGGTGCTCCACGAGCCGGTCGTTTCCAGCCGCGTCGATTCGGTGAGCGACCATGCGCCGCTGGTGGCGGCATTTCGCCTGGATCCCGATTGAAACGACCCTTGACCGCGGCCGAGGGAGGCGATAGCACGCCAGGCCACCACGGCTTCCGGTCGAGGGTCCGGCGCTCCGCACTCGTACGGACAGGCGGCAGAGTTGACCGGGTCCGGCCGGCGCGTATACTCCCGCCGCTTTTTAGGAATACTGCATCATGCCGCTAGAACCCGGCGCCAAACAGGGCGTCATCGAAGAATACCGACAGCATCAGACGGATACCGGTTCGCCTGAAGTCCAGGTGGCTTTGATCACTCAGCGAATCAGCTACCTGTCCAATCACTTCAAGACACACAAGAAGGACTTCCACTCTCGGCGAGGGCTTCTCAAGCTCGTCAGTCGGCGTCGACGCCTTCTCGATTACCTCAAACGTTCCGATGTGACGCGGTACCGCAAAGTCCTCGCGTCTCTCGGACTCCGAAAGTAGGCTCCCGCCCAGGCGGGGGAAATGACCAATCCCGGGTGCGGATGCGTAGCGCCTTCAACTTCGACTCGTGCGCGCGACCTTGGGGTCCCGCGTAGGAACCGAGGGTGAAGTGCGGCGTCCGCATTCGGCGTAGCGACTGCACGTAGCAGTCCAGCGCCTTGGGGGCGCAGTAACCATGTTTGTGCGTGAATCCGTAATGGTGGGCGGGAAGCCTCTCACCATGGAAACGGGCCGTTTGGCCAAGCAGGCCGACGGGGCCGTGTTGATTACCTATGGCGAGAGCGTGGTTCTCGTCACTGCCACTTCCACCGGGGAACGACCCGGACTCGACTTCTTCCCGCTGACTTGCGAGTACGTCGAGAAGACCTACGCCGCCGGGAAGATCCCCGGTGGGTTCTTCAAGCGCGAGGGGAGGCTGCGGGACTACGAGACCTTGACGGCCCGGATCATGGACCGCCCCCTGCGCCCCTTGTTCCCCAAGGGCTACAAGAAGGACACTCAGGTCATCGCCACGGTCCTTAGTGCCGACAAGGTGAACCCGACGGACGTGCTGGGACTCACCGGTGGCAGCACGGCGGTACACATCTCCGACATTCCGTGGGCCGGGCCAGTGGTGGGCATTCGTGTCGCCAGCGTGGAAGGCGAGTTGGTCGTCTATCCGACGTTCGAGCAAATCGAACAATCGACCCTAGACCTGGTAGTGGCGGTCAGTCGTGATGCCATCGTGATGGTCGAAGGAGGCGCGGCCGAGGTGAGCGAGACCGAGATCATCGATGCGCTGATGTACGCCCATGAGCAGGCACAGCCCATTCTCGCGCTGATTGAGAAGTTGCGGGAGGCGGTCGGCAAGCCCAAGCGCGAGTTCGTCACCCCGACCCTGGATGAAGGCATCGCAGGACGGGTGGCCGAGTTGTGTGACGCGAAGCTCAAGGAGGCCAGCGTCATCAAGGACAAGCACGCTCGGTATGACGCCTACGACGGGATCAAGGCGGAGCTCAGCGAGACCTTGTCGGCGGAGCTCGGCGAGGACGTGTGGGCGGAGAACGAGAAGCTCGTGAAGGGCGAGTTCGAGCGGCGGAAGGCTCACGTCGTTCGCAGCATGGTGCTCGGCGAGCGGCGCCGCATCGACGGTCGGGCGGAGAACGAAATCCGCCCCATCGCCTGCGAGGTCGGCCTGCTGCCTCGTACCCACGGGTCGGCGCTGTTCCAACGCGGAGAGACCCAGGCCATCGTCACGACCACGCTGGGTACCGCCAGCGACGAGCAGAAGATCGATGCGCTGATCGGCGAGTCGTGGAAGCAGTTCATGCTGCACTACAACTTTCCTCCCTTCTGCACCGGCGAGACCAAGCCGCTGCGTGGCCCCGGGCGTAGGGAGATCGGACACGGCGCGCTGGCAGAGCGCGCACTGCGCCGGATGCTGCCCACGCACGAGAACTTCCCCTACACGATTCGTGTGGTGAGTGAGACGCTCGAGTCGAACGGCTCGAGCTCCATGGCGAGCGTGTGCGGAGGAACGCTGAGTCTGATGGACTGTGGCGTCCCGATCACGCGTCCCGTGGCTGGGATCGCGATGGGGTTGATCCAGGAGGGGAAGGACATCGCCGTACTGAGCGACATCCTGGGGGACGAGGATCACCTGGGCGACATGGACTTCAAGGTCTGTGGCACGGATCGCGGGGTCACCGCCATTCAGATGGACATCAAGATCCAGGGCCTCGAACGCCAGGTTCTGGAGCGTGCTCTCGCACAGGCGCGCGAAGGTCGTATGCACATTTTGGGGAAAATGCTCGAGACGCTTCCGGAGTCCCGTGCCGAAATCAACCGCTGGGCGCCGCGCATCACCACCATCAAGGTCAAGCCGGACCAGATCCGCATCGTGATCGGACCGGGTGGCAAGACGATCAAAGGGATCGTCGATCAGACGGGCTGCAGCGTCGATGTCAGCGACGACGGTACGGTGGCAGTGGCTTCCGCGGATTCCGAGGCGGTCAAGCGTGCGATCGATATCATCGAGGGGCTGACCGCCGAAGCCGAGGTCGGCAAGACCTACAAGGGCACGGTCCGGCGGATTGTCGACTTTGGCGCCTTCGTGGAGATCCTGCCGAATACCGAGGCGCTCCTGCACGTATCTGAGATTGCGCATGAGCGCGTCGAGAACGTCGAAGACGTACTCGCCGAGGGCGATGAGATCGAGGTGAAGGTGATCAGCTCGGATCGCGATGGCAAGATCCGCCTGTCGCGCCGCGAGTTGTTGCCGCTGCCGGAAGGTCGCGAAGGGGAGATGGCCAAGGAACGCATGCAACGGGCGCGCGAGACTAGCTCCTCGGGTGGCGGTCGAGGCCGGAGTGACCGTGGGGGTGGTCGCGGTGGTGACCGTGGCGGCCGTGGTGACCGCGGCGGCGGGCGCGGTCGACCGCGTCAGCGCGATCGGAGCTGAGCCGGGCGCGCCTCAGCTGACGACCCGGAGCCGGCGACCGTCCAGGACCTCGTTGTGCGAGCCGGTGCGGTAGCCGGCGAGGTCCACCGCGACGTACTTGAAGCCGTGCTCGCGGCCGGCGGCCACGATCTTTTCGCGGACTCCGGGACGCAGCACCCGTTCGAGCTCAGCGAGCTCGAACTCCAGCCGCGCGATGGTGTCGTGCCAGCGCACTCGCACCTGCGAGAACCCCAGCGCCTTGAGCGCAGCCTCGAACCCGCCCACCTGGGCGAGGCGCTCGGGGGTCACCCGGGTGCCGTAAGGGATGCGGCTGGACAGGCAGGCTGCGGCCGGCTTGTCCCACACGTCCATGCCGATGAGGCGGGCGGCCGTGCGGACGTCGGCCTTACTGAAGCCGGCCTCCACCAAGGGGCTTAGCACGTGAGCTTCCTCGGCTGCCCGCAGCCCAGGCCGATAGTCTCCGAAATCATCGGTGTTGGTGCCGTTGAGGATCTCGCGGAGGTTCCAGTCGGCGCACTTCTGGCGCGCGATTTCGTACAGGACGCTCCGGCAGTGGTAGCAGCGGTCCGGGGCGTTGGCCGCATATCCGGGGCGCTCGATCTCATTTGACTCAACCAGCCGGTGGTCGGCGCCGAGTTGTCGAGCGATGCGAACGGCGTCTTCCTGCTCGGCTGCGGAGAGACTGGGGCTGACCGCCGTCATTCCGATGGCGCGCGGGCCCAGCTGCTCGGCGGCGACGGCCAAGACGAAGGCGCTGTCGATGCCGCCGCTGAAGCAGACCAGTGCCGAGCCCAGGTCCCGAATCAGGGTGCGCAGCCGGGTGAGCTTGGCGTCCGGAGAAGCAGGCTCGGAAGTCATGACGAGGCAGATAGCAGGGCGAAGGAGGATGGCCAGCGAGGCGGGGCCAGGACAGCAGTTGGGATTTGGTGGGTGGTTGGTGAGAAGGAGTGGCGCTGAGGTGCGCTACGAGCAGTCAGCCTCCCCACACCTGCACCGCGTAGGTGCCAGCCCCGCGGAATACGCTGACCTCGAGCAGATAGAGCCCGGGTTGATCGAAGCACAGCGGCCCCTGGGGCGGGAGGATCGGCCAGGCGTCATGCGACAGGTCCCCAGCGAGATCATCGCCGTCGGGTCCGCGCAGCAGCAGGTCGAGATCGTAGATGCCCGTGTCACCGGCTGCGTAGACGCGATAGCAGGAGCCCGGGGCGGGCACGTAGAAGGTGTAGCGTTGGGCTGGGTCGCGCTCCCGTTGTCGCTGGGTGAGGACCTTGGTGATGGGGCGCATCGGGCTGGTCCGACCGCAGGCACGGGTGATCCGGGCGAGATCTCCTCGGGGGTTGCCGGTGGGCCGGAAGTCGGTGTGGCAGGCCACCCAGGGGTTGGTGCCGGCTGCGGTTGGCGGCACGGCAGGCGCCGGGAGCGGATCCGGATCGGCAGAGGATTCGGCTCGAGGGCTGGAGGCGCAGCCCAGAAGGATCAGCGAGGTGCAGGCCAAGCGGAGGGGAAGAGAGCGGGCCACCTGGCCCGGAAGATTAGGCCGTGGGGGCAGTGTCCGTCCAGGCGCCGGTTCGGTTGAGGTCATAGTCGAGGTATGGATTCCTAATAGATGAAAATTAAAGAACTATAGTCGTCAATTGGGGCGTGTGAGGGTGGGGGTATTTTTTCGTCATAGCAAGCCTGGCCCGGCCTGGACTGTCCTCCGTTAGCTGCTATTATGTTCAGTGCCAATGGTTCTTCCTGCACATCTGCTGGAGCAGCTCCCTCCCGGTGTCACGGTTGGGCTCCAGGGCGTGGGGCTTGGGGGTGCAGAGGCCCCGGCCAACGAGGGCACCACTGCAAGAACGTCTGCTTTGCCGCTCCACTTGTTGGAGCTCGATGAGCACTTGCCCGATCAGGGCCTGCTCAAGGGTGCGGTCGTCGAGCTGGCGGTGACTGGAGGGGCCTCCCTGGCGACCAGCATTGCCCTGGCAGCGTGCCGTGCGGCACAGCACGAGAGTTTGGAGCGGGGAGGGGAGCTCGGTTGGTGTGCGTTCATCGATCCGACCGGCACTCTGTACGCGCCCGGTGTCGCGCAGGCGGGCGTTGCCCTGGAGCGTATGCTCGTCGTGCGACCTCCGCTGGAGGCGCTCGGGCGGGTGGCGCTTCGAATCGTCGAGTCGCGTGCCTTTGCGGTCACGGTGATCGATACGGTGGGCGTGCCCGGTGCTGCCGCCCTGACGGCACCTCGCGCCGATGGTCAGCCGGGGCTGGCGCTCGGGCCTTGGGCGCGCATCGTGCGGCGTCTATCCCTGGCCGTGGAAGCCACCGAGGCCTGTGTGCTGTTGATAACGGACAGCGCGGCAGCTCGCCCAGTGCCGCTGCCCGTGGCCATGCGCATCGAGCTGGGCCGACCTAGTGAAAGTCGACTTTCGTTGCGCATTGCCAAGGATCGGCGGGGGCGGGTGTCGGGGCCCAAGTCCATCGTCTGGGCTCGTTCCAAGCCCGGCTCGGAACCGGGAGCTCGGAAAGGCGCTGCATGGGGGAGGAAGTAGCGGTCACCTCGGCGCATACGGCTCAGGCCTCTCGGCGCCGGGTGGCTGCCGTGGTGTTGCCCGAGTTGCTCGAGGAGCTGGCCGTGGGCCACGCGGGTCCCCCCACGCCTGGTCCCCTGGGCGTGGTGGTGGTCGAGCAGCGTGCCGAGCCGAGTGAGCTTCCGTCCACTGCCATTCTCGATGGGGCCAATGCGGCTGCGCGGCGGTTGGGGGTGCACAAAGGGCAGACCCTTACTGAAGCGCGTGCCTTGATGTCGCGCCTGGCCGTACATCAACTGGGCCGCGACCAGATCACCACGGCACTCGGGCGGGTGGCAGAAGCTGCCCTCGGGTTCGGCGCAACCGTCGCCATTGCGGTGCCCGGTTTGGCCGCCGCGGACGCGTCGGTCCCCGACACGGTCTGGGTCGAGGTGAGTGGGTCGGCGCATCTGTTCGGAGGGGAGTCTGCTCTGCTCACCCAGCTCGCCAGCGTGGTGCGAGGCATGGGGCACGTCACCCGGGTCGCCGCTGCGGAGGGGCCGCGTCTGGCACAAGCCTTGGCGCGTTGGTCTCCGGCCGCCAAGGCTCCCCAGGTGCAGCGCGCCCTCGACACTCCTGGGCAAGTGGCGGCACTTCCTGTGGCTTGCTTGCCTCTCCCGCAGGAGCAGGTCTCCTGGTTGGTTCGCCTCGGCATTCTCAACTGGGGGGATTTGGCAGAATTGCCTCGCGCGTCTACGGCGGCGCGGTTGGGAGAGCACTCGAGCGGGGTGCTCGACCTCTGTGGAGGCCGAGACCAGCTCCCGCTGACTGCCTACGAGCCAGCCCGTGTGCTCGAGGAAGTGGCGAGCTTTGACGATGCCCTCAGTGGATTGCAGCCGCTGCTGTTTGCGTTGCGTGGGTTGGTCTATCGCATCAGCGCTCGCTTGGCCGGGCGGGGGGAGGCGGCCCAAGAGCTCACGTTGCAGCTTCTTCACGATGCGGGGGTGGCCCGTTTTCGGAGGGTGGCGCCCGTCACGGAGTTCGGCTTCGAGTTGGCCTCTCCGCTGTGGCGGGAAGAGGATCTCTTCCGGGTCATCGTGTCGCGCCTGGAGAGGACCGAGCTATTGGCGCCGACCGCAGAGATGCGTCTTTTGGTGCCGGTGATCACTCGCGCCGTCACCCAACAGCTCGAGTTGGGTCGAGTGGCCTCGGGTCTGGTAGCACCACAATTCGAAGCACTGCCCGTACTGCTCGCCGAGTTGGCTGCCGACGTCGGCAAGCAGCAAGTGGGGGTGCTCGAGTGCGTCGATTCACATCGTCCCGAGGCCAAGAGCCGATTGGTTGCGCTGGTGGGTGGTCCGCGTCGAGCCCGCCGGTCCCGCCGTCGAGCTCAGCAGCAGGAGCTTCGCTTGGTCAATGAACCGACGCGGCTGTTTTCACCGCCCGTGCCGTTGCGAGCTGATTTGCGGGTGGGGGCCACCCTGACCCTCGGGCATGAGCTGTACGCGATCGAGCGGCTGTCGTTCGAATACCGGCTGGATGGCGCCGAATGGTGGTCGGACTACGGAGCTCGGCGCGACTATCTGCGGCTTTGGTTGGCCGGTGCTACCGGGGGCATCGAAGCGCTCGTTTTCGTCGACCGCAAGACGGGTGCGCGGTTCTTACAGGCCATCGTCGACTGACGCTCTCCCGCCCGGGTCACCATGTTTGCCGAACTGTTGGCGTGTTCTGGCTTCTCTTTTCTGCGTGGAGCTTCTCAGCCCGAGGAGATGGTGCAAGCCGCACAGCGGCTCGGGCTCGACGCATTGGCTTTGTGTGATCGCGACGGCCTGTACGGGGTCGTTCGTGCGTACCAGCAGGCACGAGAGCTCGGGCAACGCTTCATCGTGGGGGCGGAGCTTTCTCTGGAACGGCCGTCGGGAAAGGACGGACGCGACGGTGCGGGGGAGCCGCCGGTGCTGGCCTTGTTGGTGGAAACGCACGTGGGTTACACCAACCTCTGTCGTCTCCTCACGCTCGCTCACGCCGATCGTCCCAAAGGGGAAAGTGGCGTACGCCTCGACTGGCTCGCGGAGCATCATCACGGGCTCTATGCGGTGGTGCCGGCTCCTCGGGTGACCACGGATGCGAACGCACCGTCGCCCGAGCTCTTGGCCACGATACGGGAGGTGTTCGGCGGGCGGCGTGAGCGGGCAGCGCTGGCAGCCCATCGCCACCTGGATGGGTTCGACAGCCAGCGCACCAGCTTTCTCGAAGCGCAGTCCCGTCAGTACGGGCTTCCCATCCTGGCCAGTGCCCGTCCACTCTTTCACCACCGTAGCCGCAAGCTCTTGGCTGACGTCGTGCATTGCATCCGAGAAGGCACCACGCTGGATCGTGCCGGTACGGTTCTGTTGGCCAACGCCGAGGCCCGGCTGCGTTCCGAAGCGGAGATGCGACGCTTGTTCTTCGATCACCCCGAGTGGGTCGATCGTGCCGGGGAGGTCGCCGAGACCTTGCATTTCAGCTTGGCTGAGCTCAAATACCACTTCCCCTGCCAGCTCGATGCGGGTGAGTCGGCGGAGGAAAAGCTCAGCCGCCTCACCCGCGAAGGGGCACGGCGGCGTTATCCCGAGGGCGTTCCGCCCGCCGTCACGGCGCAGCTCGACAAGGAGCTTCGGCTCATCGCCAAGCTCCGGGTCGCTGCCTATTTCCTGTGCACCTGGGAGATCGTGGAGATGGCGAGGCACCGCCGCATTCTGTGCCAGGGGCGGGGGAGCGCTGCCAACAGCGCGGTGTGCTACGTGCTCGGCATCACCGCCGTCGATCCGGCGCGGAGCAATCTGCTTTTCGAGCGCTTCATGAGTGAGGAGCGCGCCGAGCCACCGGACATCGACATCGATTTCGAGCACGAGCGCCGTGAGGAAATCATTCAAGAGATCTATGCCCGCTACGGGCGCGAGCGGGCGGCGATGGTCTCGGAGGTGATCTGCTACCGCGGCAAGAGCTCGCTCCGCGAGGTGGGGAAGGTCTTTGGTCTGTCCCTGGAGCAGGTGGACCGGCTAAGCTCCACGGTCACACATTGGGATCGGGCGGAAGCCAGCGGTCCGCGCCTCCACGAAGTGGGGCTGGACGGGAGCGATTCCCGGCTACGGCAGGTGGTGAAGATGGCGCGGGCCCTGCAGGGATTTCCCCGGCATCTGTCCGTCCATGTGGGGGGCTTCGTGCTGTCGGCCACGCCACTGTGGGAGGTGGCGCCCGTCGAGCCAGCACGCATGGAGGGGCGCACGGTCGTGCCCTGGGACAAGGACGATCTGGAAACGTTGGGCTTCTTCAAGATCGACGTCTTGGGGTTGGGTATGCTCACCGCCATCCGCAAGTGCTTGAGCCTGATCCACTCGGGTGGAGGACTGTGCCAGGCCCCAGAAGGCTTCGACCCACTGGAGGTGATCACCCGCATTCCGGCGGAGGATCCGGCCGTCTACGCGGGGGTGTCGCGGGCCGACACGGTCGGGGTGTTCCAGATCGAGAGTCGAGCTCAGATGGCCATGCTGCCGCGCCTGCGTCCGCGCTGCTTCTACGATTTGGTCATCGAGGTGGCCATCGTGCGGCCCGGGCCGATCCAGGGCGGAATGGTGCATCCCTATCTGCGGCGGCGCAGTGGCGAAGAGCGGGTGAGTTCACCCCATCCCGATCTCTGGCCCATTCTGAAGCGCACGTTGGGCGTTCCGCTGTTTCAGGAGCAAGTGATGCAGATCGCCATTGTCGGCGCTGGTTACAGCGGTGGCGAGGCCGATCAACTCCGGCGCGACATGGCCGCCTGGAAGAAGCACGGCAAGTTGCTGCGCCACCGGCCGCGCCTGCTCACGGGCTTTGCCCAGAAGGGGATTGTTCCCGAGTTCGGGGTGGCGCTGTTTGAGCAGATCAAGGGATTTGGCGACTACGGATTTCCCGAGTCGCATGCGGCCTCCTTCGCCTTGCTGGTCTACGCCTCGGCCTGGCAGAAGACCCACTACCCAGCGCACTTCATCGCGGGGATCATCAACGCGCAGCCGATGGGCTTCTATTCGCCTTCGGCGCTGGTGCAAGATGCACAGCGACACGGGGTCGAGGTGCGCGACGTGTGTGTGGTGCGGAGCAACTACGACTGCACCCTGGAAGAGCCCGGAGAAGCCAGCCGGATTGCGAGCTCTTGGCCGGGTGCGGTGCGCGCGCTCAGGCTGGGGCTCAGGTTGATCAAGGGGCTCGGGCAGCAGGTCGCGTTGCGGATCGAAACGGAGCGCAGGCAGGCTGCCTTTTCCGGATTGGAGGATCTGGTGCGTCGTGCGCGGCTCCGGAAGAACGAGGTCGAAGCCTTGGCCGAAGCCGGGGCGCTCGAAGCCTTGAAGCCGGGGCGTCGTCAGGCCTTGTGGGGATCCCGCGCGCCCCGACTGAATGGGCTCTTCGAAGGGCTGCAAGTGCGCGAGCCTGCGGTCCGCTTGCCCGAGTTGCGTCCGGCCGAGCAGCTACTGCTCGACTACCGACGCAAGGGATTGAGCGTTCCTGACCATCCGCTGTGTCATTTGCGCCAACGCTTGCGTCAACGCCGGGTGCTCACTGCTGCGGAGCTCGCAACCAGCTTGCCGGGTCAGCGCGTGAACGTAGCGGGGTTGGTGACCTGTCAACAGCAACCGATGACGGCGAGTGGCGTGGTGTTCATCACGTTGGAAGATGAAACCGGACACGCCAATCTGATCGTGTACGGCAGCGTGTACGAACGATTTCGTTTGATCGCGCGTCACGCTGCCGTGCTCTTGGCGCGCGGTCACGTGGAACGTCAGGCCTTGTCTGTACGCTCGGGTGAGGCAGCAGTGGTGCACTTGATCGTGCGCACGTTGGAGCGAATCGATCTTCCCGACCCCGGGCTGCCGCGACGGTCACGCGATTTTCATTGAGGCCAACCGAGAGCGCGTGGCACGAACGCTCGCACCACTGCGCGGACAGAGGCCGTCATCAAGAGCCAGAACCAAACGGGAATCTGGCCGTGTGACAGCAATGTCATACCCTATATAAACATTGGAAATTCAAAGACAAACCGCCTCAACAGCAAGCACGAACCAAGAAACGCACTCGGGATCGTCAGTGGGTGTTGCGAGCTAATTCGACCGGACGTAACGTCCCCAGCACTATGAAGGCACTTACGTATCGACGGCTACTCTCAACATTCACGGCTGGCGCTCTGCTCGTTTTCGCAGCGGCTGTCACCCCCGCTTGCGGTGGTGACGACGACGACGACGGCAATGACGGCGGCGCGGGCGCTGGCGGCGAAGAACCCGGCAGCGGCGGCTCCGGCGTCGGCGGCTCCGGCACCACTGGCGGCAGCACTTCTTCTGGCGGCGACACCGGCGA
>CAZSVU010000001.1:0-24913 GCA_964610275.1 uncultured Polyangiaceae bacterium | reverse complement strand
GGCGGCTGATCTAGGCTGATTGCGCTGAAGTGGCACGAGCGCCGGCGAGGCAGGGGGTCTCGTCGGCGCGCCACCTCGGCAGACGCCTTGCTTCTGCTCGAGCGGTTCTCCGCTAAGAGTATCCAATCCTGAATGGGCGCAGTCCGGCGTCAGGTTTTTTGCGCCCTTCACTCTGGGGACGACCCGACCCGCGCGTGAACCCGCGGCGGGATTGGTGCGCCCTTCTTTCAACCGAAGACCGGACACGCGCGCAGAGCGCCACGGTAGACGTTTGTCTTCGCGAGTCAGCCCGCGAGCAGAGCTCGCGGGCTTTCTTACAAAAGGTCCGTCCACCTATTCTGCTTCAGAACAGGAAGCGCCACACTGGGATTCAGAAACAGCCGCCGAGCAGCAGCTCGGCGGCTTCCTTACGCAAAGCCGTCCCCCCCGGCTGCTCCACCACGAGAAGCGCCCCGACGCGCTTCAGCGGCTTACCGCCAAGACGCGTCACACCAGGCTATCCACAGAATCCCAGTGTCGCGCATCTCGGGGTGGGGACGGCGTGGGAACGGCGTGGGCGTAGGGAAGCCCGCAAGCTTTGCTTGCGGGCTGGTCCTGAGGCCGCCGAGCTGCGCTCGGCGACTTATGCCACCTGCGTGTCAGCCGCCCGGGCCTCCGGCTCGGGCGGCGAGACGGGACGAGCCGAGGCGAGACGCGCGCCGGTGGTGGCGCTGCGCTGCCTGGCATCCTGGTTGACCTGAACGCTGACCAGTCGCGAGACGCCCGGTTCCCCCATGGTGACCCCGTAGAGCACGTCGGCACGCTCCATCGTGGTCTTGGTGTGGGTGATCACGATGAACTGCGAATTGTCCGTCATATTGCGGATGGCATCGTTGTAGCGAGCCACGTTGGCGTCATCCAGCGGCGCATCGACCTCGTCGAGGATGCAGAACGGGGAGGGCTTGTGCTGGAAGATGGAGAAGATCAGCGCCACCGCGGTCAGTGCCTTCTCGCCGCCGCTCATCAGCTCGATGTTGCCGAGCCGCTTGCCCGGAGGCTGGGCGATGATGTCGACACCAGTGTTCAGGAGATCCTCCGGATCCGTCAAGCGGAGCTCACCGCGCCCTCCATGGAACAGACGCGTGAAGGTCTCCTTGAACAGCTCGTTGACGACCTGGAAGGTGTCGCGGAAGCGCCGACGTGACTCCCGATTCATGTGCTTGATGGCGCGCTCCAGGTCCAGCAGCGCCTTCTCGATGTCTTCCTTCTGACCGCTGAGCGTGGTGAAGCGCTGGTCGGCGTCGTCGAACTCGCGCTTGGCCTCGAGGTTGACCGAGCCCATGCGATCCAAGAGCTGCGTGAGCTCCTGGATGCGCCGGGTCTGTGCTTCGTCCGGGACGGGACGGGCGTGGTAGTCCCCGACCACTCGCGGCAGCTGCAGTCCACGGAAGCGACGTTGGATGTCTGCAAGCAGGTGGGTGTGGTCGCTGTCGATGCGCTGGACGGACATCTCGTGGTGGTGCTTCGCTTCGTCCAACGCTTCCAGCTCGCTGCGCAGCTCGCGGATTTCCGCCTCGCGAATGCCCAAGGCGTTGCGGATTTGGTTTCTGAGCTCGTCGGCTTCTCGGAGCAGCTGGTGCGCTTCGGCTGCGGCTTCAGCCGCCTCGATCCGGGACTCGATGGCGACGAGTAGACCGCCGGCCGTTTCCCCGAAGGCCGCGGCGGTCTCGACGAGTTCCTCGTCGAGACGTTCTGCGCGAACCTGCTTTTCGGAGATGGAATGGACGATGCGTTCGCGCATGGAGCGGTGCGACTCGAGTTGCTCGCGGATCTGGGCGAGCCGTACGCGCCGATCGGCCACCAGAGCAGCCTGACCCTCGACCCGATCCTTCCAGGCGGCCGCCAGCTCTTCTGCCTTGGTGAGCTTGTGGGCCAGGTGCTCGCCTTCGGTGCGAACGGAGTCGAGGTCACGCCGGGCGTCGCTTTCGGCCGCCGTGGTGTCGTCGATGAGCTGGTCGAGTTCGGCGATCTCGTTCTGGATGGTGACGCGGCGCGCCTCACTGCGCTCGATTTCGCCCCGCGTGCGCGCCAGGTCCTTGTCAGCGCGGGTGTGAGCCAGCTCACCTTCATGGGCGCCCTGCCGGGCGCGATCCAGCGAGGTACCGACCTCGGTCATGCGGGCACGCAGGCTCTGGTGGTGGTTGACCAGGCGCTGCTCGTTGGTGGTGAGGCGTGCCACCTCCGCTTCGAGCGTGCGCATCTCGCGCTTCTGTTCGACCATGGCCGATGCCACGTCGTCTCCGCTGCCGCCACTGACCACGCCATTGGGGCGCACCACGGTGCCGTCCAAGGCCACGGCGGTCGAACCCGGCGTGTCGGAGACGAAACGCAGCGCGTCTTCCGGGGTCTCGACGACGACGGCGTCGCCGACCAGCGAACGCACCAAGGGTTCGTCCCGGACCGCATACTCGAGCCGGTCCGCCAACAATCCCACCACCCCCGGGCGCTCGGGCGCGCGCCGCACCGACCCGGCGACGTGGAAGGGGCGGGCGGCCACCACGTGGGCCCGGCCGCGCTCGGCTTGGCGTAACTCGTCGAGGAGCTGCAAGCCGCGCAACGGGTCGGACACGATGACGTACTGAAGGCGTTCGCCCAAGAGACCGGCCAGCGCTGCGGTCAGCTCCTCGGGGACCTGAAGCCGGTCGGCGAAGAGCCCCTGGATGGTTGGATCATCCCGGGAGAGGAGGGCTCGTACTCCGGCGTCGACCCCCTCCAGGCGTCGGTGCAGATCCGTGAGAGCGCGCAGTCGATTGCGTTTGAGGCCGAGCTCGTTCTTGGCGGAGTCCACCGCCCGCTCACTTTCCATGAGGTGGGCGCGCAACTCCTGCATCTCGCGTTCGAGGTTCTCGCGCTCCTCGGCCGTGAGACGCTTGCCTTCGGCTAGCTCGGTCACGCTGCGAGCCAGCGCGGTTTCCAACGCATGCAGGTTGGCGACCTCTCCGTCCAAGTCCTCGAGCTCGTTGCCGAGGCGATCGCGTCGGGAACGGGAATCGAGCAAACGGTTCTCCAAACCGTCGATGCGCGCCTCCAGGGCCGCCGATTGCGCTGCCAGGTTGGCGGCCTCGTCCCGCAGTCCCTGGACCTCACCGTTGGCTTCTGCTTCTTGGGCGCGCAGCGACGCCAGGGCGTCGTTCTCGCCGGCGGCATCGGTCTCGCGCACGGCCTCTTCGGTTTCCAGGCTCTCGATTTGGCTGCCCAGCGTGCTGTTCTCGTTCTCCAGCTGCTCCAACTGCTCGGAGATGAGGGTGGACTCCTTGCGCTTGCTCTGCTCGGCAAGGGTCAGGGCCTCCAGGCGCTCACGCGCGTGGGAAATCTCGGAGTGGAGCGCCGTCACCTCGTTGTCGGCCTGGAAAGCAGCTTGTGTGGCCTCGTCCGCGCGGTTCTCGATCACGGTGGACTCGTCCCGCGCGGCGTCTAGCCCGGCCTCTGCCTCCTTGAGCTGGTGGCGGGCCCCGTCGGCCTGTGTGGCCGTGGCCGCCAGCTGTTCTCGCGTGGCCCGGCCGGTCACGATGTATTCGAGCAGCTGGTGGGACGCGGCGTGTAGCTCCAAGTCCTCGAGCTCGGACCGATAGCGGAGGAACCTCTCGGCCTTGGCCACTTGGCGGCGCAAGGAGTTGCGCGAGCGTTCCACCTCCGTGACGATGTCCGTGATGCGGAGCAGGTTCTGGCGGGTGAGCTCCATCTTGCGTTCGGCCTGGCGCCGACGCTGCTTGTACTTGGTGATGCCAGCGGCCTCTTCGATGTAGACGCGGCGGTCTTCAGGACGGGCACTGACGATCTGCCCGATGCGTCCCTGTTCGATGATGGAGTACGCCTTGGTGCCCACCCCCGTGCCGAGAAAGAGCTCGGTCACGTCGCGCAGACGGACCTGGGTCCGGTTGATCAGGTACTCGCTGGTGCCGTCCCGGAACAGCCGTCGAGAGATGGCGAGCTCGGGGTAGTCGCGATATTCGGCCGGCAGCTGGGCGGCCTGCACCGGGTCGCTGTTGTCGAACGTGAGTGTGACCTCGGCCATCCCGTGCGGTCCCCGCGACTCGGAGCCGTTGAAGATCACGTCCTCCATGGCCTTGCCGCGGAGGTGCTTGGCGCTCTGCTCTCCCATGCACCAGCGGATGGCGTCGACGATGTTCGACTTGCCGCAGCCGTTGGGGCCGACGATGCCGATCACGTCTTGGTCGAAGTGGACCACACTGCGATCGACGAACGATTTGAACCCGATGATTTCGAGCTGCTTGATGTGCATTGGAGTGGGGTCTGCCCCTCAGAGGCTATGGATAGCAGAATTGCCCACGCTGCCAGTCAGTGCGGCAGGGCAAGACATGAAGCGTCACGTCGCGTCATGTATGGCGATAAGAGCCTACTGCACACTGGTACACCTCTGAACACACGCTTACAAGCCTTGAATGACGCTAATGGCCCGGCCGAGGTGCATAAATCAGCGATTCTGCCGGGGTCGGCGCTTTTTTGAAGAGCAGTCCGCGGCGTTTTGAGCTACGGAAAGGTCCCCCTCCGAGCGTCCGGAACCGCGCGAATGTTGACAAGGCTGCGCGGAGGACACATCTGAGAGCCAGCGCCATGACCTACGAGTATCAATGCAGCGCCTGCGGCCACGAGTGGGAGGCTGAACAGCCTATAAGCTCGAAACCATTAAAGAAATGTCCGGTTTGCAAGCGAAGCACTGCCAAGCGGCTGATCTCGGGTGGGTCGGGATTCATTCTGAAGGGTGGTGGCTGGTACGCCGACGGCTATTCGTCATCCGGCGGGAAGAACGGCAAGCCCAGTAGTCACTCCGGCTCACCGGCCAAGAGCCCTGAATCGACTCCAAAGTCGTCGGAGAAGAAGACAGAGAGCAAGCCGAGCTCGAGCGGAAGCAAGGCCGGGGCCTCGGCGGCACCGGCGTGAGCCACCTGTCGGGTCCGAGCCCCGAAGGCTGGTCCTGGGCAGGTCGGAAGCGTCGGGCGGCAGGCGGTGGGCTGCGGCGGCAAGTGACCGTCCCGCAGAGGCTCCCGAAGGGATCGGTTTCGCGGGGTGTTGTCGTTGCATTACTCTCGCGCGCGCCATGCGCGGTCTAGTCACGCCCACCATCGAGCAGCTGCGTCCCTACGAAGCGGGCAAGCCCGTGGAGGAGCTCGTCCGCGAAGCGGGGATCACTGACGCGATCAAGCTAGCGTCGAACGAGAACCCACACGGACCGAGCCCGCGCGCTCTGGCGGCCATCCGCGACGCGACGGCAGACTTGCACCGCTATCCCGACGCCGGGGCGTTCCGGCTCCGGGAGCGGCTCAGCCAGATCCACGGCGTGTCGATGAACGAGATCCTGCACGGCAACGGTTCGAACGAGCTGTTGGACCTGCTGGTGCGCACCTTCACGACGCCGGACGACCACGTGGTTTTCGCGGAGCCGACGTTCGTGGTCTATCGGCTCGCATCCCTGGCGCATGGGACGCCGTTCACCGCGGTACCCCTGCGCGATTGGCGCCACGACCTCGACGCCATGGCTCGGGCGGTCACCCCCAAGACGCGTCTGCTCTTCGTCGCCAATCCCAACAACCCCACCGGCACGCACGTCGGACGGGAGGCGTTGGAGCGCCTGTTTCGTGAGGTGCCTCCCAAAGTGATCATCGTCATGGACGAGGCGTATCTGGAGTACGCCGATGCCCCCGACTACCCGGACAGCCTCGAGTTGCGGCACTTGCGCGAGCGTCTCGTGGCGTTGCGCACGTTCTCGAAGGTGCATGGGCTGGCCGCCCTTCGGGTTGGGTACGGGGTGGGGCCGGCAAGCCTCATCGACTACATGAATCGAGTCCGGCAGCCGTTCAGTGTGGGGTCGATCGGGCAGATCGCCGCTCTGGCTGCGCTGGAGGACCGAGCGCACATCGAGCGCAGCGTCACCGTCAACCGACAGGAACGGGAGCGACTGACTGCAGCGCTCACCGCGCTCGGGCTGAACGTGCCCGATAGTCAGGCCAACTTCGTGTTCTTCGAAGTCGACCGACCGGGGCGCGAGGTGTACGACAAGCTCTTGCAGAAGGGGGTGATCGTGCGACCGTTTGGGGATACGAAGTTCCTTCGCGTCACCGTGGGGGTTCCCGCGGAGAACGACCGCTTCCTGGCTGCGTTTCGGGAGGTCTACCCATGAGCGCGTGTCGAGTGGGGCTGTGGGCGGTGATGTTGGCCTTGGTCGCCGGCTGCTCGGGCAGCCAGGAGACGATCCTTCGCACCGCGGATGGGGTGGAGTTGACCGCCGACGACATCGATCGGGATCCGATGGCGCTACTGCCTGGCGGTATGGTCGGGCTGGCCTATGTCGATGCGCAGAAGCTTTTTGCGTCGCAGTTCGGTGACAAGCTGCTGAATCTGGTGCAGCGGCTGGCGCCGTTGCCGGCGTCGACGGGCTTCGAGCCCCGACGAGACCTGCAGCGCCTGTATGTGGGGCTGTACTCGATGCAGGGCATCGACCTGGCGGGAGTCGCCGTCGGCGCGTTCGACCAGGAAGCGATCGCGCGGGCCGCCGAGCGCAGCGACCGGACACTCCAGGGCGTTCCCATCGTCAAGAGCAGCTATGCCGAACGTACGCTGTACACCGCCCAGAACCTCGGGTTCGTGGTGCTGACGGCGAGAACCGCACTCTTCGGTAACGAAACCGGCATCCGTCGAGCGCTGGACCGGATCGACGAGGCGCGAGTAGAGAAGCAGATTCCGGTGTGGGCGGCGGATCTCCTCGAGAACCCGAATGCGTCGATGGTGGCGGCGCTCAATTTGCGCGCTCAGCCCATGACCGACGCCGCGCAGAAGAAGCTACCGTTCCTCATGGGAATGCAAAGCGTGCGTCTACTGGGAAACTTCGAGCCCCCCGGCGTGAACGTCGCGGGCACGGCGGCCTACGAGGATGCGGCCGCGGCCCAGCGCGGCGAGGCGGCAATGCGCGACTATCACGCGATGCTGCAGACCCTGGGGTACTTCTCGGCGTGGGTGGGCCTGCCCCAGCCGGTCAAACGTCTCGAGACCCGCAGCGAGGGAGACGAGGTGAAGTTCGTAGTCGGCATTGACGCGCAAGCCATGGGGACACTGTTGGACTTCGCGGCCAGCGCGCTCCCGGCGCCCGTGGCTCCGGCAGGAGGTTGAGCCATGGCTCGGCTGATCGTGCGTCCGAGTCGCGGCCCGCTGCGTGGAGCCGTGGAGTTACCGAGCGACAAGAGCATCAGCCATCGGGCGCTGATCTTCGCCTCTCTCTCGTCCGGCGCTTGCTGCATCTCTGGGTTCTCCTACGGGGAGGACAACGTGGCCACGCTGCGAGCGTTTGGGCAGATGGGAGTGCAGTCCCAGGACGACCTCACGGGGACGTTGCAGGTGAGGGGAGTCGGTCTCGACGGGCTGCACGAGCCGACGGGACCGATCGACTGTGGCAATTCGGGGACGTCGATGCGCCTCATGGCCGGGCTGCTGGCGGGACAGCGCTTCGCGTCCCGCCTGGTCGGGGATGCGTCTCTGACGGGACGCCCGATGGGACGCGTGCTGGACCCCTTGCGCGCCCGGGGGGCGCGCATGCGGGGAACGCCGCACCGCTCGCGGCCGAACGTCGTCACCGCCCCGCTCGAAATCGGGCCGCTCGAGGCTGGGCACCAACTCGGAGCCTTCGAGTACGAGATGCCGATCGCCAGCGCTCAGGTCAAGAGCGCGCTGCTGCTGGCCGGGTTGTACGCGACCGGGCCAACCATCCTGGTGGAGCCGAAGGCGTCGCGGGATCATACCGAACGCATGCTTCGGGCCCTGGGGGTACCGGTGCAGAGCGAGGGACTGCGCGTGCAACTCGATCCGCCGACTGACCGGCGCTGTCTGCCCGCTTTCGAGGTTGCTCTGCCCGGTGACCTTTCGGCCGCGGCATTCGCGTTGGTCGCCGCTCAGGTCGTGCCCGGTAGCGAGGTGCGGGCCCTGCGTACTGGCGTGAATCCAACGCGCACCGGAATCATCGACATCATCCGGGAGTTCGGCGGCAGGATCGAGACGTCCGGCGATGCGGAGACCCTGGGGGAGCCGTGCGGCACCATCCTCTCGGTCGCAGGGGGGCTGCGGGGCACCGAGGTGGGGGGCACCTTGGCGGTACGGGCCATCGACGAGATCCCCATCGCGGCGGTACTGGCGGCACGGGCGGAAGGCGTCACGACGTTCTCGGACGTGGGCGAGCTTCGCGTCAAGGAGAGCGACCGGATCGCGTTGACGGTGGATCTGTTGCGTCGGTTCGGTGTCGAGGCTGAGGAGCAACCGGACGGGTTCGTGGTCCGAGGGCGGCCCGAGCGAAAGCTCACGGCGGCCCGTGCCGAGAGTGGTGGGGACCACCGCATCGCCATGTGCGCAGCGGTGCTGGGGCTGGTGGCGGACGGAGACACCGTGGTGGAGGACGTGGACTGCATCAGCACCAGCTTCCCCGGGTTTGCCTCGACCCTGCGTGCGTTGGGCGCCGAGGTGGCGGTGCAATGACACAGCGTCGACGCCCGGTGGTGGCCATCGATGGGCCGGCGGGAGCGGGCAAGACCACCGTGACGCGCCGGGTGGCGGAGGAGCTGGGCTACCTGCTCGTGGGGACGGGGTCGCTCTATCGCAGTGTGGCCCTGGCGGCGCACCGTCGGGGCGTGGACTGGGACGACGCCGACCGGGTCGGCGAGTTGGCTGCCGACTTGGCGCGGACGGGCGCAATCGTGCTGGAGGCCGGTTCCACGGGACAGCGAGTGCGGCTCGACGGTGAAGACATCACCGAGGAGTTGGTCACGCGGCACATCTCCGAGGGGGCGAGCAAGGTGAGTGCCCACCCGCCAGTACGGTCGGCGTTGCTGGAGTTGCAGCGCGCCGCGGGGCGCGATGGCGGGGTGGTGCTGGAGGGTCGGGATATCGGCACCACGGTCTTTCCCGACGCCGAAGCGAAGTTCTACCTGACGGCATCCACGGAGGTTCGCGCCGAGCGGCGGTTTCTGGAGCTGCGGGCGCGAGGCGAGCAGGCAGATCTCGACGCGATACGGCAGGAGGTGGAGGCTCGGGACCACCGTGACAGCTCCCGCGAGGTCGCACCGCTGTGTCAGGCGCCGGACGCGGAGTTGGTGGACAGCTCCTCGCTCAGTGTCCCGCAGGTGGTCGAACAAATCGTGGGTCGGGTGCGGCGCATCGAACAGAGTCTCCAGCGCAGTCGGACGGCGTGATGCGCGGGACCCGGGCGGGCAGACTACCGGTGGCGCGCTTCGCGCTGACGCTGCTGATGCTCGCGGCAGTCGGTTGTGCGTCACGCCAGCTGCCGCCCCCGCCCCCGGCTCCGGCACTCGAGTCGGCCGAGGACGCCATCCCCGCCGATCTCGACGTGGTGCTGCGCATCGACCTGGAGCGCATGCAGCGGGCTCTGGGGGGGACGGCGCTCGCGGAGCTGGAGGCCCGCGCGCGGGCGGGCGCTGGGAGTGGGGCCGACGAGCAGAAGCTGATGTCGGATTTGCTGCAGAGCGCCCGTACCGCTTGGGTTGCCGTGCGTCCGGGACAGTCCGTCGGGCTCACGGACAACGTCGTGGTCCTCGAAGGGCGCTTCGCTGACTTCGAGCCGACCCGATACGCCGCGGCGCCGCCCTGGCATTCGAGCATCGACCTGGGCGGAGGTTGGCGAGTCTACGAGCGTCAGCAGCCGGAGCAGCGCAGCGCGCCCGCGAGGATCTATGCCCGCGGAAACGACTGGGTGGTGCTGGTCTCCGCGGCAGAAGTCGACAGCGTGGAGAGAACCATCGAGCAGCGACAGGGCGGGGAGCCCCTGCAAGCGCCCAGCCAGGGTGCCATTTCGATCGTGGCGCGCGCCCGCCCGCTGGCGGCGCGTACGCGGGAGCGGTCCCCGTCGGCCGCCCGTCTGCTCGCGCGAGCGTCGCGCCTTCAAGCTCACGCCGACCTGGCGGCGAGCGGGCTGCGGGCAGAGCTCGAGGTGGTGTTCGACGCGCCCGAGGACGCCGGCGATGCGGCGCAAGCCACGCGATTGGTGGCTGCCGCCGTCGCGCAGGAGGGGGGCTTGGCGGCCGCGCTGGCGTCACGGCTCCGGGTTGAGGCGGTGGGGCCGGTCGTGGTCGTGGCACTCGCGCTCGACCCGGCCGCCCTCGCTGAGGTCATGGGCTGCGCCAGTGGCAGGCTGCCGTGTCCGGCGGCTAAGCCCTCGGACTCCACGACAAAACGGTCAGTGGACTCCGAGGGGGCATCGATCGGATCAGAGAAGGGTCAGAAGGCCGAACAGCCGGGCAGCCCATAGTCCTACTCACGGGCGACTGGCAAGGTGCGGGCTGGAGCCCAAATGCCCGCCGGCCTTTGGGTTTGACGTGGACGAGGCTGTGCGCTACCAGACGCGCCTCCGGGCTCGGTACCCGACGTGTACCCGCGCCGCAGCGGCCCTCCGTTTCTGGTTGTTCGGGGGCTGGTTGCGAGTGCGACGTCGAGCCGGAGGAATGGAGGCACTGGACTAATCGATGACTGACAGTCAAATCACCGCCCCTGGAACCAGCGGCGAATCTTTCGCCGCACTATTTGAAGCAAGCGAAGATGCCGCTCAGGGGCTAGAGCTCGGAGGAGAAGGCAAGATCGTCACTGGTGTCGTGGTCCGCGTTGGCCACGAAACCGTCGTGATCGACATCGGAGGCAAGAGCGAAGGCACCATCAACCTCGCTGAGTTCGTCGATGCCCACGGCGACGCGCAGGTCACTACCGGCGACCGCGTAGACGTCTACATCGAGAGCCGCGAGAGCGACGACGGCTTGATTTCCTTGTCCAAGGAAAAGGCCGACAAGATGAAGGTGTGGGACGAGATCTCCTCGGCGTGCGAGCGCGACGAGATCATCGAAGGCACCATCAGCCAGCGCGTGAAGGGGGGCCTGTCGGTGACGATTCGTGGAGGCGTGAAGGCGTTCCTCCCAGGTTCGCAGGTGGACCTGCGGCCGATCCGCAACCTGGATCGTCTGATTGGCCAGACGTACGAGTTCAAGGTCATCAAGTTCAACAAGAAGCGAGGCAACATCGTCCTCTCGCGCCGCGTGCTCCTGGAGAAGGAGCGCGACGAGATGAAGCAGAAGACGCTGTCCAACCTCGAAGAGGGCATGGTGCTCCAAGGCGTGATCAAGAACCTCACCGAGTACGGTGCCTTCGTGGACCTCGGCGGAATCGATGGGCTCTTGCACATCACCGACATGTCCTGGGGTCGCGTGAACCACCCCAGCGAGGTCTTCCAGGTCGGCGACGAGGTGACGGTCAAGGTCCTCAAGTATAACGCCGAAACCGAGCGCGTCAGCCTGGGCCTGAAGCAGACTCAGGAAGATCCGTGGAACCACGCAGAGGAAGCCTATCCGGTGGGCAAGCGCGTCAGCGGCAAGGTGATGAGCTTGACCGACTACGGCGCCTTCGTGGAACTGGAACCGGGCGTCGAGGGCTTGATCCACGTCAGCGAAATGAGCTGGACGAAGAAGATCAAGCATCCTTCCAAGATGCTCGAAGTCGGCGACGAGACCGAATGTCAGGTGCTCGAGGTCGATTCGACGGCCAAGCGCATCAGTCTGGGCATCAAGCAACTCGAGCCGGATCCCTGGTCGGTCTTCACGGACAAGTACAAGCCCGGCGACCGCATCAGTGGCAAGGTGCGCTCGATCACCGACTACGGTGTCTTCGTGGGCATCGAGGACGGCGTCGACGGCATGGTGCACAAGACCGACGTTTCCTGGACGGTCAAGGTCAACAACCCGGCGGACTTCTTCCAGAAGGGTGACGAGGTCGAGGCCATCATCCTCAGCATCAACCACGACGAGAAGAAGGTCAGTCTCGGCGTCAAGCAACTCTGGGACGACCCCTGGGGAACGGTGTTCAACCAGTACCCGCCCGGCACGGTCGTGAACGAGGTCACGGTGCTGAGCGTGGCGGATTACGGGATATTCGTACGCATCGCCGAAGGCGTCGAAGCCATCATTCCGAGTGGTGAGATGCCCGACGGAGTTCATCCGGCCGTGGGCGACAAGGTCCGCGCCGAAGTGGGCAACGTCGACTCGGTGGATCGGCGCATCACCATGTCGCTGCGCAACGTGGGTGAGACGCCCGCTGCCGAGCAACGGCAGGTCATATCGCGTGAGAAGGAAGGCAAGAGCGCGACGCTGGGCGATCTGTTCAAGGAGAAGTTCGGCGACCAGCTCAAGGCCATGGCGTCCCCATCGGAGCCCCCACCGGCGCCGGATGGGACCGAAGCGGCTGCCGAGGAGGCTTCCGAGCCCGCTGCTGAGGAGCCGCCCACGGCCGAGGCCGCGCAGGCTGAGCCGGCAGAGGCGCCTGCGGCAACGGAGACGGCGGCCGAGGCCGCGCAGGCTGAGCCGGCAGAGCCGGCAGAGGCGCCTGCGGCAACGGAGACGGCGGCCGAGGCGGACGACTCTGGCGCTGCCGAAGGTGGTGAGGCCCAGGCCGACGCTGAAGAGAGCGAGAAGGCCTAGCCGGTCGCAGGCCCGGGTGCGGCGGCACCAACTGGGGTTGCCAGCCGCACCCATTCGCGTTCGACTTCGGCCGAACGACTCTTCGTCCCACCCTGACCAGGCTGCGGAGAGGTAGAGCGCATGCCCGATCCGATCACCATCGCGCGTCCACCGTCGAGCGGACGGGGAGGCTGGTCGCGCGCGCGTATCATATTCCTGGCGGTGAGCTCGGTGGTGATCCTGAGCGTGCTCGTCTGGGCTCGCGAGGTGCTGCTGCCCTTCATCCTGGCGGTGATCATCGCGTATGTGCTGACCCCACTGGTCGGCCTGTGCGAGCGCGCGCGCATTCCGCGCGCGGTGGCGATTCTGCTGGTGTACGCCACCACACTCTCCGGCCTCTACTTCACTGGCGCGGCCATTGCTCCCCGCATCTACGACGAGACCGCGAAGCTCACTCGTGACCTGCCGGCGCTGGGAAGGAACCTCGCCATCAAGTGGGGGCCACGTGCCGAACAGTGGGTCCAGGGTCTCATGCGGCGAGTGGACACCAAGTCAGCTGGCGCGGACCCGAAGGAGCCGATGCCGGCTGTGGAGGTGATCCGGACCGAGGCAGGAGACTTCCACGTCCAGATCCGCGAAGGGCTGGACGTGGTTCAAGAAAGCCCGAACCACTGGCGACTCACCCCCCATCAGGGTGACTACATCGACCGTTTCAGCGTAGCCGAGTTGCTGCGGGAAGGGGTCGACAAGACCGCGCAGTACATCAAGCGTAACGCGGTGGAGTTGATTCGCGTTGGGCAGGTGATTCTCAGCACGGTCACGCGCGCGGTATTCCTGCTGTTCCTGACCCTGATGGTGGCGGGCTACATCATGCACACCCGCGACTCCATCATTCGGTTTCTGCGGTCGCTTCCGCCCGAGTCGGCGCGGGAGAGCTTCGACCGCCTGATCGCACGGATCGATCGCGGCCTCGCGGGCGTGGTTCGTGGCCAGCTGCTGATCTGTGTGGTCAATGGCATCCTGTCGGCGATCGGCTTCTGGATGTTCGGGCTCAAGTACTGGCCCATCCTGGCCATCGTCGCTTCGGTCATGAGCCTGATTCCGATCTTCGGAGCCATTCTGAGCAGCGTTCCCGCCGTGCTCATCGGGCTGACGCAGGACTTCTGGACGGCACTCTGGGTGTTGCTCTGGATTCTCGGAGTCCACCAGGTCGAGGCCAACCTGCTCAATCCGAAGATCATCGGCGTCGCCGCCAAGATCCACCCGGTGCTGGTGGTGATGGCGTTGGTCATCGGCGAGCATTCCTACGGACTGTGGGGGGCGTTGCTCGCCGTCCCCACGCTCTCGCTGGGTCAGAGCATTTTCCAGCACTTCCGTTTCGAATCGATGCCTGACGTCGGACCGGACAGCCTGCTTCCGCCTGAAGTCACCGTCCGGATCGAGGGCGCAATGCGGCGCAAGGCGACTGGCGGCACCAAGGGAGGCGGCGGCGGGGGCAAGGGCCTGAGCGGGGGAAAGCGGGCCTGACGCCAGGAGGGGCCGGCGGGTCGAGCCGTGCCGGGGCGCGGAAGGGAGTTGCGCTTGCGCACCCCGGTGCCGCAGCGCTATAGCCGCGCCGTGGCGAACCAAGCGCGAAAGCTCGAGCGAGCAGGCAAGCGCGGGGCTGGAAAGAGCAAGAAGAAGGCGCTCGCGCAGCCGCTGACCCAGCAACCCGCCGAGATGCCCAACCCGCTGGGGCGTGCCCAACTCAAGTCTCTCGGGTTGCGACTCGGCCTGCCACTGCTCGCAATCTGGTTGGTGGGGGGCTTGATTGCGGGGATCAGCCAATCCACGACGGGCCGGGCGACCGCGTTGGGCATTCCCGGCGCGGTCACGTTGGTGCTCGCCGGCGTGCTCCTGTGGGCGTTGCGCTATGCCCGGAAGGCCAAAGGCGTGCACAGCATCCTGCGGGAGGCCGGGTCCGTGGAAGGGCGCCACGAAGCGCTGAAGAAGATCGACGCCTCCTACAAGCAGAAGGACCACACGGCCATCTTCGCCAAGGCCCAACTCCTGATGCAGGATGACCCGCGCCGGGCCCTGGAAGTGCTGGAGCAAATCGATCTCGCCAAGGTGATGGCACCGGTGGCGGACGAAGCCAGGGCCCAGCGAGCCATGATTCATCTGATGCATGGCGAAGTGAAGGCTGCGCGTCCGCTCGCCGATGGGATTGAGCTCAAGCGGCATCAAGACGCCAAGACGCGTGCCATGATGGGGGCCGTGGTGGGAGAAGCGTGGGCACGCAGCGGCCAGGCCAAGAAAGCGCTGGAGACACTGGAGTTGTTCGATCCGCACGACGACGAGTTCGAGCAGATCCGACCGCAACTCTACCGCGCCATGGCCTATGCCTATGCGCACACCAACCAGGTCAAGCCCATGCGCAAGTACCTGCGCAAGCTGCTCCAGCAAGACGTGCGGCTTCTGGGCGGTTTCATGATGAAGCGCACGCACCCGCTGCTGCAGAAGGAAGCACGGAAGTTGGTGGAGCAGAGCGGCCAGGCCCCCCGCCGGATGGAAATTGTGCGGAAGTAGGCCGAAGGCCAGTCATTCCGTGGCCAAGCGAGCGGTGGCGACGGGCTTGATGGCGATTTCGGGCAACAACTCACCGTAGGAGACGACCCTGAGGTGGGGCAGGTCGTTCTCGATCAGCTTGCGGAGGAATCGTCGGACGTCCGGCTGAGTGAGGAGCACCGCGCTCGTCGCTTCGTGGGCGCCCAAGGCGTTGTGCACGGCACCGACGATGTCACGTCCGGCGGCCGGGGCCAGGGCCAGGAAGCTCCCCGCGGTCGTGCGTGAGATGGCGTCGCGAATGGTCTCCTCGAGGGGCTGGTCGAGCAGAATGACTCGGAGTTCGTGATTCCCGTCGGTCAGGTCGTGCGTGATGGCTCGGCGCAGTTGCACGCGCACGAACTCGGCGAGATGCAGGGGATCCTGCTCGGTCGTGGCGCGCTGGGACAGCGCTTCCAGTACTCCCTTGAGGTCTCGGATGCTGACGCCCTCCTCCACCAGGCGACGCAGGACTTCGGCGAGGAGCGTCAGTGGAACGGGCTTGGGGACGACCTGCTGGACGGTGGCCGGGGCCACTTGCTTGAGCCCGTCCAGCAGGAGCTGAGTCTCGGCGATGCCGACGAAATCCGCGGCTCGGTCGCGCAAGACGGCCGTAACTTCCGACCGCACGAAGTCGGCGATTTCGTCCGCGCCGATCCCGTCCGGCACTGGGAGGACCGTGGCGGGCACCTCGTGGATGCTGAGCACCACGTGGCGTTCGGGCAACTCGGGATCGATCTGGACCCGCCCGGCGGGGAGCGGGACGCCGAGTCGACTGAAGACGTCTTCCTGCACGCTGATGAGGGCCTGACGGATTCCGGGCCGCCGAGAGCCGCGTCCACCGCGTGCATCCGGCAGCCACGGCTGCAGATCGGAGCTCAACGACAAGGCCCAGGGCACCACGATGGGGACGAACCGCGGAGCCGAAGGGTCGTCGGGATGTCGTTGGATGGGTTCGACCAGTGGCCGGTCGGGGCGGTCTGGACGGCGGCCACCGGCGCGAGATGCCGCGTACAGTAACCCGCCGATGATCAAGAACGGAACGGCCGGCAGTCCTGGTACCAGGGCGAGGACCAGCACGAAAACACTCGCGGTGCGCAGGGCGCGGGGCGCGCCGAAGATCTGCGAGGTGAGGTCGTCGGCGAGGCCCGTATCCGGGTCTTCGCTGGCCACGCGCGTCACCAACACTCCAGCTGCCGTGGCGATGACGAGGGCCGGGATCTGAGTGACCAGGCCATCACCGATGGTGAGGAGACCGTAGCGCCTCAGGGCCGCTGCAGGGTCCATTCCGCGTTGACCGATGCCGATGACGAGCCCACCGAGAATGTTGATGAGTGTGATCAGGAACGACGCGATGACGTCGCCCTTGACGAACTTCATGGCGCCGTCCATGGCGCCGTAGAATTGGCTTTCGCGCTCCAGTTGCCGGCGTCGCCGAACCGCCTCGTTGCCGTCGATGCTGCCGGCGCGCAACTCGGCGTCGATGGCCATTTGCTTGCCCGGCATGGCGTCCAGGGTGAAGCGCGCGGTGACCTCGGCCACGCGCTCACTGCCCTTCGCGATGACGACGAATTGAATGATGATGAGGATGAGAAAGACGACGGCCCCGACGACGTAGTTCCCGCGTACGACGAACTCGCCGAACGACTTGATCACTTCTCCGGCATACGCTTGCAGGAGTATGAGCCGGGTGGAGGAGACGTTGAGCGCCAGTCGGACCAACGTGGTGATCAGCAGCAGAGTGGGGAAGGCAGCGATCTTGAGAGCATTGTCGACGTGCAGCGCGACCAACAGAACGGCCACGGAGAGCGCGAGATTGCTGGCGATCAAGAGATCGAGCAACCAGGTGGGCAATGGGACGATCATCAGTCCCACGACGGAAATGACGATCGCGGCCAGGCCAGCGTTGGCCAGGCCGGGTTTGGGACGGGAAGACGTGGGGCGGGTTGTGGACGCTGGCACGGCTCAACTGGGTGCGGTGAACAAGGCGACGACACCGCTGAAGAGTTGCAGGGTGGGCTGACCCCCGACGGGGCCAATCTCGAAAGACGACTGCATGCCGGCGAATGGCAGGCCAGGGAAGGCGGAGCGCAGGATGCGAACGTCCACATCCGGCGCGCCGTAGAGCGAAGAGCCGCGGCTGGCGCAGTTGAGGTAGAGCGCGAAGCGCGGCGCTGCTCCGGCCGAGGCGCGGTGGGCCTCGCGTACCGACTGCTGGAGGTTCGTTCGTGACGCATCGGCGTCGCGAACGGCCAGGCCGAAGAGCATTCCCGGGCGAACTTCCTCGGAAACGGCGAGCCCGCCCCGTGACGTGTCGACCCCCCGGATGCCACGAATCACCACGTCCGGGCGGTGGCCGGTGTCTGGTGGGGGCTCGGCGAGTGCGGCCAGGACGAGTTGGGAGCCGCCCGCGTTGCGGGTGACGGACTGCAGTAGGTCCAGCGCGGTGCCCCGCCCGACGCCCAGAACGATCGAGCCGTCGACACTGGTGATGGGTGCCAGGGGGGTGACGAGTCGACAGGCGAGCGACGGGAGGACGGTGGGTATGCTCAGCCCGCCCACTGCCATGGCCACCGCCGGTCCGCTCTGCACGTCTCCGGACGCGTCCACCGCGCGCAGATCGTGGTCGCCAACGGATCCGGCGCCCACCACGCACCGGACTGAGGTCGTGTCGGCGATGTGGATGAGCGCGGGGGGAGGGAGCACTTGCGGCCGAGAGAACAGCAGCAGAGACGCGGGGCGGCGAGTCTTCTCATCGCTCAGGCGACGGCACAGGGCGTCGCGCACCTTGGCGGGGGTGGCGGCGGATCCGACTGCGACGGAAGTTCTGCCACCAGACCAAATGACCGCCGTGCCGGCTGACTCGCCTTCGATCTCGCCCTGATCGGACAGCACCCCGGCACCGCTGACGACCAGCAGAGGGAATCCGACACGTTCGGCTGCGATGTGTTCGGCCGTGGCGGGCAGCCGCTGCGCAAGTGCGCCGGACACGAAGACCAGACCGCCGACGGGGCGAGTCACCCGTCCGGCCGCCGTGGCGACCTCCCGGGCCATGCGCGCGGCGTTGTTCGTTCGAACCGCGGTGCTGACCGCCGCCTCTCCCACGCGGGGGACGTTATTTTGGCGATCCCAGGACCGCAAGGGCGGTTTCTGGCTCGAGCGTCTGCCATGGCGGATTTTGGCGGGCCCGAATTTTGCGAGGAATCCGTTCCGGCCGACTAGCTGGTCTTTCGGACTTCGCTCTGAGGTCTTAACCTTAGGGAAGTGTCCACTACCGACTCCCTGAAGCTGGTTTCCTACGGCGGCACCGACGTCGGGCAGCGCCGCGATCACAACGAGGACGCCTTCCTGTGTGACGATCAGTTGGGCCTTTGGGTGGTCGCCGACGGCATGGGCGGACACGCAGCAGGCGAGGTCGCTAGCCAGGAAGCCATCGACACCATCTTCGACATGGTGGCGCGCGGAAAGCGCACCATGTCGCTGGACGAGGAGTTCAGTCAGGACCGCGCCCGTGCGGCGCGTCGCTTGCTCGAAGGGGCCGTCCAGGCTGCCACCTACATGGTTTTCGCCATTGGCGAGCTGGACCCGGGCAAGGCCGGCCTGGGCACCACCATCAGCGCCATGATGGGGGTGGGGGACTATGTCGTCATCGCCCAGGTGGGGGACAGTCGAATCTACCGCGTGCGCAGCACCGAGGTGACCCAGCTCACCGAAGACCACACCATGGTGGCCTGGCAGCTCAAGCAGGGTCTGATCACCGAGGAAGAGGCGAAGCGCAGCCGTCAGAAGAACGTCATCACCCGAGCTGTGGGTAACCGAGACTACGTGCAGGTGGACACGGCCGTGCTGGAGGTGGAACTGGGGGACTTGTACCTCTTGTGCAGCGACGGACTGCACGGGTACCTGCGTGCCGAGGAAATCCCTGCCATGGCCGCGGTCGGTGGGCGGGAGGCGGTGGCGCGATTCATCGATCTCGCCAACGCCCGAGGCGGCAAGGACAACATCACGGCCGTCTTGGTCGAGGTCTGCTAGCTGCGCCGGCGACGGGCTCGGGGACGAGCCCGGAAAATCCGACGCGTTCCCGCGGGTTTCTTGGCCCTGAAGGGGCGCACGGACTAGCCGGTTGATGTCGACCGTTTGTCAACTGAGCGTCGGCCATTCGTCAACTCCGGGAGCCAGCATGCAGCACAAGCGAATTGGTGTCGTGATGGGGGGAACGTCGGCAGAGCGGGAAGTGTCGCTGCAATCCGGCGAAGCCGTGGCGGCTTGCCTGGAGGAGTGCGGCCACGACGTCGTCCGCCTACAGCTCGGGTCGGGGGTGGATACGTACTCGATGCTGAGCAACGCTCGTCTCGAGCTGGCCTTCTTGTGCCTGCACGGGCGCCTCGGCGAAGACGGGTGCATCCAGGGCATGCTGGAGCTGTTGGGGATTCCGTACACGGGTTCGGGAGTCCTGGCGAGCGCCTTGGCGATGGACAAGCTCAAGGCCAAGGAGATGTTCCGCCTGCACAACGTTCCCACGCCGCCGTACTACGAGTACTCCGGCGACGACTTCCTGACCGACATTGCCGAATGCCACGGGTCCTTCGGGTTCCCGGTGGTGGTGAAGCCGCGACGGGAGGGCTCGAGCGTTGGAGTCAGCGTCGCGCGGAACCTGGAGGAACTCGCGCATGCCGCGGATGCCGCGCTCCAGCACGACAGCTCGATCCTGGTGGAGCGGTTCGTGGAAGGGCGGGAGATCGCCGTGGGCATTCTGGACGGTAGAGTCCTGGGAGCCATCGAAGTCGCGCCCAGAGAGGGCATCTACGACTTCCAGGCCAAGTACACCGAGGGCCAGACGGACTACTACTCACCGGCCCGGATCGCGCCGACCCGTTTCCGCGGGGTGCTCAATCTGGCGGTGCAGGCAGCCCGGTCCCTGGGAACGTGCGGCGCGGTGCGCGTCGACATGATCGTCACAGAGGGTATGAACGAGTACGTGCTCGAGGTGAACACGTTGCCCGGCATGACCGAGACGAGCCTGCTGCCCAAGATTGCCGACGCGGCTGGCTTCCGATTCGCGACCTTGTGCGAGACCATCGCGGAGAGTGCGCGCCTGCACACGACCAGCCCGACGTTCAACTTCGCGCGGTCGCAGATCAACCACGTGCGCACGAGCGAGATCCGACAGCTCCGAGTGGCCGTCTAGCCCTAGTAGTCCTCGCCTTCGTCCTCGTCGGAGGCGGAGTCTTCGGAATCCTCGTCGTCCAAGTCGACGTCCTCCTCTTCAGCCTCGTCGTCGCTCTCAGCGCCCTCTTCGTCCGCTTCGGCGGGCGGCTCGTCGTCATCGTCCTTGGCCGCAGCGGAGCCGGATAGGCGCTTGCAGCTCTGCCTGACCTCACGGTTGTGCTCCGCGACCATGTCGATGACCTTGTCTGGGTCATCTTTCGGAGGCAGGAAGACGTAGCGCGCCGCTTCGGTGTCAGCTCGCTGGGCATGAGTGGGATTGAACACGAGTCCCGCGACCGAGAGTCCGATTCCCAGACCGCCCACGATGGCGCCCGTATAGGCGCGCCCGCTGTTGATGCGCTGTTCCTCCTCGCCGCCGCCCGACCGAGTGGTTTCGAACGCGCTGACGAACAGGATGGTGCCGAGCGTCATGGCGACGAGCCCGGCACCGCCAAACGCGGTGGCGAGCACGCTGTCGCGGTCGTACCGTTCCACCCCCTGGACGTGGCGGTCGAGCATCGGGGAGGACCCGAGATCGGTTGCGGCGGCCGGGATGGACACCGGGGTCTTGCTCCCGACGCGATAGAGACCGATGCCCTCGCGCTCGGGCTTGGCGGCAGTCTCGGCGCTGCCGTAGACCGGGTCGACCCGAGTCGGCGTGAGCACGTACCAGCCGCTCTGCTCGCAGGGGGTCTTGGCCTTGCCCGCCGGCGTCTTTACCTCACCGCCGATGCGATGGACCGTGGACGAACACCCCAGTGTGAGCACCAGCAGCAGCGCAACCCCAGCCCGCATGCGGTGCGGGTAACACGGTCGCCCGGCGACGTCACCCGAGCACCCCGCGCTGCGGCCTCCTCGCCGTCGCACGCACCGTCGCAACCGCCCGTTTCGACCCCCTCGCCGTCGTCCACGACTGCCCCGGCCAACCAACTCGCCCCGAAATTCGGCCAAAAACGGGCCAAAAACCTGCCCCATATCTCTGGTCGATCGCCCCACTTCGGGCTATATACGCCCCCCGGCTTCGGCCACCCGTCCCCATCGTCTAGCCAGGCCCAGGACACGGCCCTTTCAAGGCTGTAACACGGGTTCGAATCCCGTTGGGGACGCCAACTTTACGGAACCAAGTTCGCCAACCACGCCGCACGGGTCAGCTTCACCGGTGATCCGGTAGCGGCGACCGGCGCTCGTGGTGATGGGGGTCCACACCAGCTTCGCGGTCACCACCGCCGCGATCACCTTGCGGGCTTGCTCGGGGTTGCGGCGGACGATCCCCTGGAAGTCCTTGAGCCGCCTGCGCGCCTCCTGCTCCAGCCTGCGGGCTTCGAGGTCGAGAACCTTGCGGTTGGTGCCATAGGCATCGATCTCGGCCTGGACGGCGGCCAGCTTGTCCTCTCGCTCCGAGATCGCCCGCATCACGCTTTCGGGCTGCTCGTTGGTGCGGAGCAACGCTTGGACGAGACGGTCAAGTTCGGCCTGGAGGTCAGCCGCACGCGCCTGGAGCGCGGGAACCTCGGTCGACCGGTGGGCGTCGTGGGCGTCCAGCCGCTCTCGGAGCTTGGCGAACGACGCCTGGATGATCTGCTCGGTGATGACGTTCTCCATCAGCCAGCCCAGCACGTCGGCATCCACGGCATCGACGGGGCGCCGGAGGCTGTTGCCGCACACGGCTGCGCCGCGGTCCCGGTGCCAGCCGCACCCGTACGCCTTCACCTTGGTGCCGCCGATCTTGTGGTTGTTGACCGCAATCGTGCCGCCGCACACGCCACAGCGGGAAAAGCCGGACAGCAGGTAGCGGGGCCGTCGACCCGGCGCGGCCCGGCGAGGCCCGGCTGGATGGTGGTCCTGGGCGTGTGCTGCGCCCCAGAGCAGGTCACTAATGATCTGCAACTCGGCGTTGAAGTGCTCGACGTGCTGCTCAGGCGGTCGGGCCTCGTGGACCTTGGTGCCGGCCCTGTAGACACCCTGGTTGGTGCGGTTCCAGACCAGGACGCCGGTGTACCGCTGGTTGTAGAGGATGCCCCGCACGGCGGAGAAGGACCAGGAACCCGAGCCCCGGCGACCGGCGCGGGGCGCGGGGGTCCCGGCAGCGTTCAGGGCTTTCGCAATGGCTCGGTAGCCCTCGCCGTCCGCGCGGCGCTTGAAAATCTCCTTCACGACGGCCGCCTGCTCCTCGTTGACCCGGTACTCGACATGATCCCCAACGCGGACGTTGTCGTACCCGAACACGCGGCCGCCGACGACGTGGCCCCGACGAGCCTTGACAAGCAGCGCCTCGTGAGTGCGGCCGGCGAGTTTCTCGCGCTCAACCTCGGCACCGAAGTTGCGTAGGAGTGTGGTCAGGCGGTCGGTAGCGGTGTCCATGCACACCAGTTCGTCGTTGAAGTAGTAGAACACCGTGCAGCCGTAGTCGCTCAACCGCTGCAACAATTCGGTCGTGCGGAGCATGTCGCCCCCGAGGCGTGTCTCGTCTCTAGCGACAACGTGGTCAAACTCCCCCCGCTCTGCGGCTTGCAGCAGCGAGGTCAGGGCCGGTCGATTCACGAACTCTGCTCGCCCGTGGTTCCCGTCGATGTAGATGTGCTGGTCGCATAGCGTCCAGCCTCGCCGGTGGATGAACGCGCGGGCCTCCTCCACCTGCGTCTCGATGGACGCAGCCTGATGCTCTTCTGTGCTGCGTCGTGCGTAGAGCCCTGCTCGAATCATGGTGCCTCCTGGGCTGAGTGCTGAAGGTCGGAGAAGAGAAGATCTGCAAGCGCGTCGGCCAGGGCCGGAGCGCGCACGTCTACCGGCAGGCCAAAGACCTCGCTGCCATCGCCGAGCGGCGGAGCGTGGTCGGGTGCCGGCTGCGCGCGCGACCCGGTCATCCGCTCGACGCAGGAGCGGATAATGATGGCGGATAGGCTCGGCGGTAGAGGCGCCAGGTCAGTGAGTTTGAGTGGCGGTGGCGCCGGGGGGCGCGTCCGCTGCGAGCGGCGCCGGTTCGTTACGAGGCGAAGCCGATCTCGTGGGCGGGCCGCGCCTGAGTGCTTGGAGGGAACGTGGCGAGTGTTGGGAGAGAGAGCTAGGGTAATCATCGGACCTGCTGGGTAGGCAGTGGGTCCAGCGAACCGCCGGCGCTGCGTCGCCGGCGTTCGCACGTTGGGTCAGGGCGTTGAGGTTCGCTTCACGGCCCGGCTACTCGTCGAGGTCAGCCTCGTCGTCCACGTCGTCATCGTCGCGCACGTCGTCAACTTCGTCGTCGAGCAGTTCCTCGGCGTCGATGCCAAGGTCGGCAGCGAACGCCTCCAGCGCTTCGGGTCCCCATGCGAAGGCGGGCCCGAAGCGGTCGACGGCGTTCCGTGCAGCCCATTCTCTCGCCGCGGTTGCAGACACGCCGCTGCGTTCCACAACCTCTCCGGTCGTCATCAAACGTGCCATCTTTCTCTTCTCCTCTACTGGGTGTTCATCGGTGCGCTGTTGCGCAACGCCGCTTCACCGTGCATCGCGGAGGGACCACCTGTCCAAGATCGGAGCCGTTAACGTGAAGCGGCGCGCGCACGGCGGTGCAACACGGCGGAATCACTCCATTAGGGCTGCCGTCCGAACTCGTTGGAAGTGGGCACCAAAAGGTGACGACCGCCGTCGGCCTGGGGGCGGTGGGCCAGGCGCCCACGGGTGAACACGATAACGGGCCGAGAAGTTGACGCGCGCTGCCGGTCCCACGAAATTGTTGATGCAGCATCATGTCCAGGCGGTCGAGAGCAGGTGAGGAGCGGTTCGACTACGCTCAGGCGGAGCGCGACGAGCGCGCGTACCTAGCGTCGGAATTGCTAGCGCTGTGCGTCGCCAGCCCCCAAGCTCGACAGTGCGCCGTCGAGCTTGCGGCAGAGGACGGCGTCCCGATCAACGCGGTCGACCTGGCTACCGCAGAGCCGTACCTGCGCCGGTGCTTGCAGCGAATGAGCCTCCTGCAACTGGCGGGACTCGCGGTCGAAACACAGGACGGCGCGGCTCGGCTCAGTGCCTCGGGCACGCAGCGGTTGGCAGCGCTGTGGTCGGCGGGGGCCCAGGGGTCAAGACGATGGCGCCTGAACCGCGCCGGTGGCGCCTCCGCAGCTGGATCGTCAGCGCCGCGGAATGGCGCCGGGTGAAGCGAGCGTTGGAACTCGGCGGTATGAGTCTGGAATAGCCGCGAACGTAGTGGAGGACACGGTCGCGTGAAGGGCACCCAAGAGACAGCGCCTCAGGGCTATGAGGGAGGCGCGCAGTTGCCCCGCTGGTTGATTCTGACCGTTGCGGGGGCGGCCCTGGCCGTCCTGGTGGCGGCGGGAGGGTGGGTGGCAACGGCGCAGGTGCTGCGGGACCAACGCACCGACGAGGAGAAGATACAGGCCAAGGTGGTCGTGCTTGCCGAAGCGCTATCGTGGAAGGACCCGTGGTGGGGGAGCCGTGAGGACCTTGCTGATGGGATCGAGGAGAAGATGGGCCAGGTCCTCGTCGACGGCTCGGTCGTTCGCATCCGGTGGCCGGGAGCGACGGACGCTGTCTGGCCGCACGATTCACTGATGCCACTCATCCTCACTCTGGGGTCCGGCGTGTGCGAGCAGCGGGTCTCTGTTATCGATCCGCGCGTTGCGATTGACGCAAGTGGC